>NZ_JQFA01000002.1:1921079-2241258 GCF_000763385.1 Leptolyngbya sp. KIOST-1
TTCCGTGATGGCTGTTTCCAGCGGCGGCTGCCCCAGCAGCAGTCTGCTGCTCTAGGGTTCCCACCTGCGGGGCCAGGGTTCTCCTAAGGCAGAATTGACAACTAGGGCTGCTTGAGGGGCAGTTCGGCATTGATGGCGTCGATCTCCTGCTGCTCCAGGTCGTTGACCTCGGCGATGTAGCGGGTCAGCAGGGTGCCCAGGCGGGCGTTGTAGAACCGGTGCAGGCTGTAGTTGCCCAGGGCGGGAAAGCCGCGCCGTTTTTTGTGGCGACCTCCGGCCCCTGGGTCAAACATTGTGATGCCGTGGCCGATCGCCCATTCGATTGGCGCGTAGTAGCAGGCGTTGAAGTGCAGGTTGTTGAAATCCAGGCTGGAGCCCCAGTAGCGGCCGTAGAGGCGATCGCCCTTGGTGAGGCAAAAGGACATGCCGACCGGGTCATTGTCGTCGTCACCGTAGGCAGCGAAGAATACCATGCGATGGCGGTAGTCGTGGTGCAGCAGCGTAAAGAATTTGCGGCTCAGGTACTTGCTGCCCCACCAGCCAAACTTGTCGCAGGTGTCGGCGTAGAAGTCGTACATTTGGTGGCACAGGGCTTTGCTGATGGCGTCCCCCGCGATCGCCTCCAGGCGCAGCCCCGCCGTCTCCATCGACTTGCGCTCGCGCTTGATATTGCGCCGCTGGTTGGCGTTGAACATGCTCAGATAGTCGTCAAAGGTTTGAAATCCCTGGTTCTGCCACACATAGCTGTGGTGTAGCCATTCGGAAAACCCCAGCTGGGCCATAGTGGTCCGCCACTGGGGGTCCACGTAGAGAAAGTGGCAGCCGGAGATGCCGTTGCGATCGCAGAAGTCGTCAATCACCTCCACCATGGCTCGGCTAATCACCACCTCATCAGCGTCGGGTGAGATCAAAAATCGGTAGCCCTCCGCCGGGGTAAAGGGCGACATACCCAGCAGCTTGGGGTAGTACTCCACCCCCAGCCGCTCCGCCAGATCGGCCCACTGGTGGTCGAACACAAACTCGCCCCGGCTGTGGCCCTTCAGGTACATGGGCGCGGCCCCCACCAGGGTTTTGCCCTGCCAGAGGGCGAGGTGACAGGGCAGCCAGCCGGAATTGGCCCCCACGCTGTGCGATCGCTCCATGTTGTGCAGCCAGCTCCACTCCAAAAACGGCGTGGCCAGGGGCAGCGCCAGCTCGTTCCACACCGCTTCGGGTACCTCGTCAATGGAACGCAGCCAGGTAGCGGTGAGCGACGGCACAGCGGGGTAGCCCATGGGTGATTAGCCGGTAGGGGACGGTTGGTTATTCTCCAGGGTAAAGGAATTTGTAGGTCTATGCAGAGGACTGCACCCGGTAGTGCAAAAACACCTCGTCGCCTACGGTTCGGTTGGATAGCAGCGTCAGGCGGGGAGCCACATCGGCCAGAAAACCGTCCCCCTCCACCAGCGTAGGCGCCATCGTGCCGCCCAAAATTAATGGACAGACCGTGATCTTGATTTCGTGGACACAGCCGCAGCGCAGCATCTCTGCGGCCAGCCCACCGCCGCCCAACAGCGCCAGGGTGTGGATGCCCCGCCGCTTGAACTGAGCGAGGATCCAGCCCCAGTCCCAGGGCTGGGTTCTGTCGGGGGGCACTGTCCAGACCTGCTCAAACTGTTCGGCCCCCCAACCCTCGGCCCCCGCCGCGGTTGTCACCAGCCCCCTGGGCACCGGTTGCCGAAAGTAGCGCAGATCGGGGTCCAGATTGCCCGAGGGTGACCAGACGATTTGAAGCGGCTGATCGGGCTGCCCCCGCTGTCGCCGCTGGGTCAGGAGGTCGGCGGTGCGGACGCTGAGTGTGGTGCCGTAGGCCCGCAGGGTGCCGCCGCCAAACAGCACGCCGTCCGCCGCCGCCACCTGGGCCTCCAGGTGGTCCAGGTCGGCCGCGGACGAGAACCGCGCCGCCCCCCGCTGCCGATCGGCAATCTTGCCGTCCAGGCTCATGGCCAGTACCAGCGTGGTGTGGGGGATAGCGGGGCCAGGCTGGGGGACGATCGCCAAGTCTTTCGAGCCTAAATGCCGCCTCTAGTTTACCGAGGGCTGGCCGTCGCCGAGATCCCAGCTGCGGTGGCAAACCCAGCCCCGGTTGGGCGATCGCTGGTAAAATCGCATTTCCCACTGGGTTGGGGTCTGGCAGTCAATGGCGGCGGTTGCCTGGGCAACCACAGCATCAACTTGCTTGTGGTCAAGGCCACAGGCCAGGGGTAAGCCCAGGTCCTCCTGGATGCGAAGGGGCATTTTGCGGGTGGGCGACTTCACCGTACAGGCGAAGTTAACCATGACCTGCTTCAGCCAGGGGGCGGTAATCGCCACACTACAACCGTCTGGTTTCGTGACCACGCCATCTAGGGTAACCACAGGGGAAGGGCGGGATTTTAGCCCCCGATTGAAGGCGCGATCGAGACTTTGGGTGTAGACGGGGGCGGCGCTGCCCTGTTCTTCAAAGTCTTCAATCAACGTAAAGCCGGGAACGGATCCTTTAGTGCTATTGGCTGCTTGATCCTCGCCATTCTGGGTTAGAAACTGATTAATCTGCTCGGCCAGGGAACCAGTCGGGCAGATAGCAATCGCGAACTTTGTCATGGTATTCCCAGAGAAACAACGAGCTGGGAAGTACGGTAGTGAGCCTGCTCTAGCTGCTCAGCGGAGGCAGACACTAGGGGTAGAGGCAGGACAACGACTATACCTCTACATAGCAGCTTAGGCCATGATGGGCGAGATCCTGTTAATGGATCGTTATTGTTTACTTAAATGTTGGTCGTGGGTGGCTCGGCCTACCCACTGACCAGGTCAAAGGCGTGGTCAATATAGTCTTGCAGCACCAGGTAATGGCGATCGTCTAGCCTCATCTGGCGATTGGGATGGGCGGTAGCCGGGGGGCGATCGCCCCGCTGCCGGTGACAGGCCACCAGAGCCACATCAAAGCGACAGGTAGCCTCGCTCCACTGGGAGTGCTTGAGCAAGTACAGCTGTGCCGCCTTCCACAGCTTGGCCTGCTTGCTGCGGGTAATCGCCATCAGGCCGTAGGCATCCCAGTTGCCCTGGCTGCGAGTTTTGACCTCCACAAAAGCCAGCTGACCATCGCCATTGGCGGGCCCCTTGGCCATGATCAGATCGAGCTCGCCCCAGCGGCAGTGCCACTGGCGATCGCACAGTTGCCAGCCCTGGGTTTGCAGCCAGTTGGCCACCAGGGTTTCGCCCAGGGTGCCAAGTTCGGTTTTGCTGAGGTCGGCGGACATAGGTGGCTCCGGCAGATGGCTGCCCTTAGCCTGCCCAAACGGGGGCGATCGCGCTTAACTGCCCGAAGCCGACTCAGCGGTAGTTGGTGAACTGCACCGCCACCGGCCAGTCCTCTTGCTTCACCAGCTGCATCGCCTGCTGGAGGTCGTCCTTAGACTTGCCGGTCACCCGTACCGCATCGCCCTGAATGGCGGCGGTCACCTTCTTGAGGTTGTCGCGAATCAGTTTGGTGATCTGCTTGCTCATCTCCTGCTCAATGCCCTTTTTGAGGGTCACCGTTTGGCGGACGCGGGTACCGCTGGCGGCTTCCACATCGCCGTAGTCAAAAATCTTCAGGGACAGATTGCGCTTGGCCGCCTTCTGGTGCAGCAGATCCTTCACCGCATCCAGGGTCATGTCGCTGGCGGTTTCAATGGTAATCGTGCTGTCGCTCAGCTCAAGGGTGGTCTTCGTATCCTTGAGGTCGTAGCGGCTGGACACATCCCGTCGAGTTTGGTCGAGGGCGTTGACCAGCTCCTGGCGATCAAAATCGCTGACGATATCAAAGGAATAACTAGAAGCCATAGGGCAATATCGAGTATCTGCGCACCAACAGACTACATCAAGGCCGACCGACAGCTCAAGAAATAGAGGGTAAACGTGCTCAGGTTGGCGACGGCAAACATCAGCGATCGCCCGTTCGGCAGGTTGAGAATGTAGGCCGCCGGGTACAGGGTGCGGGCGACCAGGTAAGTGATCGCGGCCCCCAGAGCCAGATCCGACTGCTGATTGGTGACGTAGGCCATCAGCGCCGCCGGAGCGTACAAAATAATCGACTCAAAAGCATTCTCGTGGGCCCAGGTGGCCCGCTGGGCGTAGGGGGGCAGCTTGGGCAACATGGCCCTTGGGGCTTCACGATCGTAGCCCACCGCAAACCGCCCGTAGCCCACCGCCAGAAAGGGCAGGTACACCAGCAGCGCCGCCAGCCCAATGCTGACCAGCAAAAAGCCGGGCATGGTCAAAAGCCTGGTCATACCACCCCTGCCCTAGTCGAAGTAAAACAGCGTGACAATTTTGCGCTGGTCCTCGGCATCCTGGCAGGTTTTGAGCAGGGTGTGGCTGTCGTGGAACGCAAAGCACACCAGCTGCTGACAGCGGGAGATAATCTCCTGGTTGCACAGGGCGCTGGCATCGGCCAGGGACATGGAGTCGTTGGCGGGGTTTTCCACCAGGTGCATCACCTGGTCCAGCTGATCCCGCGACTCGCGGGGCTGGCGGGCCAGACTCTGGGGCAAAATTACCGTCAGCAAATTGGGGTCAGCCTGCATCGCCCCTTTGATGGCGGCGGCGTTGGTGCCGGTGGCCCCGGAGGTAATAATGCGGTTGCCTCCCAAAGCCAGGGCGTAGGTCATCAGCTCAATCAGCTGCTGGTGAGTGATAGGCACATGGCGCGACCCCAAAATGGCCACCCGCTTAGAACCCGACTGCTGAATAGCCGCGAGCTCCTGCAAAAACGTGTCGACTTTAGCGGATTCGAGCGACGCTTCTATGGACTGACTCAAAGGCTGCACCGAATGCGAGAATAACGCGCTTAATTGTATCAGAAGGTGAGGGTACGGCTACAGGAAACCCCGCCCCCAGGCCTACCTAGCTGGCCGACACCGGCAGCTTGAGGTCCAGCAACTGCAGCAGCCGGTCCATGTCAAAGTGGGTGGCGATCAGGTCTTGAATGCAGCGTACTTTGATCGGCTCGTGCAGGCGTACCTGGCCAAACAGTTCGTCGATACGCTCGACAGTAGACAGGGTATCGGAGTCCACCGAGACGATCGGCACTTCTAAATCGGAAGCCCGCTCTAAAATTTCCGGGGAGGGAGGAATCTGGCCGGTCAGCACCAGGCACTGGGTGGAGGTCTCCAGGGCCGCAAACTGAATATCGGTGCGATCGCCCCCGGTCACCACCGCCATATTGGTGGCTTTGCGGAAGTACCGCAGGGCCGAGTTGACGTTCATCGCCCCGATGGTCAGGGTCTCAACCATCAGATCCAGGCGGTTGGGGCAGCAGAGCACCTCGGCGTTGAGACGGGCCACAATCTCACGAACCGTCACGCTGCGCATAATCGGCGATCGCGGCAGCAGCGCCAGTACCGGAATGCCCTGACTCTCCAAAAAGGGACGGGCCATCTCGGCACAGGCGGCGGCGGCATCGGCAGGAATGTCGTTGACAATCACCCCGATTAGGCGCGCCCCCAGCTGAGCCTTGGCCGCCAGCAGGCGATCGACCAGCAGCAGCGAGTCGTAGCGGGTAACCAGCAGCACCACCGCATCGATGTCGGCCGCAATGTGGGCCACCGACAGGTTCAGCAGGGTGCCTTCGGTCAGGTTGCCCGGCCCCTCCAGCAGCAGCAGGTCTTCGCCGCGGTGTTCGGTGTAGCTTTCCAGACTGTAGTGGGTTGGGGCCTGGCCTGCCGTGGTCAGGCGATCGGCCACCGCCGCTTCGATCAGGGAAATTGACGGCGGATAAAACCGGGTTGCCGGCAAGTGCAGCGTTTCAACAATAAAATCGAGATCGGGATCGGTTTCGTCCTGGCCAGTGGAACTGCCCATGGGTTTACCAAACCCAATGTCCAGGCCGGTGGCCTGAAGTTGGAGCCCAACGCCCAGTAACACCGCTGACTTACCGCTGTAGGACTCGGTTGAACCAATCACTAGACGCTTTGCTGAACTGGGCACGCTGCAACTCCTCCATGGGGGCAAAGCACTGTGCTTAAGCGACCAGGCATTGCCGCCATAGAGCAGCCCAGCATCGCCTGGCTGATGCCGATAGGTACAGTGCCATACTCATTCTGCCACTTTAGCGGATGTCGGCGTCAGACCGTTGCCAAACCCGTGGCCCAGCTGCTCTGAAACGACCTAACCTAATCGTCCAGCCGCAGAAGCTTGCGATAAAACCCCTGGGAAAAGTCCGCCGCTCGCTTTTGGCGCAGCGCCACAATCACATCAAATAAAAAGTCTACAAATTCAAAGGTGGCCATCGTGATCTCGTAGCTCAGATCGCTATCGCCGTCGAACTGCATGCGGCACCGGGTCAGATCAGCGGGCAGCACCGAGACATTCCAGGTGGCCACAAAGGCGATGCTGTCCCCTCCCTCAATCTGACGCTCGCCCTCCAGATTGCCCTGCTTGTACAGAGAAATGGCGTAGGGCAGCGCATTGCGCTTACTGCCCTGGTAGTAGGGCATGTAAACGCTGATGTCCTGCTTGCCTGCTGGCTGAATTGCCTCAAACGTCAAACTCATGGGTCTGGCCTTTAGGTCGAGTTCTAACAAACGATGCTTCAAAAAACGGTGATGGCGGCGATCATCGGGTTTAGGTGCTTAAGATACTAGATACCCACAGTCTGCTGACTGACCGATGATTCCTTCGACATCGTTAGCATTCCCCATGAGGGTACCAGGGGTATCACTGAAATTTTCTCGCAAAATCGGGGATGATAGACCTAGGCCGGGGGCATGTTTGGGGTTAAGGTAATTTTCCCTGGGCAGGGCAACCTGGCCATTGCCGTTTTGTCGTGCTTGCTAACCTGAGTTCATGGCTGATACTCCCGAACGCTTTGCTGCCGGACGTTTTTTTACTCCCGTTGATGAACTCGAGATGGAAGACTTCCCAGGGTTCTCTGGCCGTCGCTCAAAGGCGGCGCTGACCCTGAGCCTGTTGTGGGGGACTACCGTGGTGCTGCACCTGGTGTCCTGGGGCAGCTGGCTAGTGCTCGGCTTAACGGCCCTCCTGACCACCCACGCCCTGCGAATTTTGCTGACTCGACCAGGGCGGCCTCCAGCGCCTCTCCCCCCGGCCTCGCTCCCTGGGGTGGCGATGCCCGAGGCCAAAGAGACCTGGCCCTACGTGTCCTTGCTGGTGGCCGCCAAGAACGAAGAGGCTGTGATTGAACCCCTGGTGGCGGCCCTGTGTCAGCTCGACTACCCCGCCAGCCGCTACGAGGTGTGGATCATTGACGACAACAGCACCGACGGCACCGCCCGCCGCCTACAGACCCTCCGCGATCGCTACCCCCAACTGCGGGTGCTGTGCCGCAGCGCCGGAGCCACGGGCGGCAAGTCGGGGGCGCTGAACCAGGTCTGGCCCGATACCCAGGGCGACATCATCGGCGTTTTTGACGCCGATGCCCGGGTGCCGAGGGACCTGTTGCGCCACGTGGTGCCGATGTTTGACCCCTCGGAGGTGGGGGCCGTGCAGGTGCAAAAAGCAGTGGTCAACCGGGCCAAAAACCTGTGGACTCGGGGGCAGCAGGCTGAGATGGCCCTCGACAGCTACTTTCAGCAGCAGCGGATCAGCCTGGGCGGCATTGGTGAGCTGCGGGGCAACGGCCAGTTTGTGCGGCGGGTAGCCCTGGCCCAGTGCGGCGGCTGGAACGAGGAGACCATCACCGACGACTTGGATCTAACCCTGCGTCTGCACTTTGGCGGCTGGGATATCCAGTTTTTGCTGCACCCGGCGGTGGGCGAAGAGGGGGTCGAGCGGCCCCTGGGGCTGTGGCACCAGCGCAACCGCTGGGCAGAAGGGGGGTATCAGCGCTACCTCGACTACTGGCGGCTGATAGCCCAACCCCGGCTGGCCCCGGTCAAAACCTTTGATATGGCCGCCTTCTGGATGATTCAGTACGGCCTGCCCACGGTGGCTTTGCCTGACTTTGTGATGGCGGTGCTGCGCCACCGGCTGCCGCTGTTTTTGCCGGTGTCCAGTCTGGCCCTGACCCTGTCGATGGTGGGCATGTTCTGCGGGCTACGGCGCACCCGGCAGCAGGCCCTGTGGGTGAGCGGCCTGCAAACGCTGTGGGGCAATCTCTACATGCTGCACTGGCTGCTGGTGATTGCCACCATGACGATGCGGCTGGCGGTGCGGCCCAAACGACTGCGCTGGGTCAAAACCACACACCTGGGCAGTGAAGAGGACATTCAGGTTGATCTATCCTAGATACGTTCTGTCTGGCTGCTCCGCGATCGCCCCCTATGCCCTGGTTCGTTAAAATTGAGAAAGGCGTGGTCAACAAAGCTATTTTTGACCAGTTTGTGCCCGCCCACGTGGCCTACGTCAAAGATCTGATTGCCAAAGGCCACGCCGCCAGGAGCGGCTATTGGGCTGAGTTTGGGGGTGGTATGCTGTTGTTTCAGGCCAGTTCGCTGGATGAAGCCCGCGCCATTGTAGCCGCCGACCCGCTGATTCAAAACCACTGCGTCGATTACGAGCTGCATGAATGGCGGGTGGTTGTGGAGTAGGAGGACATGCTGTGGCTGATTCTAGCGACGGGTACAAGGTAGTCAGCGACAACCGCCAGGCTCGCCACGAGTACGAAATTTTAGAGACCTACGAAGCCGGTCTGGAGCTGATGGGCTCGGAGGTGAAGTCGATTCGCCAGGGCAAGGTCAACCTCCGCGACGGCTATGCCTCAATCAAAGACGGGGAGCTGTGGCTGCACAACGTGCACATCTCCCCCTACACCATGACCAACAAGGCCTATAACCACGACGCCAAGCGCACCCGCAAGCTGCTGCTGCACCGCGACGAAATTCGCAAGCTAATCGGCAAAGTGGAGCAAAAGGGCCTGACGCTGGTGCCCCTCAAGCTTTACCTGCAGCGAGGCTGGGTGAAGGCGACCATTGCCCTGGCTCGGGGCAAAAAGCTCCACGACAAGCGCGAAAGCCTCAAACGCAAGCAGGAGAGCCGCGAAACGGCCCGGGCGCTCAGCGGTCGGGGCTAGTTGCTCAGCTTTACTCAATACTGACCCCGCCGAAGGTTTCGGCCTTTTTCCCGGCCCTGGCGGGAGCGGCTTTTTCGAGTTTGCGGGCCTGCTGGTGGTGCGTCTGAAAGTGGCTCATCCAGGCTTCGGGGGCATTCATCGTTTCGCCGCCGTGCTTGGTCAGCCGTTGGCGTACCTGGCACAGCACCGGAGTATTGACGCAGGCCCCCGACACAATCACCTGGCCTTTAGTCAGGGAGGGCAGTTCCTGTAGGAGGTCACGCCCGGCGGCCTCGACGCCGTACTTGAGGCTGTCCTGGTCTACGGGGTTGACAATGCGCATTAGAAACTGGCTCATGCACTGGCTGAGCACGTCGGAGTCGAGCTTACCCGGGCGCTGGGTGATCAGCCCCACCCCCATGCCAAACTTGCGGCCCTCGCTCAAAATGGTGCGCAAAATCTGCTTGCAGCGGGCCGGTTCGTGGGCGGGGGCAAAGCGGTGAGCCTCTTCAATCAGGATGAACACCGGGTAGGGCAGGTAGTTTTCGTCTTCGGCGGTGATTTTGTCCTTGGCCGTGTTCATGCGGGCCTGGTAGCTCTGGCGCAGCACAGCGGCGCAGATCACCTGCTGTTCTTCCTGGCTGATCTCGTTCATTTGCAGCACGGTCACCTGTCCAGGGGCAAAGAGATCGCGGGGGGCCAGGTGCTGCACCCGATGAAAATAGTCCGATCGCTCCAGTTTACCCAGTTTCCACTCCAGCGCCGGGGCCGAGGATCCGGTTTTTTCATTGCCTTCGTCGTCGGTGGTGCGGTCTGACTCGTAGCAGGCGGAGATCAGATCTTGTACATCCCAGCGGTGCTCACCAAACTTGTGCTTGCCCAGCAGGCTAAACGCTTTGTTGAGAATGGCCTGCTGGCGATCGCTCATATCCGGCAAGAGCGTCAGGATGTCGTAGTAGTCCAGCGACGACATCCGAATCCGAATGTCGTCGGGGGTGAGGATTTTGACCTCGGGGCTGTAGCCATCGGCGGTCGCGAAGCTGGCGTGCCCGCGCATGTCGGTCAGGGTACCGTACTCACCGTGGGGGTCAAAAATTAAGACGGCTGCCCGGTTGTAGGGGCTGAGCAACTCCTCGATTAGCACCCCTGCTGTATAACTTTTGCCCGAGCCGGTGCCCGCCAGAATGGCCATGTGGGTACTGACCAACTCTTTCACGTCCAGGGCCACGGGCACTCGACCGCCGGGGCGCAGCAGCAGCGAGCCGATATGGGCCGAGCCGACCTCCTGGGGCTGCTTTTTGTTGATAATCTGGCGCAGGCTGTCGTCGTCGGCCAGGGTGACTTTGGCTCCAGGATCAGGGGAAATGCGCGGGTTCATAAAGCCGAGGGCGGGGTGAAAGTGGCCCACCACATCGACGGTGACCTCATAGATTTCTGGGTTGGGGTGGGCAAAGCCGACTAGCGCGGCGATCGCCTCAGGATCGATGTCGGGATCGGCAAAAATGCGATCGGGCAGGTGGTCGATCAGGCGACGGTCAGAAATCTTGCCCAAGATTTGGGCCTTGGGCATGTCGGTCAGATCGACGGTGTAGTAGACAAACTCGCCAATTTTGACCTGACTGTTGTCGGCGGTAATGAACACGTACTGGTTACCGTTTTCTCCGGGACCCTTGACCGTGCCAATAACTGGAGAATCTAAGGATTGAGGTGACCGTGCCATCGCAACTCCGCTCGAGAATTTGCTGTCAGTTTAGTCAGTGGTCTGGGGCCTGTCATTAACCCCAGTCAAAAAATTTTGACCGTCGGCGTTGCCAGGCCGCCCCAAAACCAGGCTAAGGGCTGCGACCGTTGCGCCCCAGGCGATCAGTAGGCGATCAGGGGCCAATTGATGCGCCCCCCAGCCCGGTGCCGGATGCTGGCTGCATTAATACTAATGTCCTGCTGATGATAAGGGTAAAGGCAACCCATCAATCTGTAAAGCAAGTTTGGCTAGACCGGTCAGCCAAACCAGTGCAGCGGCTGGGTGAGGGCATCTGGTGTCGGAGCGTGGCTCTACCCGACCTCACAAACAGCCAGGAGCGGCGGACGGAGATTGCGGATCTTTTGAAAGTTGGGACGAGAGAAAAATTGGCGAATTCACGGATACTGCCTCGCGAGCGAGTAGATAGGCTAGGGGAAGTTGGAGGCGGAGTCCGGAGTAGCTCAGCTCCACCTCCAGCTCAGGCGGTCAGGAACATATCGTTGATGGTTGTCCATGGCATCGGAAACTTCGCCAGTGCTGTTTCAGGTCCGCTCCCCGGAGGGTGGCTTATCCGCCTTACCCGGTGGCGATGTCCGGGAAACGTGGCCCCTGGTTCACGCCCTGGCCGCCACCCTCAATGACCCCAATCCCCTGCCAACTCTGGCTGAGGTCCTGGGTACTCATTTGGGGGTTGGGGCCTGCCTGCTGCTCTGTCACTATCCCAGTAGCAACCATCTGATCTACACCTGCTGGCATCGGGACGAGGAGCCTACCAGCCAGTATCTTGGGCCTGCGGAGGCAGGGTCGGCCACAGACTGGCAGCGTCGCGTAGTGCTGGGCTTAATTCAGCAGACAATTGAGCAGACGATGACTGGGGTTCGTCCGCGCTGGCAAAAGGGCCTGGCGGCGCTGCTGCGGGATGAAGACGGCCCCCCGGCTTGGCTGCGCACTGTCACCGCCTGTACCGCGATCGCCGTCGATGGCTCAGGCCTGCAGGGAGCCATTCTACTGCTGGGCAGCGGGGCAACCGCAGTGGATCCTGGGGTCCAGGCCAATCTGGCCAGCCTGGGCGCGATCGCCTTCCACCAGCACTACTTGCAGGGGCAGGCGGTGCGCCAAACCGAGCAACTGCGCTACCTCAACTACCTGAAAGAAGACTTTCTCAGCACCCTCAACCACGAGTTACGCACGCCCCTGACCAGCATGATGCTGGCCATTCGCATGCTGCGCCGCCCGGACCTCACCCCAGAGCGGGCGGCCATGTATCTCGACATTTTGGAGCAGCAGTGCAGCCGCGAAATCAATCTGGTCAACGATCTGCTAATGCTGCAAACCCTGGAATCCAAGGCGGCATCGACCCATCGTCAGCCTACGGACCTGGGGCAGCTGTTGATCGATTTGGCGGAGCAGGTGAGGGAAAATCTACAGCAGGCTCAGCTAACCCTGGACGTGCAGCGACCGTCTAGCCCGGTGGTGCTATCCACCGATCTACAGCAGCTGACCAAGGTACTGCGAGAGTTGTTGGACAATGCCTGCAAATACTCGGCCCCGGCAACCACCGTCACCCTGTCCCTGGCGGCCTCTCCGGCTCCAGGCCGTGGAATCGTCCTACAGGTCACCAATTGGGGCATGGCCATTGAGGCCGCTGACCTGCCCCATGTGTTTGACAAGTTTCGGCGTGGGCACAGCGCCACCAGGGAGGGCATTGCGGGGACCGGTACCGGACTGGCTCTGGTGCGTGGGTTGGTGGAGCAACTGGGGGGCACCATTACCGTGTCAAGTCAGCCCAGCGATGCTTCTCAGCTCTGGCAGACTTGTTTTACCCTTGAGTTCAAACCCCATGGCGAGGTCACTCCCGGTGAGTAGAGCCATACTTCACCGGATCAACACCGCACCGGCAAACTTTGCTGGTATTCTGGGCACAGGCGTGGTGGCCTGGCTAAACTGCACCGTTATCGGCTAGTTTTTACCCATGACTGCAAACGTTCCTGACACCACTAACCTTGACGCGGCAGCTTGGGGCATTGCCGAGCCGACCGAGGTAGGCCTGGACTCTGAACTGGCAACCGGGCTTGAGCTCGGCCCGCTGTTGGAATCAGGGGTGGCTATTCAGACCCAGAAGCTGGAGGGTCAACAGCGGCGCATCGTTGCCTCCACCGATATTCCCTTTACCGCTGAGCAGATCTGGCAAGTTCTGACCGACTACGACAATCTGTCTAGCTTCATTCCCAACCTGTCCTTGAGTCAGCGGCTCCACCACCCAGAGGGCGGGATTCGCCTGGAGCAAATCGGTTCCCAGTGTTTTCTCAACATCAAGTTTTGCGCCCGCGTCGTGCTCGACATGGTCGAGGCTTTTCCCCGAGAACTGCGCTTCTCGATGGTAGAAGGTGACTTTCGCCAGTTTGAAGGGCGCTGGACGCTGGAGCCCGTAGCGGATGGCCAGGGAGAGGTGATTCGCCTGGGCTACGACCTGACGCTTCGGCCACCCCGTGCCATGCCGGTCGGCCTGATCGAGCGGCACATTCGCCACGACCTGACCCGCAATTTAAAAGCGATTAGCGATCGCACCGCCGTTGTCTTTGGGGCTTGAGCAATCAGGACTGCCCTCGGTGCTCCTGTCGCGCCTTGCTGTGAATAAGAATGACTCCGAGGGGGGGGGGACTGGTTTGGGTCTGGTTTCCCAGGAGAGAAGCATTTACCCATCTACGATGAGACTGGATCCTTCCAGGCGTGCCACTTGAGCCGCTCGGGATCGCGGCCGCCCTCGGCATAGTAAATCGCCATCCGCATAACGTAGAGGTAGTTTTTGCTGGTTTTATGGCGCTCTCGCTCGTTGGCCGCCACCAGTTGCTGAAAGAGATCCTCAGCCCCTTGGCCCACCAGGTCGAGCTGAGACCAAATCCCGATGCGGGCAAAGTCGCGAGCAAAGGTTTTGCCAATGCCGGGAATGTCAGTGAGGTCGGTCATGGCTGCACCAGCGGCTCCAGGCGCTCGGCGATGACGGCGTAGAAGGGGTCGCCGCCAGTCATCCCCAGCATTTGCAGAATAGTGGGGACGCTGGGCGTGCGGGCAATCACCTCGGGGGTACCAAAGCCCGGCACCGAGCCAAAGTAGCTCTTAACCAGGTTGACCCGGCGAGTTTCGCTGCCGTCGCGCCAGGCGGCGATCGCCTTTTGGTAAAACATCCGGTTTGAGAAACTGATGATGGCGATGCCCCCCGGTTTGAGGATGCGGTAGACTTCGGCAAAGACCACCTCGGGCTGCTGGAGGTACTGAACCGACACCGTATTCAGCACCGCATCAAAGGATTGATCGGCTAGGGGTAGCTTGGGGTTTTCGTTCAGGTTTTGGACAAAGTAGTGGTCTAGGCGGGGGTTCTTGGCCAGTTCTTCGGCATTCATACCGTGGCCTTCGACCCACTCAAAGGCGACATCTTTGGGCAGGTGGGAAACCCAGCTGCTCATCATGTCAAAAATGCGGCTGTTGGGGGCCAGGCGATCGCGGTACAGCTCGGTGAGCTGCTGAATGAAGCCCTCGTCTACGTGGGTGACGAAGCGGGGGGCATCGTAGAAAAAGGTGTCGCTGGACTCGTCGAGCTTGGTGCGCTGGTTGGGGGGAAGCAGCATGGTGAGGCCGATTGTGGGAGCTTCCCTAATTGTAAATAAAGATTAAGTTTTGGGCTACGGCCGGGCAGCGCGATCGGCCTGAACGCGACACGCCCTAGTACTGGCTAGCAGAAATAGAACAACCGTTGCTGGGGTTGTCAGGTGTTCGGTGTCAGGCGTCAGGAACAGTTGACTGACTTCTGCCGCAGAAGTACTAGGGCTCGCCCCGCATCATCAGTGGCTGCCACTCGCTGTAGCCTTCCAGGTGGCCCCAGTAGGCACGGACGCCGATGACGGCCCAGATCAGCGCCGCCACGATCAGCACCACGGCCCCTACGGTGCGCCAGATTTTGTTGTTGCGCAGATACACCAGGGTGGGGGCGGCCAGCACCCCGCCCAGCCCCGTCAGCAGAAAGGCCAGCCCCGCCACCAGCGGTTGCAGGGTTTGACCCAGATTGACAATACGCGCGCCCACCAAAATTGCAGTGAGACCGGCAAAAAAGGCGTAGACCGCCAGCGAAAGCAGATCCCACCCCTGAGCGATCGCGATCGCCGCCGCCACGTACAGCCCGCCAAACAGCACCGTGGTTTCGCCAAAGGAGATATTGAAGCTGCCGGGGACAGGCCAGGTTAGGGTCATGTGCAGACCGGTGACCAGGGCGATCGCCCCCACCAGTCCAAAGCCCGGGATCCATCGTTTCAGATTGGCCCCATCTAGTCCGCGGTAGACAAAGTCAGCCAGCAGCACCAGCCCCGCTGACATATTGATCAGCATGAGGGTGATGTAGTTGATAAACATGGCAATCGGCCCAATGCAACGCTTTATATCCTATCGATCCATGGGTGGCGGGGATAGACATGCGATCGCCCCCCAACCCTTAGCCTCGCCACTCAAGATGATGAAACGATGACATAAAGCCAGCTCAACCGTAGTGATAGATACTTCGTTGGCCTATGGCTAGTTGATAGAACCTAGTTAATTCGCTCACGCATAAAGTTCTTTGTTTTTGGAGCTTTCTAGACTAAGCACTCAAAAACAGAGGTATGGATTGCCTTTAGAAAACTTGAGAGTAGAGCACCTAGGGTTCCGACTTAGCAGCTAAGATTTTTTGAGGTCTTGATCTGGCTAGGGGACTGGTCCGAGAGGTGCAGCCGGGCGGCGATTGTGGCCTGGTTCACGGAGGGATAAAAGCCCGGGAGAAATAGCCCAGTTCTATAGGAATTGGCATTTTACTCCTGGGTTTTCTTGTATCTTCCGCTCGATAGTCACGAATCTAGGTCAGGAGCCTAACGGTATGGAACATAGTGCGTTTTCCTACGGCATCATTGCCTTTTTGCTCGGGACGCTAGGCATTGGGGTGTGGGCCTCCAGACAAATTAAGGGCGACAGCGTCAATTTTTTGGTGGCCGGCCGAGGGCTGGCTTTACCCTTAGCCGCAGCCACGCTGATGGCGCAGTCGGTCGACTCTAACGCCACCTTGGGCAACACCGACCTCGCTTCAGAGTTTGGCTTTTGGGCCGGGGCGGCGCTACCCATCGGGTTATCCCTCTGCCTCTTTTTGACCGGACTGATTTTGGCTAAGCCCATGAACCGTATGGGGCTGATTACCATCCCCGACTTCTATCGGGTCAAATATGGCCGCACCGTAGAACTGGTGGCCGCCTGCATTATGTGCGTCAGCTTCTCATTTCTGCTGGCGGGCAACCTGGTGGCTGGGGGCTACATGTTTCAAGACTTTCTTGGCACTAGCTATACCGGCGGCATTACTCTGCTAGCGCTGCTGGTGCTGGTCTACACGGTGTCAGGCGGGCTGTTTGCGGTCGCCTACACCGACTTCATTCAGGTGATGATTGCCCTGGTGGGGGCCTGGGCTCTGTTGGCTTACGTAGTAGCCAACTTTGGCATCAGCATTGACTCCGGCATGGGGCCAGCCGCGCTGGATCAGCTGACTGCCGTGAGTTCTGGGGCGGCGATTAACTGGGCTAGCATCATTGCCCTGGGCTTTGGCAATATGGTGGCGATCGACTTTATGGCCCGCATCTTTGCTGCCGAAAGCCCAGAAACGGCCCAGCGGGCCTGCTTGATTGCCTCGGCTGGCACGCTGATTATTGGTATTCCCTTTTCAATTATTGCGTTAGGGGCGGGGGGGATTCTCAGCCAGGCGGGCATTGTGCCCGATGGACCGGTGCTGTTTGCCCTGCTGAGGGAAGTCGTGCCACCCCTGCTGGGGCTGCTGGTGTTGGCAGCAATTTTGTCGGCCTCCCTATCTACCGCCGACGGCGCGATCTTAGGCACCTCGTCGGTGCTGGCCCACAATGTGATGGGCATTCGCCATGCCACGGCCCACGGGGCCGGGGGCGACAGGCTGCTGCTGATCACCCGCCTCATGGCCGTAGTTATTACGGTGGTGGGGGTGGTGCTGGGCCTGCGGGTACCCCAAACCGGGGTGCTGCTGCTGCTGGCCTTTGATATGAGCTTTGCCGGGCTGGTGGTGCCGCTGATTGGCGGTCTGTTTTGGGCCAAGGCGACCCGGCAGGGGGCGCTGGCCTGTATTGCGGTGGGGTCGCTGTCGCGCCTGCTGATGTTTACCCTCATGCCAACCATGTTTGGGGTTGATAACACGCTGCTGTACTTTCCCAACCGCCTGTTCACCGCTGATTTTGACGGCTTCCCTACGTTGATTAGCCCGCTGCTGGGTCTAGTGGCCTTTGTGGCCGTGTCGAGGCTGACCTACAAACCGCTCAGAGCTGAACACCAGCGGGCTGAGGTGCTGGAGGAGGTGCGATCGCTCTAAAGCTGTCGTCGGCCTACTTTGAAACCACCTCAGACTCCAGGTCGGGGTGCAGCACCACGGTGGGGGTCACCTCTGGCACGGCCTCTTGGACTCGCAGGGTCAGGGGCACCGCAATCAAGAAACAGCCCCCGCCCAGCACCACCGCCAGCAGACGGTTGTTGTCGAGCAAATGGGCCATAATCCACCCCAACCCTAGCGAGATCACGATCTCGGGCAGCACAATAAACATGTTGAAAATGCCCATGTAGATGCCGCCTTTGCGGGCAGGCAACGCCCCCGCCAGCATGGCGTAGGGCAACGACAAAAGGCTGGACCAGGCCACCCCCAAGCCCAGCATGGGCAGCAGCGCCCAGCGGGGCGACGGCACAAACCAGAGGGAAATTAACCCCACCCCGCCACAGGTGAGACAGAGCGCGTGGGCGATCGGGCGACTCGTCATCCTCGCCAGCCGGGGCAGCAAAAACGACATGCCAAAACAGACGGCATTGTAGGCGGCAATGCAGATCCCCGCCCACTCAATCCCCTGACTGTAAAGAGCCGAAGCCTCATCAGTTGCGCCAAACAGGTTGTGGGCCACCGCCGTGGGAAAGTACAGAAATACGCAGTACATACCCAGCCAGCTAAAGGCCTGTACCCAGGCCAACTGCCGCATGGTGGCTGGCATGTGTCGCACGGCGGTGAAAATTTCTCGGCCGGTGGCACCGATGCCCAGTCGCCGTTCCTGCTGCGCTCGAAACGCCTCCATATCGACCGGTGGCCGTTCTGCGGTGGTAATCACGGTCCACAGAACGGTGCCCAGAAAGAATACAGCGCCGGTGTAGAAGGAAATTTTGACGGCTAATGGGACGTCGTTGGCGGTACTGGCCTGCAGGTGAAAGACATTCGACAACAACCACGGCAGGGCGGCGGCCAGCACGGCCCCAAGGCCAATAAATAGACTCTGCATGGCAAAGCCTTTGGTGCGCTGCCTGGGCGGGAGCAGATCGCTAACGAAGGCCCGAAAGGGCTCCATGCTGATATTGGCCGCTGTGTCCAAAATCCAGAGTAAACCTACCGCCATCCACAGGTTGCCTGCGTTGGGCATCCACAGCAGTGCCAGAGATCCGAAGATGGCTCCAATTAAGAAGTAGGGACGGCGGCGGCCTAATAGGCTCCAGGTGTTATCGCTAAGGTTGCCAATAATGGGTTGGACGATGAGGCCGGTGAGCGGGGCTGCCAGCCACAGAATCGGAATTTGGTCGGCATCAGCCCCCAGGTGCTCGAAGATGGCGCTGGTATTGGCCATTTGCAGCCCCCAGCCGAACTGAATGCCGAAAAAGCCAATACTCATATTCCAGAGTTGCCAGAAGCTTAGCTCTGGCTTGGTCTGTGGTGAAGTCAAACGGGGTCTCCAAATCTCGCCAGGGGGTGGCAGGCGTCAGCCGCGACGGGCTCGCTGGCAACGTCCCGACATCCTGCGCCCTGCCGCAACGAACTAACCACAACGGGTTGCCGCAGCTAGGAGTCATCAGTTGCCGCCAGGATATGTGACTCCCCAGTGCTACTCAGCACCTGCCTATGTAAACTCGATAGGAGGCAAGATGCAACGTCATCTGGGGCTAACATTGCCAGCAGACAACAGATACACAGACTAAGGCTGAGATTCATGCCCGGCAGCGTTTGCGCCAGCCCGAATCTGTAATCCGAATGCTTTAAACGCTAACGCCTTTGCCGAATACCCGAGCGGTCGATACACAAATCGTACGGCTACCCCTATTGTGGCAAATGTTAGGCCGGGGCACCTGCTACCACAGACCGATTGATGGCGCGATCGCACCCGATTTTCCCCTAAAGATTTTTCTATAAAAATGATTGATTTTTGGTCCACTGGCGGGGGCGATCGCTACACCACAACGGCCTCGGCCTGCTCGCGCAGGCGATCGATCAGGTCCTTCAGGCCGTAGGGGTTGACCCGGTAGCTGAGCGGATGGGCAATCAGCCGGGCGGTACTGTGGTAGAGCACTTCCAGTTCCATCAAGTTGTTCTCCTTCAGGGTTTTGCCGGTCGAGACCAGGTCCACGATCGCCTCCGACATGCCGGTAATCGGCCCCAGCTCCACCGAGCCGTAGAGGGGCACAATTTCCACCGGCAGATCGAGGCTCTGGAAGTAGTCGCGGGCGCAGTTGACGTACTTGGAGGCCACCCGACTGTGGGCGGGCAAATCCAGCGCTGAGCGGTAGGGGCTGTTGGTCTTCACCGCCACCGACAGGCGGCAGCCGCCAAAGCCCAGGTCGGCCAGGTGAGCCACGGCGGGCTTTTTCTCGCGCAGCACGTCGTAGCCCACCATACCCAGCTGGGCCTGGCCGTACTCCACGTACACCGGTACGTCCTGAGCGCGCACCAGCAGCCCTCGGGCTCGGCCGGTGGGATCGGTGATTTGCAGCTGGCGGTTGGCGCTGTCCTGAAACAGGCTGAAGTCGAGGCCCACGGCCTGCAGCAGGCGAATACTGTCTTTTAACATGCCGCCCTTGGGCAGCGCGATGGTGAGCATGGCAGTTTTCCTTAGCGGTGCTCTCAGGCAGATTGAGCAGATTTAATTGGAACAGAAAAGTTGGCAGGTGGGCAGTGCCCACCCGACAGAACCCAATGGATCGACACTACACCCGGAACTTTTCGGTGACGCGGCGCATGGCTTCGTTGACGTTTTCGCGGCTGTTGAAGGCGGAGATCCGGAAGTAGCCCTCCCCTGCGGCCCCAAAGCCGGAGCCAGGGGTGCCGACCACGTGGCAGCTGTGCAGAAGCTTGTCAAAGAAGTCCCAACTGCTCAGGTCGTTGGGGGTTTTGACCCACACGTAGGGGGCGTTGACGCCGCCGTAGACGGCAATGCCTGCGGCGGTGAGCTGCTCACGGATGATGCGGGCGTTCTCCATATAAAAGTCGATCAGGGCGCGAATCTGGGCCTGCCCCTCGGGAGAGTAGACCGCCTCGGCTCCGCGCTGCACAATGTAGGAGACGCCGTTGAACTTGGTGGACTGGCGACGGTTCCACAGCCCGTGGAGGGCGACATCGCTGCCGTCGGCGGCCTTGCCCATCAGGGACTTGGGCACCACCGTCAGGGCGCAGCGGGTGCCGGTAAAGCCCGCATTTTTGGAGAACGAGCGAAACTCGATCGCGCAGTCCCGCGCTCCCTCAATTTCATAAATCGAGTGGGGAATGGTGGGATCGGTGATGAAGGCCTCGTAGGCGGCATCGAACAAAATGATCGAGCCGTGGGCGCGGGCGTAGTTGACCCAGGCCTGCAGGTGTTCTTTGGTGGCTACCGCCCCAGTGGGGTTGTTGGGGAAGCAGAGGTAGATCAGGTCTACTTTTTGGTTGGGAATGCTGGCAGTGAAGGCGTTTTCGGCGCTGATGGGCAGGTAGGTGAGGCCGCCGTACTCCCCCGCTTCATTGGCGGGGCCGGTGTGGCCCGCCATCACGTTGGTATCGACATAGACGGGGTAGACCGGGTCGGTGACGGCGATAGAGTTGTTGCTGCCAAAGATGTC
Source organism: Leptolyngbya sp. KIOST-1 (assembly GCF_000763385.1). NCBI lineage: Bacteria > Bacillati > Cyanobacteriota > Cyanophyceae > Leptolyngbyales > Leptolyngbyaceae > Leptolyngbya > Leptolyngbya sp. KIOST-1. The sequence goes on from NZ_JQFA01000002.1 coordinate 1,941,755, forward strand.
GAGAATGTTGCCGCAGTCGCACTTAGAGCCGTCGGAGATGAAGATCTCGCTGGCGTCGATGTCGCAGCCGCGACTTTGAAAGTCGTGCTGGGCCACTTTTTCCCGCAGCCACAGGTAGCCCTGCTCGGGGCCGTAGCCTTTGAACTGGTCGCGATCGCCCATGTCCTCCACCGCCTTGACCATGGCGGTGCGGCAGGCCTCGGGCAGAGGCTCGGTGACATCGCCAATGCCCAGCTTGATGATCGGCGCGTCGGGGTGGGCCTCGGCAAAGGCGGCAACCCGACGGGCGATTTCAGGGAACAGGTAGCCCGCCTTGAGCTTGAGATAGTTGTCGTTGATGGTGGCCATGGAGCGTTGCGCGGTGGTTTCGGTTACTCAATTAAGGTTACAGCAAGGGTACAGCGCTACGGGAAACCATTGCTGCCCTAGTAGTCTACAAGCTAAACATAGAGGGTCGGTGCGGGTCGGGGTACTAAGCTAGCAAGGCCGGGTTGAGCCCTTGCCCTGGGCCACTGGATTGGGGTGTCACGGTGAGCGCGTTATGGGAGCAGCGTCCAGCGCTACTATGGGGTGTCTCTACTTCTGGCACCGATCATGGATTCTGGCCCTTCCCCCAGCGCCCCCTTCGGCGAAAAACGCTACGAAGGCAAGGCCAAAATTATCTATGCCACCGACGACCCGGCGGTGCTCGTCACCTATTTTAAAGACGATGCCACCGCTTTTAACGCCCAAAAGCGGGGCCAAATTGTCGACAAGGGGCCGATCAACTGCGCCATTTCCACCTATTTGTTCAAGCAACTGGAGGCAGCGGGCATTGCCACCCACTGGCTGGAAACCACGGGCAATCGCACCATGCGGGTCAAAGCCCTCACCATCATTCCCCTGGAGGTGGTGGTGCGCAATCTGGCCGCAGGCAGCCTGTGCAAGCAGACCAACCTGCCCCTGGGCCAGCGTCTGGAGCCAACCCTGGTGGAGTTCTACTACAAGGACGACGCCCTGGGCGACCCGCTGCTGACCGGCGATCGCATCCGCGCCATGGGGATCGCCAGCGAGGAACAGATTGCCACCCTGCGCCGTCTTGCCCTCAGCATCAATCAAGTATTGACCGATTTTTTCCAGGGCTGTGCGATCACCCTGGTCGATTTCAAGCTGGAGTTCGGCCTGGACGGCCAGGGGCAGATCCTGCTGGGGGACGAAATTAGCCCCGACACCTGTCGCCTGTGGGATCAGTCCACCGACGACGCAGCCCAGCGAGTGCTTGACAAGGATCGCTTTCGACAGGATTTAGGCCAGGTTGAAGCCGCCTATCAACGGGTGCTAGAGAAAGTGGCGGCACAATCAACCAGGAATTAGCCCCATCAATGCGGTAGAATTTGTCCGATTGCGGGGGCAACGGCCCGCCCCAGGGCAATTTTTCCTGGTTCTTTGTCGGGGAGATGGGCCCTTGATTGGTGTGTGGACGTGTTTAGCAGGTGTGTTTTAGATGCGGGTATCTCCTAAGTATTTGTTGATAGCTTTGGCCACCTCTGGGCTTGTGGGGCTGGTCGCAGCTCCCGTCCAGGCAGAGCCAGCCGCCCCAGAACTCCAAGGGTCTTCCGCTGAGCTGAGTCAGGCCGCCGAGGCCCCTAGCTCCAGCGCTGCAGCCCTGGTTGTCCCAGCCGCCGCTGGGCCAGACGCTGCGGCAGCGTCCGCCGCCACCCTCGATATTGGCGTCCCCCAGCCCAACCTAGGGGCCAGCCCGGTGGCAGAGGCGCTTCAGGAGGTGATTGACGACTATCGCTCGGCTGAGGCAGGGGTTCCCGAACGCGAATCTGCCGCCGATGCTGCCGCGATCGCCGATTTTCCGAGCGCCCAGCTGGCCCAGACCCCCAGTACTCCGCGCGAAATCTCCCCCGAAGAAGCGCAGCGCATTTTAGATGGAGCCGTGCAGCGCCGCAGTCAGCCGCAGCCCGCCCCCAACCAGCAGGGGCAAACCGCTCCCCCCGCGCCCGATTCCGAAGCGACGGAGGAGCCAGCTGAAGCCGCACCAGCGGCCCCCGCTCAACAACAGGCCGAAGAGCCGCGGGTGTTGGTCGCCGAGGTGCAGGTCCAGGCTATTCAAGGAACCCTCGACCCCGCCCTGGAGAATCTGGTCTTCAGCGTCATTGATACCCAGGCCGGACGCACCACCACCCGGACCCAACTCCAGCAGGACATCAACGATATCTTTGCCACCGGCTTCTTTGCCGATGTCGACGCTCGCCCCGAAGACACCGACCTGGGGGTGCGGGTGACGTTTCTGGTGCAGCCCAACCCGGTGCTCACTGATGTCCGGGTACAGGGAAATCAGGTGTTGCCCCAAGCCGTCGTTGACGACATCTTTGCCGACCAAAGGGGTCAAATCATCAATTTGATCGACTTCCAGGAAGGCATCCTGGAGCTCAACCAGTGGTATCAGAACCAGGGATTTGTGCTGGCCCAGGTGATCGCCGCTCCCCAGGTGTCGCCCCAGGGGGTAGTCACCCTGGAGGTAGCCGAAGGGGTGATTGAGAGTATCGAAGTCCGCTACATCAACGACCTGGGCCAGACCGTTGATGACGAGGGCAACCCGATCCAGGGACGCACCCGGCCATTCATCATCACCCGAGAATTTAATACTCAGCCCGGCGAGGTGTTTAATCAGGCCCAGATTGAGCAAGATTTTCAGCGGGTGTTTGGGCTGGGCATCTTTGATGACGTGGTGCCGGGGCTTGAGCCCGCCGCAAATGACCCCCGCCAGGTCAGACTGATTGTCAACGTGGCTGAGCGCAACACCGGATCGATCGCGGCTGGTCTGGGCTTCAACTTTACCGGTGACCTGTTCGGTACGGTCAGCTTCCGTCAGGACAACTTCGGTGGTAACAACCAGAAGTTCAGTGCCGAGGCCCAGCTCAGCACCCGCGATGTGCTGTTCGACCTGTCCTTTACCGATCCCTGGATTGCGGGCGATCCCTTCCGCACCTCCTACACCGCCACGGCCTTTGCCCGCGCGGCCAACAACCTCAACTTTGACGGTGGCCCCAATGAGATCAACTTGGCGAATGGCGACCAGGTTCGCATTCGCCGTCTGGGGACCGGCATTACCTTTAGCCGTCCCCTGGGGGATGGGTTGACCGTGGCCGTAGGCACTCTAATTCAAAACGTGTCATCCCGCGATGGCGGCGGCACAGTCAACGCTGTGGATGCGGCGGGCAACCCGCTGACCGCCAGTGGTACTGGGGTAGACGACCTGTGGACCTTCCCCATCAGCGCCACCCTCGATCGCCGCAACGACGCCTTTAACCCCACCAGCGGCAGCATTTTGCGCCTCAATACCGAGCAGTCGGTGCCCCTGGGCCGGGGCAGCATCTTCATGAACCGCCTGCGGGGCAGCTACAGCTACTACATTCCCCTCAGCCTGCTGAACTTTGCCGAGGGCCCCCAGGCCCTGGCCCTCAACGTTCAGGCGGGCACCATTGTGGGCGATGTGCCCCCCTACGAAGCCTTTGCCCTCGGCGGCACCAACTCCATCCGCGGCTATGATGAAGGCGAGGTGGGCAGTGGTCGCAGCTACGCCCAGTTCACGGCCGAGTATCGGTTCCCACTGTTCTCTTTCCTGGGTGGGGCGCTGTTTTTGGATATGGGTACCGATCTGGGCAGCGGCAATGCTGTGCCTGGTGCCCCCGGCCCATCGCGGGGCAAACCCGGCAGTGGCATCGGCTACGGAGCTGGGGTACGGCTGTCTACCCCCCTTGGCCCCCTGCGGATCGACTACGGCTTTAACGATCGCGGTCAAGGGCGCATTCACTTCGGCTTTGGGGAGCGTTTCTAATGGCTCAACCTGGTACCGTTCAACCCGACCTGAGGGCTACCTCCACTGAGGATTGGGGCTACACCCCAGCTCAAGCCACCCTGGCACGCGCGGTTGAGCGCCGAGGTGTGGGCCTGCACTCGGGCGCTACGACAGTGGTCACGCTGCATCCGGCCCAGGCCGGACAGGGCCGCTACTTTGTTCGGACTGACCAGCCCGGTCACCCGGTGGTGCCCGTTAGCCTGGAGTCGGTGAACCCCACGCTGCTCTCCACCGAACTCCGCCAGGGAGAGGCTTCGGTGCGCACCGTTGAGCATTTGCTGGCTGCCCTAGTTGGCCTCGGCATCGACAACGTTCGAGTTGAAATCACGGGGCCGGAGGTGCCGCTGCTGGATGGCTCGGCCCTGGGCTGGGTAGAGGCCCTAGAGCAGGCCGGTCGGCAGTTACAGGCTCAACCCCGGGCGGTAGCCCAGCTCAGCCAGCCGGTGACGGTCACCCACGGCGATGCGTTTGTGGCGGCTTTTCCAGCTCCGGCGCTGCGGTTTACCTATGGCATTGACTTCGAGGTTGCAGCCATTGGCAACCAGTGGTTTAGCTGGGCCTACGGTGGCGAACCCTTCGGTCCTGAAGGGTTCGCCACCACGGTTGCCCCGGCCCGCACCTTTGGCCTGGCGCACCAGGTCGACCAGCTGCGGGCCAGCGGTCTGATTCAGGGCGGTAGCCTGGACAATGCCCTGGTGTGCGGTGAGCAGGGTTGGCTCAATCCACCGCTGCGGTTTGACAATGAGCCCGCTCGCCACAAAATGCTCGACTTGATCGGAGATTTAAGCCTGCTGGGAGGGCTGCCGATGGCCCATATTGTCGCCTACAAGGCCAGTCATCGCCTGCATGGTGAGCTGGCGGCGGCGCTGGTCCCGCACCTGGTCTATGGCGAGGGTACCCTCTAGTGGCAAAATCAAGCTAGGCCAACGGTCTACTCTACCTATTGTTCTGACTCTCCCACTGTGATTGACGTAACTGTATCGAGCCCTGTGACCACCACCCTAGATTCGATCGAAACGGCGGCTGCGGCCAGCCCTGTTAAAACCTGCTACAGCGCCGAGGAAGTCCATGCGCTGCTGCCCCACCGCTATCCCTTCGCCCTGGTCGATCGCATTGTCGACTACGTGCCGGGCAAGCAGGCGGTGGGCCTTAAAAATGTCACCTTTAACGAGCCCCACTTCCAGGGCCATTTCCCTGGTCGTCCGATTATGCCTGGGGTGCTGATTGTGGAAGCCATGGCCCAGGTTGGCGGCATTGTGCTGATGCAGGTGCCGGGGGTGGAGGGGCTGTGTGTGTTTGCTGGCATCGACAAGGTGCGGTTTCGCCGCCCGGTGGTGCCTGGCGATCAGCTGGTAATGACGGTGGAGCTGCTGGCCATCAAGCGGCTGCGGTTTGGCAAAATGTACGGTCGCGCTGAGGTCGATGGGCAGCTAGTCTGCGAGGGGGAACTGATGTTCTCGGTGGTGGATTCTCCAGCGGCTTCCCAAGGGTAGTAGGTAAATAATGTGTCTATGTTGCAAACCCTGGGTTCTGGAGGCGGGCCGTTGACTACCCTGATTCATCCTACGGCAGTGGTTCATAGCGGTGCTCAGCTGCACCCCACGGTGAAGGTTGGCCCCTACGCCGTCATCGGTGAGCAGGTGACGGTCGGGGCCGGCACCGAAATTGGTGCCCATGTGGTGATCGACGGCGACACTACGATTGGAGCGCAGAACCGCATTTTTCCTGGGGCAGCCATTGGTCTGGAGTCCCAGGACCTCAAGTACGATGGCTCCATGAGCCGGGTGATCATCGGCGACAACAACCTGATTCGGGAGTACGTCACCATCAACCGCGCCACCGATGCGGGGGCTGTGACGCTCTTGGGCAGTAATAACCTGCTGATGGCCTATTCCCACGTGGCCCACAACTGCGTGGTGGAGGACAACGTGATTATCGCCAACTCGGTGGCGTTGGCAGGCCATGTGTACGTGGAGGCAGGGGCGCGGATCAGCGGTTTGGTGGGGGTGCACCAGTTTGTGCACGTCGGTCGGCTGGCGATGATTGGCGGGCTCAGCCGCATCGATCGCGATGTTCCCCCCTACACCCTGATCAACGGCAACCCGGCCCAGGTGCGGGGGTTGAACCAGGTGGGGTTACAGCGGGCGGGGCTGACCGCCGATGCCCAGATCTATCGCGAGCTGAAGCAGGCCTACCGCCTGGTGTACCGCTCCGGTGAGTCGGTCACTGACGCGGTCGAAAAGCTGCACCACCACGAGGGCAACGACCTGGTCAATCACTTTAGCCAGTTTTTGCGGGCGGCGCTGAAGCCCGATCGCCGTGGCTTGACCCCCGGTCGGCGCGTAAGCAAGCACAGCGATGACGACTAATCTGGAAGCCCAATCGGCCATGGCAAGTCCCAGGCGGCAGAAGATTTTTATTAGCACGGGCGAGGTGTCTGGGGATTTGCAGGGAGCCCTGCTGATCGAGGCGTTGCGCGATCGCGCCCGCGATCGCAATTTGGCCCTCGACATTACCGCCCTGGGGGGGCCGCGCATGGCCCAGGCAGGGGCGACCCTGGTGGGGGAAACCACCGGCATTGGCTCGGTGGGCATTTTTGAGGCCCTGCCCTACCTGCTGCCCACCCTGCGGCTGCAGCGGCTGGCCAAACAGGCCCTCGATGCCAGCCCGCCCGACATCGCCGTTTTGATCGACTACATGAACCCCAATCTGGTGATGGGCGACTACCTCAAAACCCATCACCCCCAGGTGCCGGTGGTCTACTACATTGCTCCCCAGCAGTGGGTATGGGCCTTTTCTGCAAAAGACACCCAGCGGCTGGTGCGCTGTAGCGATCGCATGCTGGCCATTTTCAAAGCCGAGGCCGACTACTATCAGGGCTTTGGAGCTGAGACCACCTGGGTGGGCCATCCCCTGGTCGATCGCTACCCCGCCCCCGCCGACCAGGCCGCCGCTCGCCAGCAGCTGGGGCTGCCGCCGGGGGCTCCGGTGGTGACGCTGCTGCCCGCCTCCCGGCGCCAGGAGGTCAAGTACCTGATGCCGGTGCTGCTCCAGGCGGCGCAGATCATTCAGGCTCAGTGCCCCGAGGTCACCTTTTTGCTGCCGGTGTCGATTCCGTCGCTCCAGACCAGCTTTGAGCAGGGGTTGGCTGACTACGGGCTACGGGGAAGGGTGGTTACCGACGGCAGTCAGGCGGCGATCGCCGCCGCCGATGTGGCAATTACCAAATCGGGCACCGCCAATCTGGAAATTGCCCTGATGGATGTGCCCCAGGTGGTGGCCTACCGAATTCACCCCCTCAGCGCCCGCATTGCCCACTACCTGCTCAAGTTTGACGTGCCCTACGTGTCGCCCGTCAACCTGGTGGTGAACCAGGCGGTGGTGCCCGAATTTTTGCAGTGGCAGGCTACCCCCGAGGCGATCGCCGCCGCCGCCCTCACCCTGCTACAGGACGAAACCGCCCGCCAGACCATGCGATCGGGCTATGCCAAAATGCGGGAAGAACTGGGGCCGCCCGGAGCCTGCCAGCGCACCGCCGACCTGATTCTGGACGCGCTGGCCGAACCCCAGGCGTTAGAATTGGCCTGAAACTGTTGAAGCGTTCCTAAAGTCACTACAATTATGATGCTTTGCCGGAGATAGGTCATTCTGTTTAACGGCGCTGCCCAAGGGCGCTGTCTCAGTGAACAGCATGACCTGTCGAGATAGGAGGACCCTAGTGAATATAACTGAGCTCTTTGCCCGTGGCGGCATCGCCATGTGGCCGCTGCTGCTACTGTCAATTTTGGCCGTGGGCACCATTCTGGAGCGGATCTGGTTTTGGTCGCGCATTCTGACCCGCGAGCGCGAAGTCTCGGGCCGAGTGCTGGAGGCCGCCCGCCGCGACTGGCCCGCCGCTGGCGAAATTGCCCAGCGCTCCAGTCTCCTCCCCATGGGTCGCTTCCTGTCCGCTCCGCTCAAGCTGCAATCCCCCGACCCCGAGGTGTTTCGCCTGGCCCTGGAGACCGCCGCCAACGAAGAGCTGGCGATCATGGGACGAGGCGACAAGATTTTAGAAGCGGTTATCGCCCTGGCCCCGCTGCTGGGGCTGCTGGGTACGGTGCTGGGGCTGATCAACTCCCTGGGGTCGATTCAGATCAGCGATCTGGGCAGCGGCGACGCCACCGCCGGCACCTCCCTGGGCATCAGCGAAGCCCTGATCAGCACCGCCGCTGGCCTAGTAATCGCCATTACGGCCCTGGCCTTTTATCGCCTGTTTCAGGGGTTTATTTTTGGGCAGGCCAAGATGTTTCGTCAGGCGGGCAGTGAGCTAGAACTGCTCTACCGCCAGAGTTGGGCCCAGCGCCACGGCCTGTCTCCGGTGCCGGAACCCCTGCCTCCGGTTGGCCCCGTGGCCCCAGCGGGAACCAATTCGGCTACGGTTGACGGTGTGCCCTCGACGGAGATTCCCTCGCCATGAAAGTAGACCTGCTCGACACGCCCTCCGAGGACGTCCGGCTGGAAATTATCCCGCTGATCGACGTTATTTTCTGCATATTGACGTTTTTCATTCTGGCGGCAGTGGGCCTGACTCGCCAGCAGGCCATCGACCTCGACCTGCCCACCGCTCAAACGGGGCAACCGCTGCCTGGCCAGATTGGGCAGGGAGGCGATCGCCTCTACGTCAGCGTCGATGACCTGGGCCAGGTCTACCTCGACCAGCAGCCCGTCAGCCTCGATTTGCTCACCGATGTGCTGCTGCAGTTCAACCAGGTCAACCCCGGCGGGCTAATTGTGCTCTATGCCTCCCGCGGGGCCCGCTACGAGGATGTGGTAGCCGTGCTCGACCGGCTGCGGGCAGTGGGGGGCGATCGCGTGGCCCTGGCCACCCTGCCCAGCGACACCAGCCTGGGGCCTGGGGAAACCCAGCCCGGCCTGGACGATCCCACCCTGTTTCCAGAGGGGTTTCCCAATGACTTCCCCGACGATTTTCCCAACGGGTTTCCCCAGGATGGCCCAGGCGGTCAATCGTTGCCCCCTGGCTTTGGCCAGCCCGGTGGCGATCCCTTTGCGCCCGGTTCACCGCTGTTCCCAAATGAACCCACTTCGCCCCTTCAGCCTGCCCCTGCCCCGATCCAACCGCAGCCCTCAAACTGAAGACCACCGCAGGCCAGTACTCTGTCAAACCTAAGTTTGTAGGTTGGGTGGCGCGCTAGCAGAACCCAGCCAGGCTGACTGCCGTTGGGTTACACTCCATTTCACCCAATCTACGAGAACGCTAATGTTTAGCGTTGACGCTGCACTAGTGCAGCCTGGTAGGCGTAGAACTACCTTTGCCGGAGGATCAGGTTTGAGGTTCCAGGGATCAGGAATGATGGACTGACTGAAGCCGTTCAGGAATAGAAAAAATGTCACCCCTAAGATAGATACCAGCTGTCCCCGCTTTCCAGTTTGATGGACAAACCTGGGTTAGCCGGTGCTGAGCCCTAGGGTTCAGAGTTCGCATAGACTGCTATACAGTCCACTGCTATAGCCATCGCCAGAACCGTTAGGACACGTCCCATATCCCTGGAAAAGTGGCTTTACGCCATTGCGATGTTCCACTTACCGTCAGGGCCGGGGCTTCTGTCCTAAGCGCAATGGCCATCGCTGTTTATCTGGCACTGGTTACGCGGCAAGCCTGGGAGCGTTAGAATTCCAGGCTTTGCTTTGCTTAACAGATCTTTTTTGAGATTTTTAAACCTCGGCCGGCGTCGGTTGGGTCTCGTTCTTTTAGCCCTGGCCGTTACGGTTGGGGCCCTGCTATTTGGGGCCTACGTGCGGGCCCAGCAGCCCGTCACGATTTCCTTTTTGCTGCGGGCCGTGGAGGCCGACCAGATGCAGGGGTTGGCGGAGCAATTCATGGCCGAAAACCCCGACATCCGCATTGAAATGGTGCGTGGCCCCAACGCCGCCGACGCAGTAGAAAATCTCTATACCACCTCCTTTTTGCTGGGCGATTCCCCCTACGACATCCTGTTTTCTGACGTCGTGTGGATTCCCAAATTTGCCGCCGCCGGGTGGCTGATCGACCTCTCCGATCGCGTCAGCGAGGCGGAACTGGAGGAATTTCTCCCCGCCGATGTGGCCGCCGGGGTCTACCAAGACGGCCTGTACCGGATGCCCTTCCGATCGGACATGGGCATGCTCTACTACCGCACTGACCTGTTAGATCAGGTGGGCATGGAACCGCCGGAAACCTTTGACGACCTGCTGGCCGCCTCGGCGGCGATCCAGAGCGAAACCGATGTGGACTGGGGCTTTGTCTGGCAGGGGTTGCAGTACGAGGGCATCGTCACCAACTATGTGGAGCTGGTGGCGGGCTTCGGCGGATTCTGGATTGACCCGGAGACCCTGGAGGTGGGGCTGGACCAGCCGGCGGGGATTCAGGCGGCGGAATTTATGCGCTCGCTGATCAGCGAGCGGGTCTCGCCGCCGGGGGTGACCAACTACATCGAAGAGGACGCCCTGCGCCAGTTTGAGAACGGCAATACCGCATTTATGCGCAACTGGCCCTATGCCTGGGCCGAGGTCAACCGGGAGGGGTCGGCGGTGGCGGGCAATGTGGGCATCAAGCCCATGGTCCATGCCGAGGGCCAGCAGCCCGCCGCTACCCTTGGTGGCTGGGGCTTTGGCATCTCCGCCACGACGCCCCACCCCGAGGAAGCCTGGCGGGTGGTGGAATTTTTCACCAGCCCCGGCCCGATGAAAGACTTCATCACCGAATTTACCTACGTGCCCAGCCGTCGGGCCCTGTTTACCGACCCCGACGTGCTGGCGGAGTTGCCCCACTACGAGCAGCTGCTGGAGGTGGCCGAAACCACCATTCCCCGGCCCCCGGTGGGGCAGTACGCCCAGCTCTCTGACATTCTGCAACGCTACCTCAGCGCCACCATCTCCAACCAGATGACGCCGGAGGCTGCAATGCGGGCGGCGGCGGGGGAAAGCCGCCGGGTACTGGGCACTGAAGCCTAGCGAGACATGCGACCATCCCCAGGGGCAGGGCCCACACTGGGGGCTCAGGAGACACCGATGACTACCACCAAAGACTACATTCGCCAGCGGGAACAACGAACGGGCTGGCTCCTGCTGGCCCCGGCGCTGCTGCTGCTGCTGTTTGTCTATGCCTTTCCGATTTTGCGGGCGTTTTGGCTGAGTTTTTTTACCGAAAACCTCAGCACCAATCTGCAACCGGTATTCAGCGGCCTGGACAACTACGCGCTGATGGTGCAGGATGGCCGCTTTTGGCAGAGTATGCGCAACACGGCGGTGTTTACCGTGTTTACCCTGCTGTTTGAGCTGCTGCTGGGCCTGGCCATTGCCCTGACGTTGGATCGGGCCTTTCGGGGCCGGGGGCTGGTGCGCACGGTGGCAATTTTGCCCTGGGCCCTGCCCACCGCCCTGATTGCCCTGGCCTGGCGCTGGATTTTTAACACCGAGTTTGGCGTGTGGAATGACCTGCTGCTGCGGCTGAATCTGATCAACAGCCCGGTGAACTGGTTGGGGGAACCCTTCTGGGCCATGGTGGCGGTAATTGCCGCCGATGTGTGGAAGACCACCTCCTTTGTGGCGATTCTGCTGCTGGCGGGGTTGCAGTCGATTTCCCAGGACCTCTACGAAGCCCACGCCCTGGATGGGGCCAGCCCCTGGCAAAGCTTCCGGCAAATCACGCTGCCGCTGATTGCGCCGCAGATTGTGATTGCCATGCTGTTTCGCTTTGCCCAGTCCTTTGGCATCTTCGACCTGATTGCGGTGATGACCGGCGGCGGCCCCGGCGGGGCGACGGAAATGGTGTCGATCTATATCTACGCGGCGGTGATGCGCTACCTGGACTTTGGCTACGGCGCGGCCCTGGTGACCGTGACCTTTGTGGTGCTGGTGGCGGTGGTAGGGCTGACCTGGCTGTACCTCTCGCGCCTGCGGGCTAGGACTGAATAACTAAAGCGAATAACTAGGCCCTACCCCTACCCATCCACCCCCTACCCATCCACCCATCCCATGACCACCCTTCCCACCACCACTACTACCGCGCCCGAATCCCGCGATCGCGATCGCGCCTTTCGCTGGATGCGCCTGCTGCTGTGGCTGGCGATCGCCTTTACGGTGATTTTCAGCCTGCTGCCGGTGATCTGGCAGGTGCTGACCTCGATTAAGACCAACGCCGCCATCACCCAAACCCCGGTGGTCTACCTGCCCCGACTCGACCAGCTGACCCTGACCCACTACGTGGATCTGTTTCGGCTCAACCAGTTCCACATCTACATGTTCAACAGCGCCCTGGTGGCGGTGATTTCCACGCTGCTGTGTCTGGCGCTGGGGTCGCCTGCGGCCTACGCCCTGGCCCGGCTGCGAATTCCTGGGGAGCAGGCGATCCTGGCGGTGGTGCTGATTGTGACGCTATTCCCCTACATTTTGCTGTTTTTGGGCCTGCTGGAGGTGGTGCGGGCCTTTGGGCTGGCCAACAACTACCTGGCGCTGATCATTCCCTACACCGCCATCAACCTGCCGCTGACGATTTTGGTGATGCGCAGCTTCTTTCAGCAGTTGCCCAAAGATCTGGAAGACTCGGCCCGGGTGGACGGCTACAACACCCTGCAAATGCTGGGGCGCATTGTGCTGCCCATGACCCTGCCCGCCCTGGTCACCACCGGCATTCTGGCCTTCATTTTTGCGTGGAATGAGTACCTGTTTGCCCTCACCTTCATGACCCGCGAAGAGATGAAAACCATTCCCGTAGCCGCAGCCCAGCTCGGCGGCACCACCCTGTTTGAAGTGCCCTACGGCCCCCTGGCCGCCGCTACGGTGGTCGGCACCCTGCCCCTGGTGCTGCTGGTGCTGTTCTTCCAGCGCCGCATCGTGCAGGGCCTCACTTCAGGGTCGGTGAAGGGGTAGGTGGGTGGATGGGTGGATGGGTGGATGGGTGGATGAGCGCTAAAAATCTATAGCTTCACCCATTCACTCCCCACTCATCCACTCCCTACTCATCCACTCCCCACCCATCCACTCCCCACTCATCCACCCGCCCACTCACCCACTCCCCGCCCATCCACCCCCCCACTCGCCCACTCCCTTCCCGCCCACTCTCCCACCCATCCACTCAACTACGATCATGGCCAAACTCGAACTGCAAGACATCACCAAAGCCTACAGCCGCGACATTGTGCCGGTAAAACGGCTCAACCTGGCGGTAGAAGACCAGGAATTTTTGACCCTGGTGGGGCCGTCGGGCTGTGGTAAATCGACGATTTTGCGGCTGATTGCGGGGCTGGACCAGCCCACCGAAGGCCGGGTGGTGATCGGCGATCGCGATGTCAGCCCGCTGCCGCCGGGCGATCGCAACATCGCCATGGTGTTCCAGAGCTACGCCCTCTACCCCCACATGACCGTGGGCGAAAACATTGCCTCGGGGCTCAAGCTGCGCCACCTGCCCTCGGGCGACATTCAAAAGCGGGTGCAGGAGGTGTCTGGGCTGCTGGGCCTCGACCCCCTGCTCAGTCGCAAACCGGCCAAGCTGTCGGGGGGACAGCGCCAGCGGGTGGCCCTGGCCCGGGCTCTGGTGCGCGACCCCGATGTATTTTTGCTCGACGAGCCGCTCAGCAACCTAGACGCCCTGCTGCGGGAGCAGGTGCGGGCCGACCTGAAGCAGATCTTTGCCGACCAAAAATCGCCCATTGTCTACGTCACCCACGACCAGACCGAGGCCATGACCCTCTCCACCAAGGTGGCGGTGCTGAACAACGGCTACCTGCAGCAGCTGGGCCACCCCCACGAAATCTACAAAACCCCGGCCAATCGGTTTGTGGCCAGCTTCATCGGCAGCCCCCAGATGAACCTGATTCCCCTCAGCCGCACGGGTAACGATGTGGCTTTGGGCAAGTTTCGGGTACCGCTGCCGCGTGGGGTGTCGTCTGCCTCGGTGATCCTGGGCATTCGCCCCGAGCACCTGCGACTGCCCCGCGAAGGGGATGCCCTCACGGTTACAGGCAGCGTGTTTTTGGTAGAAAACCTGGGCATGCACGACCTGGTCAGCCTCCGAGTACAGGGCGACCCAAATCTTACCCTGCGCGCCATTCTCCCCGCCGATGCCACCTGGAGCCAGGAAAATTTGACCCTGGCCCTGCCGCCAGACACCATTCACTGGTTCGACGGCGAAACCGAACAGCGGCTTACGGTTTAGGAAGCATGGGCTTAGAATTTGAGGTGTAACAAACCTGCACCGTTATGAGCCCAACTTAGTATTTCTGCTATGCTGCCGACGCTGCAAAACGCCTACCAGTATGCGCTGGACAACAGCGATCGCCTCCTCACCGCCGTGCAACAGCACCTGCTGCTGGTGGCGGTGCCCCTGGCGATTGGGCTACTGGTGGGGCTGCCATTGGGGCTGTGGAGTGCGCGATCGCGCGCTGTCTCCACCGTCATGCTGAACGGCTTCAACGCGCTGCGGGTAATCCCTAGCCTGGCGGTGCTGTTTCTGGCGGTGCCGGTGCTGGGGCTGAACTTTTCCTCGGCGGTACTGGCCCTTACCCTGCTGGTAATGCCGCCTATCTTAATCAGTACCGACGTGGCGTTTCGCAATATCAGCCCCGCCATTCGCGAGGCGGCAATCGGCATGGGTATGCCCCCCAGCGATATTCTTAAAACTGTCGAAATTCCCCTGGCGCTGCCGGTGATCATTGCAGGCATCAAAACCGCTACGGTGGAGGTGATCGCCAGCGCGACCCTGGCGGCCTTCGTCGGCGCAGGCGGGCTGGGAGCCTTTATTGTGCTGGGCTTTGCCGCCTACGACCCGGCAATTTTGCTGGTAGGGGCGGTACCCGTAGCGCTGCTGGCGCTGCTGGCGGAGGTGGGGCTGAGCGCGGTGCAGCGAGCCGCCCAGGCTCCAGGCGGGGAAGGCAGTTACACAAATAGAGGCTAGCTAATCCGCTGGGACGTGGCTGGAGAAGACGTAGATGCGCTGGCTTTCCAGGCTGCCGCAGAGGTCGGAGGGTTTGACGGTTTCGGCGGTGGGTGCCCCGTCGCGCTGGAACACCTGGCGATCGAGTTTGACCTGCAAGCCGCTGAAGGGATCGCTGCCGCCGGAGATCAGAAACGCCAGCTGGTCGATGTCGGCCCAGGCGGCGAGTTTGTCGAGCAGGGTGGCGATCGCCTGCATTTTCGGCTCATTACAGTCGCGGTACCAGGCGTCGGCCCCCGCATCCGTTACCCCCTCCAGGCCCAAATTGACAATCACATCGGGCTGGCTGAATAGAGCCGCAGCCACCGGGCGGGCCTCCTCTTGCAGCATCAGCCCCAGCGACTGGGCCAGGCCACGTAGCTGCTCTAGCTTTTGGTAGCGGTCCTGGACCGTCAGCCCCGTGCTGCGCCAGTGAATCGCCACTGTGGCCAGGTAGGTGTGCATCAGCAGGTGGCCCAGCTTTTGGGCCTTGGTGGCCAGATAGCCCGAGTTGTAGGGGGTCGCCTCGATAATCAGCGGCACCCGGTTCACCATCTCCAGGCCATAGCCTTTGATACCCGCAATTTTGCGGGGGTTGTTGGTGATCAGACAAAACTGCTTGACGCCGATGTCGTTGAGGATTTGCGCCCCGACACCGTAGTTGCGCTGGTCCACGGGCAGGCCCAGCTTTTCGTTGGCCTCCACCGTATCGAGGCCCATATCCTGGAGCGAGTAGGCCTTGAGCTTGTTCACCAGGCCAATGCCGCGCCCCTCCTGGCGCAGGTAGACTACCACGCCCCGCCCGGCAGCATCGATCATTTTGAGCGCCGCCTGGAGCTGCATGCGGCAGTCGCAGCGCAAAGAGCCAAAGGCGTCGCCCGTGAGGCATTCGGAGTGAACCCGCACCATCACCGGCTGGTCGGCGAAGGTGGCGGGGTCGCCTTTGACCATGGCCACGTGCTCAGAACCATCCAGCAGGTTGCGGTAAGCGTAAATGGCAAACTCACCAAACTGGGTGGGCATGGTGGCGACAGCCTCGCGCTGCACAAAGCGCTCGTGCTGCAAGCGGTAGCTGATCAAATCAGCGATGCTGATCAGCTTGAGGCCAAAGGTTTTAGCGTAGTCCACCAGCTCGGGCAGCCGCGCCATCGAGCCATCGGGATTTTGAATTTCGCAGATTACGCCAGCGGGGTACAGCCCGGCCAGCCGGGCCAGATCGACCCCCGCCTCGGTGTGGCCCGCCCGCTTCAGCACGCCGCCGTCTTTGGCCCGCAGCGGAAAAATGTGGCCGGGACGGCGCAGATCCTGGGGACGGGCGTTGGGGTTGATGGCGACTTGAATGGTGCGGGCGCGATCGTCGGCGGAAATGCCGGTGGTGACGCCCCAGCTGAGGGCGGCATCGATGCTGACGGTGAAGGCGGTCTGCTCGTTTTCGTCTTCAAAGGCGCTGGGGCTGACCATCAGCGGCAGGTCGAGCTGGTCGAGCCGTTCTCCGGTCATGGCCAGGCAGATCAGCCCCCGCGCTTCCACCGCCATGAAGTTGATGATGTCGGGGGTGGCAAACTGGGCGGCGCAGATCACATCGCCCTCGTTCTCGCGGTTCTCGTCGTCAACAACGACAATCGATTTCCCGGCGGCCAGGTCGTGGAGGGCCAACTCAATCGAATCAAACTGAAATTCGGAGGTGGATTGGCTGGCGGCTTCGGGCATCTCCGAGGTTGAGTCAAGCACGGTGGGGCTGGCCTTTATAACGTACGTTCACTCTTAAAATTTTAGGGCGTGTGATCAATTCCCGCTGAAACCCCGCTGGTCATAACCTTGCCACGCCCGACCCAAAAACAGCCCCTGGCTTTACCGCTTCTGCTTCCCGGGGTGACGACCGAATGCGGGTCAGATTCGGATGCCCTTGGGGCGATCGCCAGTCCCGGTCCCAGCATTCTAAACAACCATGTTGAACTGGAATTACTGGTTTACTATTACAGTGCTTATCCAAGGGAGGCGGTCGCGGTTGACTATCCCCCGGTTGATGGGCCACACCCTCTTTTACCCGGCAAAATGCCCGCCCTAGAACCATGAGTGAGTCAGCAGCAGGAAAAATTCAGGTCGGTATTGTGGGGGCATCGGGCTATGGAGGGGTGCAGTTGGTGCGCCTGCTGAGCCAGCACCCTGAGGTAGAACTGGTATATCTGGGCGGCGACAGCAGCGCCGGGCAGCCCTACACCGAGATCTACCCTCACCTGGCCGAGTCGGTCAATTTGACGGTGGAGGCGGTCGATTTGGACGCGATCGCCCAGCGCTGTCAGGCCGTCTTCCTCTCGCTGCCCAACGGATTGGCCTATACCATGGCCCCCACCCTGCTGGAGCGGGGCTGCAAGGTGCTCGATCTGTCCGCCGACTACCGGTTTGAAAATTTGAACACCTACCAGGCTTGGTACGGCGGCGAGCGCAGCGATCAGGTCACCGCCGCCGAAGCCGTCTATGGGCTACCGGAACTATTCCGCGATCGCATTCGCGATGCCCGCCTGGTGGGCTGCCCCGGCTGCTACCCCACCGCCAGCCTGTTGGGCATTGCGCCCCTGCTCAAGCAGGGGCTGGCCCAGCCCGAAACCCTGATCATCGACGCCAAGTCGGGTACCTCCGGCGGCGGACGAGTAGCCAAAACCGGCATGCTGCTAGCCGAGGCGAGCAACTCCCTCGGGGCCTACGGCGTTGCTCGCCACCGCCACACCCCCGAAATTGAGCAGATTTGCACTCATCTGGCCCGCCACGAGGTTATGGTGCAGTTTACCCCCCACCTGATTCCCATGGTGCGGGGGATTCTGGCCACGATCTATGCCACCCTGCGCGACCCCGGCCTGGTGCGCGACGATCTGCTCACCATCTACAGCGCCTTCTACCGCGCTTCCCCCTGGGTGACGGTGCTGCCCAACGGCACCTACCCCCAAACCAAGTGGGCCTGGGGCACCAACCGCTGCTACATTGGGCTCGAAACCGACCCCCGCACCGGGCGAGTGATTGTCATGTCCGCGATCGACAACCTGATGAAGGGTCAGGCCTCCCAGGCGGTGCAGTGCTTCAACCTGATGATGGGGCTGGAAGAAGGGCTGGGGCTGCCTACCACGACGTTTTATCCGTAGCGGAGCCTGTAGGTGGGTGCGCTTAAGCAGGAGATGCTGGTTGAGGTGGAAGTGGGTATACGGTGCAAGGTCTAAGGTGCAGGGCTCGCACCGTGTACCGTAAACCGCAAACCCCCTTCTTACAATTAATTGGACTCAGCTACTTAGCCCCTTAGACCTGTGCCTGTTATCAGGTCACGCACCCACCCAATCCCCTCAATCTGTCCAAACAATCTGGCGCTCCGAGCGGCTGCGGTAGCCCGTTTGTTCCTGAATAATGCGCCCGGCCTGGGCGGGGTCAAAGTAGCGGTCAAAGTCAGACCGCAGGCGGGTGTTAGCGGCTTCTGCCTCGGCCAAGCTGGCTCTGGCCACTTCGAGCTGCTCCACCTGTGCTTGCAGGTGAGGTACCAGTCGCCCCAGGGAGACCGCCGCCACCAGGGTCAAAAATAAGTTCATCCCCAAGCGGGCACTGACCTCAAAGGTGGGGGTGTGACGGGCCAGACGCCGGAGAGGGGTGGTCCGTCGCTGACGCCGAACAGGTTTGCGTGGGGGGGACGAGATCGGCGGCGGACGACGAGAAGGCGAAAGGCTCATAGGGTAGGTGCTCTAAGCTGGCCTTCATTATGCCTGAGAATAATCAGAATAAACGCGATCGCACCGCCAATCTGAGGCTTTTCTTTTGCGGCCAAAATCAAGCTGCGTTTGGGTCACAGCGTACCGCTTTAAAGGCTCTTTATCCACGTAAGCATTGCGGAAACTTGATAGTTGAGTTTGGGGTTAAGGCATAATGAAAGCAACGGAGTCCCTGCCCCATGCCCCGAAGACTTTTTATTGGCGATATACACGGTCACTACGACGGCCTACAGCGGCTGTGGGATGCGATCGCGCCTGAGTCCGACGACGAGATTTACTGCGTCGGTGATTTGATCGATCGCGGCCCCAAGAGTGCCGATGTGGTCGATTTCATTCGCCGCCACGCCACCAACTGCGTGCGGGGCAACCACGAGCAGCTCATCCTCGACACCTTCATCGACGGCAAAATCAATCCCCCCACTCTTCAGGGTTGGATCTTTAGCGGCGGCCAGGCCACTCTTACCAGCTACCATGGCGCCGCTTCTACCCTGGAAGACCACCTGGAGTGGCTGCGGCAGCTTCCCCTCTATATCGACTTGGGTGACCTGTGGCTGGTGCACGCCGGGGTCAACCCCATGCTGCCCATCGCCGAGCAGAGCAGCTACGAAATGTGCTGGATTCGCGAAACTTTCCACAGCAGCCTGACGCCCTTTTTCTCCGACAAGCTGATCATCACCGGGCACACCATTACGTTCACATTCCCCGGCGTAGACCCCGGTCAAATTGTCGCTGGGCGCGGCTGGCTCGATATTGACACCGGCGTCTACCATCCCCGCAGCGGCTGGCTCACGGCGCTCGACTGGGATAACCAGATCGTCTACCAGGTGAATGTGTTTGAACCGATCGAACGGGTGCGATCGTGCGCCGAGGCGATCACCTACCTCGACCCTACGTTGATCAAAAAGCGCCCCCGCCATGTGGCCACCCGCGCCGCATTTTAGGGGAACCACCTATACTGAAGCGCTCGGGCAAGTCGCCTTCAATGACGGTTTTGATTGCGGTGGCAATTTCCGCCCAGGTCTCGTCTGAAACAAAGCCCAGCCTGCGAACAAACCGCTGTAGATCACCTCCTCTGAGCTGACGCGCATCAATGGCAGAGAGCTTGCTCAACGCTGCGTCAACATAGCCATCGCCGGTCTCTGCATCACCCCAAGGCACTGGCCTGGATGGTGATAGCTCTAATAGCGATTTATACAGAATTACAAAAAGCGGTATATTGCCAGGGGCAGCTAAACGACCAATAAATCATACGAGTTTCTTAGATTAGCATTCCCCTGGAGCAGACCTTTAAAGGATTTTGGTGTTGAGTTTAAGGTTGTTTGCCGTCGCTCAAGCAAACTGTTAGGACAAAGAATTCCGTTGGTGAGCGAAGCACTAGGGAGTCAGTGATGACAGACAGTAAGCCTCTCAAAACAGGCCATTGTAGATGTGGGCAGGTTCAGTTTGAAGTCAGGGCAGAATCGCTGATGACTATGGCGTGCCACTGCACCGGGTGCCAGCGCATGACCGCCAGCGCCTTTAGCTTGAGCACGCTGTATCCCAGCAGCGAGTTCAGGGTAACCCAGGGGGAGACCGTCATCGGCGGGCTGCACGGGGCAACCCGTCACTATTTCTGTGCCCACTGCATGAGCTGGCTATTCACGCGCCCCGAGGGCATGGATGACTTCGTCAACGTGCGATCGACGATGATGGAAGACGCGCAATCTTTCAGCCCATTCATCGAGACCTACACCGACGAAAAGCTGCCGTGGGCAACGACCTCTGCCGTCCACAGCTTTGAAAAATTTCCGCAGCCAGAGAATTTTCCGGCGCTGCTCGCGGAGTTTGCCGAACAACCTGATTAACTGACAGTTAGACCCCAGAGTTTTTTCAAAAACTCTGGGGTCTGTTAAGGGAGGCAACATTTAGCGGATCAGGTTAGCGATCGCCCCCCGTACTGGCCAATATCCGCTCCGTCAGCTTCTCGGGCACCGGGTCGAGGTGATCGTAGGTCCATTTAAAGAAGCCCACGCCCATGGTCAGCGACCGGAGTTCCAAAATCATGGTTTGCATTTCGGCCTGGGGCAGGTGCCCCGTCACCACATCCCAGCCGGGCCAGTCAGCCTTGCCCTCGTAGCCCAAAATCTGGCCACGCCGACCCGTGATCAGCTTCAACACGTTGGAGGTGTAGAGGCTGGGCACCGAAATTTCGACCTGGGCAATGGGTTCGAGTAGGGTAGGGGTGCAGGCGGCCAGTCCCTCCTGCATGGCGAGGCGGGCCGCCTGCTTAAAGGCATTGTCGGAGCTATCGACGTTGTGGTACGAGCCATTGGTGAGCGTCACCGCCACATCCACCACCGGGAAACCCAGCGGCCCGTGGTCGAGGTACTCGCGCACGCCGGTTTCGACGCTGGGGATGTACTGCTTGGGCACCACGCCGCCTACGATGGTGTCGCTAAAGGCAAAGCCATCGCCGCGCGGCAGCGGCTGAATGGAGAGGTACACATCGCCAAACTGGCCGTGGCCACCGCTCTGGTGCTTATAGCGCCCGTGCACCGACTCCTTGGCCTGGCGAATAGTCTCTTTGTAGGGCACCTGGGGCAGGTGGGTGGCCATAGGCAGGTTGTACTTGCGGCTGAGGCGATCGATCGCCAGCTTCAGGTGTACATCGCCCTGGCCCCAGAGAATCACCTCGTGGGTGTCGCCGTGCTGCTCCCAGAAGAGCGAGGGGTCTTCTTCCAGCAGCTTGGTGAGGGCGGCGCTGAGCTTGACTTCGTCGCTGCGCTTGGCGGGGGTAATGGCCAGGGCGTAGACCGGATCGATTGCCGGGGCTTTGGGCAGCAGGGTGTCGGGGGTGCCTTGGGGCGTGAGGGTGTCGCCCGTCTGGGCACCCTCCAGACGAGCGACGGCCACAATCCGGCCCGCTTCGGCCCGGCTGAGGCTGTTTTGCTGGGTGCCCATCAGGTCGTAGAGGCCGCCCATGCGGTCCCCATTCAGGCTATCGCCATCTTTCAACTCACCGCACCACACCCGCACCAGCGACAGCTTGCCGCCCTGGGGCGTGTAGTAGGTCTTGAGCACCTGGGCCAGGGTGGCATCGTCGCAGGTAATGCCACGGCGATCGCAGGTCACGCTCGGTTCGGGCGCTTCTTTCACCAGCGCGTCGAGCAGGGGCCGCACGCCGTAGTCGGCCAGGGCCACGCCAATAAACACGGGCACAATCAGGTCGGCCCCCAGCTCCATTTTCAGGTCGCGAACAATTTCGTCTTCGGGGGGAGTAATGTCCTCCAGCAGTTCTTCGAGCAAGTGATCGTCGTAGTCGGCCAGGGTTTCGAGCATTTCGGCGCGGGCGGCCTGTTCCTCTGCCTGAAGCGAAGGGGGCAGCGGCACAGGGTCGGCGGGGGCACCGGGATGGTAGTGAAAAGCTTGCTCAGTCACCAGGTCGATAAAGCCCACCAGGTCGTGGTTTTGGCGAATCGGGTACTGCTGCGGAATTACCGGGCGCGAGGACACCTGGCGCAGGGCGGCTAGTACCTCGGCAAAGGTGCCGTTGGCGCGATCGAGCTTGTTGATCCAGATCAGGTGCGGAATTTCCCAGGTGTCGAGAAATTGCAACAGGGGCGAGAGGGTGAGGACCTTGTTGGGGTCGGCTTCGCAAACCACGATCGCCGCATCGACTCCCATCAGGGCATGGTTGGTTTCCTGCTGAAGCTCTACCGAGCCGGGGCAGTCAACGAACGTAAAACAAATGCCGCCGTACTCAGTACTGGCGGCATTTAGTTCAACGGTCATGGCGCGGGCGCGGGCCTCCGGGGAGCTATCGCCGAGGGTATTGCCCTCATCGACGCTGCCCTTGCGGGTAATGGCTCCCGTGACCGAGAGCATGCTTTCTAAGAGGGTCGTCTTACCGCTGGAGTAAGCACCTACCAGCGCCACATTGCGCCGGTTTGAAAGGACGTTTTGGGTCATCATAAACTCCTTGCCATGTAGCGATGGCATGTAGAGAAAGGCCTACCAAATGCAGGCTCGACGAGCTTGATGTGAAGCGACTCAGCTGTGTCTAACCTCAGATTAACTCGACCCTAAACCCTTGCTTAACCAGGTTCTAGAAAGTTCACCTGTTGAAGTTTTGTGGTAAAGCTTGTCGTGGGTTTTATCGGTATGTAAAGAGGGGCGCAACAGTAGGGGCAAACGGTGTTTGCCCAGCCCCAACCAGGGGTTAACTAAGGCAAATTCAGGATCAAACGTCCTGGACAGCAGATCTGGCGTTGCTAGCCTAAAGAGGCACTTCGGCAATGTCAGCGATCGCAGGCAGCACCACCGCCTCTGTACCAAAGCGATCGCTCCCCCGCTGGCAGCGCACCGTGTAGGAGCACCGATCACAGTGGCCCCGGTCTGGGTCCGCCTGGGGCAGATCGCCGCCAGGGGCCAATAGATCCGTGAGGCGATCGGTCAGTCGCCGCAGATCGGCCTCGGTGCGCTGATGCTGGGCCGCGCTGTAGGAAATGATGCTGCTGCTGGGTGGCTCAGAGCGAGCTTCTGCACCGGGAGGGGCGACAAACCAGTAGGTCATCGAGACCTGGTCCGGGGTCAGCTCACTGGTTTCAACCAGGAGATAGAGGTATAGACGGGTCTGCCATGCCTTTGCTAGCTGTGCCTGCGTGGAAGGACGCTGATAGGTTTTCCAGTCAATGATCTGGCCCCGGCCTGGCTCCAGCACCAGCAGATCGTAGACGGCGGCCAGGAGGTAGCCGTTGAAGGCCAGGGTGCGGCGGTGCTCGCTCTGGCGAAAGCGATCGCCCTGGGGCGCAAACAGCTCCGGTGCCGCAGCCAGTAACCCCTGTACCGCCGCATCCAAAACCGCGTCTTCTCTGAGAAAGCCCTCAATGGGCAGGCCCAGTTCCCGCTGCTGCATCACCAGGTGAAACTGAGTGCCCCACCGCTGCCGCTCCAGCATCTCCGGGTCGGTGGGTACCGGCACCTGCTCCAGATAGCCGTACTGAAAGCGGCGGGGACAGGTCTCTAGCTGGCGCAGGTGGCTCTGGGTGAGGGTAAGCATGGGAAGGGGTACAAGGTAGAAGGTGCAGGGTTCAAGGTGTTGTTTCCGGCCTTGCACCTTAAACCTTAAACCCTGCACCCATCCTCAACCAGTCCCTCAGGGTGCTACCTAAACCGTCGCCAGCAGCTTGTCGACGTTCTTGGCCGTCTCGAAGAAGTAGGCGGCGTTTTCCTCAGGAGTGCCGGGGAGAATGCCGTGGCCCAGGTTGAGAATGTGGCCCCGATTGCCCGCTTTCTGAATGGTGTCGAGAATGCGATCGCGGATCAGCGCCTGGGAGCCAAACAAAATCGCCGGGTCAATGTTGCCCTGCACGCCAATGCTGGGGCCCAGGCGGCGGCGGGCCTCCGCCATGTCCACCGTCCAGTCCACGCTGACGATATCGACCCCCGACTCGCCCATCAGGTCAAAGATCCCGGCACTGCCGCTGATGTAGAGAATCAGCGGGGTGTCAGGGTGGGTCTGCTTTACCTGCTGCACCACCCGCTGCTGATAGGGCAGCGCAAAGGTGCGGTAGTCCATGGGGCTGAGCTGCCCGGCCCAGGAGTCAAACAACTGCACCACCTGCGCGCCGCAGTCAATCTGGTAGCGCACGTACTGGGCAATGTTGTCGGCCAGCTTGCCCAGCAGAGTGTGCAGCATGGCGGGTTCGCTGAACGCCATGCCCTTGATATTGGTGTAGCTCTTGGAGGTTTTGCCCTCCACCGCGTAGGCCGCCAGGGTCCAGGGGGAACCCACAAAGCCCAGCACCGCCGCATCGTTGCCCACTTCGCTACGCAGGGTCTGCAGAATGGTGCGAATGTAGGGCAGCGCCGTTTCAGGATCCAGCTCGTGCACCGCGTCGATCTGCGCCTGGGTGCGAATGGGCGGGTCGATGATCGGCCCCTTGCTCTCAACGATGTCGAAGGGAATGCCCATGCCCGGCAGCGGCGTCAGAATATCCGAGAACATGATCACCCCGTCGGGGCGAAAGGCCCGCCAGGGCTGGAGGGAGATCTCGATCGCCAGGTCGGCATTTTCCGAGCGATCGCGAAAGGAGGGATACTTATCGCGCAGATCGCGGTACACCTTCATGTAGCGCCCTGCCTGGCGCATCATCCATACCGGGGGACGCTCGAGCACCTCGTGGCGGGCGGCGCGGAGCAACAAAGGTACCTGGTTCACTGCGGTCATAGAAGGCGTCACCAATTTACAAAAACAGCGTTTACAAGAACAGCGTTGTATAAAGCGCCCGCTCAAAAGCGAACTTAAAGCGTAACCGTTAGCTTATCACTCTGTGATGCTCTCTAATTCTTACGGAAAAAGGGGTTCAGCACTTTTCATTCCGCAACATTTGTACACAATTGTGGCCCTCCCCCAGACGTCTGCAGATACTACCGACGACATTGGATCGGGCTCCTTAGGAAACCCCTGCCACCAGAGGTCATCCGAGGGCTAGACATATAACAGTTGGTTAGAGACTTCATCAACGGAGAGCGCATTTAGGATGATACTTACCCGCTTGGCTACTTCATAAGGATTATTTTGAGGCGTCACCACCATTCCTGAATGGGATTGTCCTGCCTGCAAATAGCGCAGATGTAGCCGCTCATAGTCAACTCGATTGTGGGTCAAGATGCAGCGATGTTCGGCTGCGGCATAGGCCAGCTGTTCATCGTCCAAACAGCCTGACATCCCAGCTTCAAGCGTAGTTCGCACATCAAACCCTCGACTTTTAAGCAATGTCGCAACCAGACCAGCGATATCCTCGTCGGTGTAGAGGGGCGCAAATAGACTCATTCCATTTTCAGAGCCTGTCGTACTGCGGGATGTACCAATTGTTCAGGGATATGATTGCGTTCAATGTAACCGTTCACCTCATCCTGATTATCTAAGTAAAACCCTAGAGCATCAAACACTTGGGCCAATGTCATCTGAGGGTACTGAGTTGGAATCTCCTCAGGAGGCGTACCCAATCGCCAAAGACCCACAATAGCCCGCACCGGGATACGTGTAGAAGCGATAATTGGTTCGCCGCTGAGAATATTGGGGTTACGGGTTACATAGCGGGTTACGGTAGCCGCCATAGATTTACCAAGCTATGTGTGGACAGGAAATTTTCTGGATCTGACAGGACTGTCGTCTCTAGTCTTATGGGCTACGGGCAAGCGCATAGGCTCTGAGATACCTTCTAAGCAGGTATCTCAGGCTATCCACCTATTGTAAGACTGTCCCTTTGTCCTATGAGACAGTCCAGTGGATCACTGAGTGACTGAGCCGCTGAGTCATCGACGAATGGACAGGTCTCATCGAGCATCTGCCCCAGAAAAACGTGCGCTTCGCCGTAGAATTAGAGACTGTGACACGTTGGCAAAACACCGAAATTTCTCCATGGACATTGTGAACTTTTTTGAAACCCTGGCGGGCAAGTGGTTCTCCCAGCGCACCACCCACGATCTGGCGGGGCAGAGTTCTCAAGCGGGGCAATCAAATCTGCAAATAGATTTTTTGCCTGCTTCCGATGGCGACCTGGCCGAAACCTGTGCATCCCTGGGCCACGACCTCAGCCAAGTCGCCTGTGGTCTGCGGGTTCACCAGGACAGCCAGATCGACGGGCAGACCCAAAAAACTCAGGGCACGGCTCTGATGATCGTTCTCACCCCTACCGATGCAGGGGAGGGCGTCCTGGTCCAGGCAACCGGGTCGTCGGCCCGCCAGGGGCGCTACCGGATCGAGGACGAGGTTCTGACCATTACAACCCCCACCGAGACCGGCCAGGTGGAAGAACGCCTGTGGTTTATCAACCCCAACCTGCGGATGCGCACCAGCGTGGTCAAAGTGGGAGACACAGAGCAAATAGCGTCGTTTTGCTCCGAAATTCGGATGGGGGTGAGCAAACCCGCTACCTGATGACCGCGGTCACAATCGTGGTGATGGTCGCGGTTGCCAGCAGACCGAAGGCCAGGTTCACCACCCACTGCGACGCCTGCTGATAGGCCGCAAAGCGAATGCTCAGCTCCTTGGTCTCTTCAGTCAGCTTCTGAATGGCTTCGCTGTTGTGCTGGATGGCTTCGCTGTTGTGCTGGATGGCTTCGCTGTTGCGCTCTACCAGGGCTTCGATGCGATCGAGGCGGTCTGTACTGGCGAACATGGAGTGCTCTCCTTATCTACCTGCAATTATTGCTCAAAACCCAAAGAAAAATCCCCCGGTTGTAAGCGGAGGACTTGGGGTACTGACTCTGATTTGCTGGTTTAAGACGTCCCGATTCGATAGGGTGATGGCGGTTTGCTCATCAGCGTTATTCCCCTGTCAGCGGCTTCACCTGTGCAGGTTTGTTATGGCGTGGGCAGCTGATCGGGATGACTGGGCTGCGGACTAGGCATGGGTCTGATCATCAGCTCGTTGCCTTTGCGGCCCAGCACCGCCACCAGGTCGCCGGGCTGGAAATCGACCCCCGGCTCGACCGGAATAGCGGTCCAGTAGGTGGCCTCGTACTTGACCTGGTAGCGCGAGCCGGGTCGCAGCACGTCGGCTACTTCAGCGGTGTAGTCAGACCAGGTGCCTTCAAACACCTGAACCTGATCGTCGTCTTGCCCCCAGGGCACGTGCTCGACGGGGCCGGGCTCTAGGGGAAAATCATCGGGTTCGGGTTGGGCTGGTGAGAAGCTTGTCATGGCGATCGCACCTCAGTGCTAAAACAGTATGGGCTAAAACAGTATGGGCAAGAAACCGGGGATGATCTATGGATCATGATCGATGGCTCATGCCCTGAGGTCTCCCCAACGGTCGTCGGTCAGGCAGTAAAATGCCACCAGCAATCGTCACCATTTATGATGAACCAATTGCGACAGCTGTGGCACTGTTGCGACATGTGAGGATAGTGATTGGCAATGGCAGGTTCTCAGATCGAACAGTGGCAAGAGCCTGAGCTTCAGGTCGATGAGTCAGTGGAGACGGCGGCGACGGCAGCGGCCATCACGCTAGCGCCGGCCCCAGCGCCCCTACCCCGGCCGCGCTGGCAGCGGCGGCTGGCGATCGCCGCTGGCATCGGTGCCCTGGGCGGGCTGGGGGCTTTGCTGTGGTGGTTTGGGCGTACACCGCCCCATCCCCACATCCTCGATCTGTCGCCGTCCCAGAGCCAGTACGCGACCGCCCAGGCGGAAATCCCCCAGCTGAGCTGGCAGGTGAGCTACCCCCGCCAGGTCGAAACCCTTGTGCTGCGCGGGTATGCCCCCGACGGTACCCTGACCTACGGGCCTGAAACCTTCGATCTATCCCAGGGGCTGCCCACCAACCTGCTGCCCTACTGCGACCAGACCCGACGACTGCTGACCTGCCGCGAGGTGCCCCTGGAGCTGCGTAGGCCCGGCCAGTACCGCTTTGAACTCACCCTGCTGCCCAATATTGCCCTCAACCTGCCCCCGGTGCGGGCGGAAAGCAGCCTGGTAACCGTGGCCGATCTACCCCAGCCAACGGTGGTAGAACTCGCTCCCGACCAGGTGATCTACTCTGAGGCGGGCACCCAAATTTCGGCTGCCACCGCCGATATGGCCCCTCCGGTTACCGAGGCGGGCATTCAGGTCAGCTGGATTGTCACCAACCCCCAGAGCCTGCAGGATCTGCTGCTGGTGGTCAAGCGCCCCGACGGGACTACCCTGGGGGGCCGCCGCTTTAGCCTGCGCGACCCCCAGAACCCGACCCAGGTGGCGCTACCCGACGCGCTGCAGCCCTTCTGCCAGATCCAGGACCGGCTGATTTGCCAGGGGGTCCCCACTGGCATGCTGGAGGTGGGCCAGTACCAGTTTGAGCTTACCCCGGTACCCGTCAACCTGAGCGATCGCGAGCTGCCCGCCGCCAGGCAGAGTGAGGTGGTCAACATCGAACCGCGTCCGGTACGCATTGCCGCGTTCACCATCAACGGCAACGAGGCCCAGCCCAAATACCTGGTTCCGGTCGAGCCAGGGCAGCCCATTCCGGGGTTTCAGGTGGCCTGGCGAGTAGAGGGCGGCTCCACGGCGAAAGTCGAGCTGTTGCCGTCCCCCGGCACCGTCGGCCTGCAGGGGGCGCTGTCGATGCCCCTGAGTCCGGCGGGCACCACCACCGTCACCCTGCGGGTAACCGATGGCCAGAATCCTCCCCTGGTGCGGGCCGTCACCTTTGAAACCTTCAACCCCCGGCCCAACCAGCCGGTGGTGATCAACCAGGGCAGCGGTGCGGTCCCCGGCGGTAGGGAAGGCGCACCGGCATCCCAGCCTGCGGCCCCGGTCCGCAGCCGCGATCCGCTGGGGGAAAGCCTGCGCGATCGCGAGTCCTCCCCGAACGCACCCCTGAGCGATCTCCAAACCCGCCCGCTCGAAGATCTGAATTTGCAGTTTTAACCGCATTCGTCCTGGACAGGGTTATGGCCAAACCAGATCACGATTCGGTGGACCACAGCTCGGCCCTGCGATCGCTGATGGTCCAGGCCGGACTGAGCAGTTACCGGGCCCTCAGCCGTACCAGCGGCGTCCCCCGCTCGGCCATTGATGCCCTACGCCGCGGCCAGGTCGGTCGGCTGCAGGTTGCCGCCCTACAGCGTCTCAGCCAGACCCTGGGGGTGCCCCTGGAGACGCTGGTGGCGAACTTCAGCGCCTCCTCGGCAGGCCCAGCCAGCGATGGGCGGGAGGAGGTGAGCCAAATCAAAGCCCTGCGCCAGGAGTGCGATCGCCTCCAGACCCAGCTCGCCAATCAGGCCGAAACGGTGCGCCAGCAGGTGCAGCAGCAGGCGATCGCCCAGCTAGAACCCTGGCTGACCCAGTGGCCTACCGCCGTCCACGCCGCCCAGCAGAAGCCCGACTTGCCGGCCCAAAAGCTGGTGCCGCTGGTGCGCCCCGTAGAAGCCCTGGTGCAGCAGTGGGGGGTAAGCCCGATTGGCTCCGTCGGCGCGGAGGTGCCCTTTGACCCCCAGCTGCACCAGCCCAGGGCCGGCAACCCATCGCCGGGGCAGCCGGTGCGGGTCAGTCACGTGGGCTACCGCCAGGGCGATCGCCTGCTGTACCGCGCCCGGGTGAGCCCAATCCAGACTTAGACGGCCGTTGGCCGCCGCTGGTGCCTGCCCGAGGCAGTCTTTACCGCCCCTTTGAAGCCTCCATGAAGTTTAAAAATTTCTTCCGATTTTCTACGGAATTTGGGCCACCGTGTGGGAATCTTATGCGTGGGTGAGTCATAACCGGGCAAACCCAGTCCACCTGCTATACAGAACCCCACTTTCTAGCTGAACCCTTTATACCTGAACAACTCCCGGCCCTAGGGTCGGGAGTTGTTTGTTTTCCTACCCAGCCACGCCCCTACTCCTCCCGCTCAGGCTTCAGCAGGGGAAAGGCGATCACATCGCGAATGCTGGGGCTATCGGTGAGCAGCATGACCAGGCGATCGATGCCGATGCCCTCGCCACAGGTGGGCGGCATGCCGTGCTCCAGGGCCGTCAAAAAGTCTTCGTCCACTCCGGTGGCCTCCAGGTCGCCCGCCGCCTTGCGTGCCGCCTGCAGCTCAAAGCGGTGGCGCTGGTCAATCGGGTCGGTCAACTCCGAGAAACCGTTGGCGGTTTCTCGCCCGGCGATGAACAGCTCAAAGCGTTCGACCACCCCAGGCTTGCTGCGGTGGGGCTTTGAGAGCGGCGAAATCTCTACGGGGTGATCAATCAGGAAGGTGGGCTGAATCAGCGTGGCCTCGATTTTTTCCTCAAACACTTCGTTCAGCAGCTTGCCCACCGAGTCGCAGCTGTCGAGCCCCGGCAAGCCCAGGTCTTTGACCGCGGCCTTAGCCTCCTCCAGGGTGGCAAACTGGTGGAAATCGAGCCCCGTGTGCTCTAGCACCAGGTCGTGCATAGAGACTCGCCGCCAGGGGGGAGTGAGGTCAATATCGACCCCCTGATAGGTGATTTTGAGGGTGCCCAAAATATCCTTAGCCAGGGTGGCTACCAGATCCTCGGTGAGGGCCATCAGCTCATGGTAGTCGGCGTAGGCCTGGTAAAACTCTACGCTGGTAAACTCTGGGTTGTGGCGGGTTGACACCCCCTCATTGCGAAAAATGCGGCCAATCTCAAACACCCGCTCAAAGCCACCCACCACCAGCCGCTTCAGGTGCAACTCGGTGGCAATGCGCAGGTAGAGATCCATCTCCAGGGTG
Organism: Leptolyngbya sp. KIOST-1; assembly: GCF_000763385.1. Taxonomy (NCBI): domain Bacteria; kingdom Bacillati; phylum Cyanobacteriota; class Cyanophyceae; order Leptolyngbyales; family Leptolyngbyaceae; genus Leptolyngbya; species Leptolyngbya sp. KIOST-1. The sequence continues at coordinate 1,972,487 of NZ_JQFA01000002.1, forward strand.
TTGTGGTAAGTGACGAAGGGACGCGCCTCCGCCCCCCCGGCCTCGCTTTGCAGCACTGGAGTTTCAATTTCTAAAAAGCCTCTGTCCTCCAGGTAGCGGCGAATACCGGTGGTGATTAGCGCCCGCTTGCGAAAGGTGTCGCGCACGGTGGGGTTGACGATCAGATCGACGTAGCGCTGGCGGTAGCGCTTGGCCACATCGGTGAGGCCGTGCCACTTGTCGGGCAGGGGCAGCAGGGCCTTGGTCAGCAGACTGTATTCCTGAACCTTGACCGAGAGTTCACCCTTTTCGGTGCGCTTGATCGTGCCGCGCACGCCGAGAATATCGCCGACGTCGGTGAGCTGCTTTAGATGCTCAAAGGCATTTTCATCCGTTGCCCCCATGTGGGCCCCAATGGTGGCCTTTTCGAGGTAGAGCTGAATGGTGCCGCTTTCATCCTGGAGGCTAAAAAAAGCCAGCTTGCCAAACACTCGCCGGGCCAGAATCCTCCCGGCCAGGGAGACATCGACATCCACCTCTTCTCCGGCCTCTAGACCGGCGTACTTGGCCTGGAGATCGGCGGTACTGGCGGTGACATCCCAGCGATAGGCAAACGGGTTTTGGCCCAGCTGCTTTAGTTCCTCGACCTTTTGCAGCCGCGCCGCACGAATGTCTTCAAGGCTGGAGGCGCTTTGGCCAGGGCGGTTAGAGTCAGACGACATAGCTAGGCAGGTAATGGCGTAAGGTCACAAACCCCCATTATAGGGAACTGTGGCCGCCGCACCGCCGCGCAGTTTGACGCTTTATCAGCATTCTCTAAACAGCAATAGCCCAAGGGCTCAGCTCCGAGAAGTAAGGAGCTGAGCCCTTGGGCTAAAAACCATGGGACGATCGCTTAGAAGTAAGCGTAGGAGGAGGCGGTGGCGGCGGCGATCGCCACTAGCCCCTGGCGCACAAACGACAGCAGCAGAAAGGCCAGGATGGGGGACAGATCAATGCCGCCCAGGGGAGGAATAATCGACCGGAACAGGTTGAGGTAGGGGTCGGTCAGCTGGCTAAGTACCGAGAAGGGAGGGCTAAACCAGTCCACGTTTGGAAACCAGCTCAGCAGGATGCGGACAATCAGCAGGATCGTATAAATCGACAGGAAAGTTGTGAGGGTTTGTACCAATATGTCCATTTGAGAACCTCGGCAGTAGTCGTTACCAACAATACACGGAACGTCTCGGTCTGTCAGTTAGTGTAACGGTTTGCTTCGCCCAGATCGGCGCCAGATCGGTAGATTTGCTGAGCAGGCGATCAGGAGTCAATGCGCGACGGGCTTTCCCAGGGGCGTTCCGAATGACCGTTAATGCCGCCCAGCTGCTGCCTGACATCGTCGATGGCTTCGTTGAGCTGGGCAATTTTGGCCTCCAGGCCCAGGCGGGCAGCTTCAATGCTGTCCTCTTCGGTGTCGTCAAACTCACCAAAGGCCAGGGTGCTGTTGTCCTTGGGCAGGGTGGGCTTGGCCCTATTGCCCCCCGACTGAATCCGCGAGGCGGCCAGGGCACCAACAATGCCCCCCAGTGCCCCACCCACCACGGTGCCGAGCAAAAATCCGCCGACAAAGTTGTCTTGCTGACTCATAAAATCGCTGTCCACACTAACCCAAAGAACCGTTGCTTAGCATACTCTATTGTGCCAAAGCCCAGATTGTGACCAAGCCCAGGCCTGGCTGTAGGCCCCGCCCTGACGCCTACTATGTGATGGATTCGTGACACTCTGGCCCGGGTTTGGCAAGTCCTTGGGGCAAGGTATACCGGCCCACAGGAGAAGAGCTAGGTGCCAAAGGTGCGATCGCCCGCATCCCCTAGACCCGGCACAATAAACCCGTACTCGTTCACCGTTTCATCGATCATAGCGGTGTAGATGGTCACCGTGGGGTAGGCTGCCGCCAGCTTTTGCAGGGCCGGAGGGGCCGCCACAATCGAAATGATCCGCACCACCGCCGGATCAATGCCCCGCTGGGTCAGCTCATCCATCATCGCCATAATGGTGCCGCCGGTGGCCAGCATTGGTTCGCTAATGATCACCCGCGTCGCCGGGTCGAGCTGGTCGGGCAGTTTGTTGAGGTAGCAGCTGGCCTCCAGGGTCTCCTCATTGCGCACAAAGCCCACGTGATACACCGAGGCCAGGGGCAGCAGTGCCTGAATCCCCGGCATCAGCGCCAGCCCCGCCCGCAAAATCGGCACGATCATCGTCGGTACCTCGGGGTTGATAAAGGTGGCCGGAGCCGGCCCCAGGGGCGTCTGCACCGTGGTATCCATTGTGGGCAGCCAGTCGCGAATGGCTTCGTAGCTGAGCCAGCGCCCCAGTTCTTCCATCGCCGAACGAAACAGTGGGCCTGGGGTTTCGGCATCGCGGGCTACCCCCAGCCAGTGCTTTACCAGGGGATGCGGCGGAACATAGATACGCAGTTGGAAGGATGACATAACCCGGCTACCACCAAAAAATCTGCCACATCATACCCCGGAAGCCCCCAGCGGCGCGATTCTCCTCGCCCTCCGCCCCACCCAACCCTCCCCTCTACGGGTCTCCGGATACGGTTGATTCGGTGTAGAATCACCGCTTTTCAAGGGGTAAGCCACACCTGTGCCGACGCTTCAGGTCTGTCAAGATAAGTGTGTTGGCGAAAGGAGATAGCAATGGCAAAGCGATTTTTTGGTAAGCCGTTTATGAACTGGTACCGCAAGCTGCTGCGGAACTCAAAATATCGGTGGATTGTGTTACTGGGCACTCTGGTTTACCTGGTCAGCCCCATTGATATTTCCCCCGATGTGTTTCCTGTCATTGGGTGGCTTGACGATGGCCTGATCGCCACGATCGCAATCACCGAAATCACCCAAATCCTGCTCGATCGCAAGCGCAACCTGCGCCAGGTGGACGAAGAAATTAGCGTTGCCCAGGCCGTAGACAGCGACGAAACCGCGATCGACGTCGATTCTGTTGTGGTGATGTAGGACTCATACCAGAGGGGCAGAAATACGGCCTGCCCCCTTAAAAAACTTGTGAACACATTGTTCAAATTCCCCCAAAAATCATTTTCAAATTAGGAGAAGCCCCCATGACTAATACCGTTCAAGACCGCGTTAAAACCGAGTGGGAAAAAGCCCAAAAAGAGGGCGGTCAACGCCTGGAGCGAATTCGTGAAATTGTCAAAGCTGCTGCGATCGAAACATTGGCTGAGCTGAGAGAAGGATCTGGCGAAATTGAAACCCAGGGTCGCAGAACTCTGGCCGAAATGATCGAGCAGCTAAAGGCCAACGAAGCGGCCGATGCCGCCACCGCTGAAGCCGTGGCCGACGCCGTAGCTGAGGCCGTTCAGGCCGAAGCGGCTTCCCCTGAAACGCCTCAACCCGAAGCGGCGACCAAGGCAGCCCCCACCTGGGCGCAAATCTTTGCCGACTTGCGCTACCTGGCCAACGATCGCAAGGTGGACTGGGCTCAGCAGTTCCTCTCTAGCCTGCAATCCCACCTCGATCGCTTCGATGCCGAAATGGCCACCGAGTACGGCGATCGCTACGGCACCTTTCGGCCGCTGGTGCGCGGGGTGCGCTCCCTGGTCGCCCTGGCCTATAGCAAGGTGAAGCAGGCAGCTGAACCCGCTGCGCCCGTCCACATCGAGGTGATCGAGGTACTGGACGACACTGATGCCCACGTTTAGGTGCCCACGTTTAGGGTTTGAGCGATTAGGGCGTGAATCTCAGAGCGGGTGACCAATAGCGGGTGACCAATAGCGGTGCTACGCCCAACCCCCAAAATAACCCAATCCTAAAGCGCTGCGATCGCGGCGCTTTTTTGCTGCTGTTGCCCCGCCCCCAGCCTTAGCACGGTAACAAACCCGCAGCATAAACATTGCGCTCTGCGAACCTGTGCAACGTTTCCTGGCTATGGGTTAACGATCCGCCAATGGGCTTGGTAGAACAATGAGACTAAGGGTTGGGTGGCTAACTCTGGCCCCTCCCAATCGCCCAAAACCCATTGCAAGCAGTCACCTCAGCCCTGGGCCCAGCCTTCAGGCTCAGTCCAGGGACGATCGCATCCCCTCACCCTTTGGCGAGTGTTTACCTATGGTTAGCTCTCCTCTCGCCCCGTCGTCTCAGCCACCTCAGCGGCAGCCGATCAGTCGGCCAGCGCCAGTCGACCCACAACTGGCGCTGGCGGTCGCCGACGACGGCTTTTTGCGATCGCTGCTGACCGACAGCCTGCCCGCGATCGCCCATCCCCACGAAATTGGCGTCGTCAGCGTAGAGGTGGGAGTACCCCTGCCCGGCCAGGGGCGTATGGATGCAGTGATCACCTTCGAGCACATCAACTGCGTCCTGGCCGGGTCCTACCCCGACGCGCCGCCGCCGCCCGACCTCAACAGCCATCGTCAGTACCAGGCGATCACCCCCTGCCACTCCGACCTCGCCACCCTGGCCCAGAATGTGTCGCTCACCGAGGCCGAAACCCTACTGGCGCGATCGGGCTTTGCCCCCGACGACATTCAGCACATTCTCAACTTGCCCTCCCAGGGCTGGCACAAGTCCTGGTGGTACAGCCTGACGCCGGAGGGGTTTCTCACCGTTCCCTTTCAGCGCCACATCCGCAGCCGCAGCTACGCCGACGGCACCTGCACCCTACAATTTAAAGACCACTATGCTCAGCAGCGTCCCGAAGGGTTTCGCAGCCAGCCCCAAAAGCTGCCGGTGGTAGTGCATTCCCCCCAGTCCGGCTTTTGTGACAACCTGGCCCAAATCAACCTCAGCCGCCAGGCGCTGACCACCCCCCAGACCATTTTGATTGCCGACGATCTCTCAGAACTGGAAGTGGAAGGCTACATTCGCCAAAACGTTAGCCTCTACCGACAGCGCAGTCTGGAGCACATGCTCAACGCCAACTGTCGCTCATGCAGTCAAACCAAATGTCCGCTTCAGGGGGTAGACTCGTCCCCTGTGCTGGCCTGCAGATCCTTTCGGCCCGTGGACATGGGCATGTAAACTTGACCCGGCGGATTCAGCATAGCCGGCATTTTGCTGGTCGTGGCGTGGCGCTGAATCTGCCCCCAGCTCAAGGTGACAGCGCCACCGGCCAGCAGCAACCCAAACACCGCCAGCGAAATCTTGTCTTCGGTCGCTCCCATGAGGCCATCCACAGCGCCTACGGTGAGCGCCGTGGCAATCCACGGTGATTTCCTAAACAGTGCCTTAATGGGTCGGTCTCCTAGATGTAGCAGTAGATGAGCAGGTCTTAATGACGGTGATTTTGCCCCTGAAGAGCCCCTTCTTTGTAAGGGGTGCCGAGGGAAACATTTACAGCCAAGACCGGGGGAGTCTGCCTTAGTTATAAAATATTGTTCCCAATCCAGAGCAATGGCTTACCTAGCGCAGCCCCAGCCAGGTGACGATCGCCTGGCCCGTCGCCAGCTCAAACAGCACTAGCGCCACAAATCCGAGCATGGCGGCACGCCCGTTGAGCCGCTCGGCATAGTCGTTAAAACCAGCCTTGGAACGCTCAATGGTGGGGGTGACGGTGGGTTCTAGCTTGGCCATGACGATGGGGTATGTCGTTTGCTTTCTTAGCCTACCCTATGGGTTGCCGGTTGTGATATCTGAGGGGACAGCTAGAGCGATCGCCCTCTCGGCAGAGCGGTACACTGAGGTTACGCCCCCCCAACCTGTCATTCCTAACCGGTCTGAGATATGCCTAGAGCTGCCATCATCCAGCCCGAGCAGTCGTACACGTTTGCAGACTACTTCAAGCTCAACTTTGCGCCGCAGGACATTTTGGCCTACTTTGGCGTGTCGCTTCAGCGCCAGGCTCTGCACCTGCCCCGCTACCCAGGCCCACTCAACCGCCTCAACGATCTCAAAACCCGCATCGAAGAAAGCCTGCCCCGACTCAGCCTCACCAGCGAAATGGCCCGGCGAGAATTTCTCATTGCTCCAGTGCTAACTGATGTGCTGCACTACACCGAGGCCACCCTCAATGTGGAATATCCCGTGGCGGTGAGCAATCAACTCAAGGGATCGCTCGATTACCTGCTACAAAGTGACACGACACAGGGCACCACATTTCTGGTGATTGAAGCCAAAAACGAAGATTTGGAGCGAGGCTTTGTGCAGTTGGCCATAGAGCTAATTGCTTTAGATCAATGGATTGAGTCCGATCAACCCATTTTGCAGGGGGCCATTTCGACAGGCAATATCTGGCAGTTTGGGCAGTTCGATCGCCAGTCGCGCCAGGTCACCCAAGACCTCGATCTCTACCGCGTACCCGCCGATCTAGACGAGCTGCTCCGTGTCCTAGTCAGTGCTCTGGGAGGTTAAGACCCGTCCCACCCCTTACAATAGGAACTCATCCTCTGACGACTGGAACCCGCCGTGGCAGCACCCTCCCCCCAGGCCGACAAGCCCACCCTGATGCTGGTAGACGGCCATTCCCTGGCCTTTCGCTCGTACTTCGCCTTCGCCAAAAATGCCGACGGCGGCCTACGCACCTCCACCGGCATTCCCACCAGCGTCTGCTACGGCTTCCTCAAGTCGCTGCTAGACATGATGGAGGTGGAGAAGCCCCAGTACGCCGCCGTCGCCTTTGACCTCGACCAGCCCACCTTTCGCCACACGGCAGACAGCACCTACAAAGACGGCCGCCCCGAGGCCCCCGAGGGCTTTAGCGAAGATGTACGGAATCTCAAAGAACTGCTGACCGACTTTGGCCTCAATATCTACGTTGCCCCCGGCTTTGAGGCGGACGATGTGATCGGCACCCTGGCCACCAAAGCCCTGGCCGAAGGGTTTTGCGTCAAAATTCTCAGCGGCGATCAGGACCTGTTTCAGCTGATTGACCCCGAGGAGTGCATCACCGTGCTGCACCTGGGCAGCGCCTTTGCCAAGGGACCCAAAAACGGCCTGGCCCAGGAATTCAAAATCGAAGACGTCAAAGCCAAGCTCGATATTTATCCCCACCAGGTGGTGGACTACAAAGCGCTGTGCGGCGACTCGTCAGACAACATTCCGGGTGTGAAGGGCATTGGGGCCAAGACCGCCGCCAAGCTGCTGGCGGAGTACGGCGACCTCGATGCCATCTACGCCGACATCGACAACATCAAGGGCGCCACTCAGAAAAAACTGGTCGAGGGCAAAGAGTCGGCCTACCACTCGCGCTACATGGCCAAGATTGTTACCGATATTCCCGCTGGAGATTTGTCGATTGACCTGGCCACCTGCAAGCTGGAGGGCTTCGACCCCGATGTGGTGATTCCGGCACTGAAAAAGCTGGAGTTCCAGAACTTTGTCAACCGGCTGGGCAAGCTGCAAGTTGCCTTTGGCGGGGCAGCAGCCGAGGAAACCGCCGCCAAGGCCGCCCAGGCGCTGGACCAGGGCACCGGGAATACCGAATCAACCAAACCTCGCTTTCAAGACACGGGCGGGGCCGATGTGGCCTTCTTTACAGCGGAGGAAACCGACCAGGCCCAGGGGGTCGATGAGGTGGCCATTCAACCCCAAATCATTGCCACCGAAGCTCAACTCTACGAGCTACTCGACCTTCTTTCGGAGCAGAAGAACCCCGCTACCCCCGTCGCCTGGGATACCGAGACTACGTCGCTCGAACCACGAGACGCCGTCCTGGTCGGCATCGGCTGCTGTTGGGGCACTGGGCGAGATCAAATGGCCTATATTCCGGTCGGTCATACCGAAGGCCAGAATCTTCCGCTGGACCTGGTGCTCGATAACCTGCGCCCAATCCTGGAGAGTGACGAATTCCCCAAGGCGCTGCAAAATGCCAAGTACGATCGCCTGGTGCTGCGCCACCAGGGCGTTCATCTGGCGGGGGTCGTCTTCGACACCATGCTGGCCAGCTACGTGCTCAACCCCGAGGCCAGCCACAACCTCACCGACCTCAGCCTGCGCTACCTCAATCTGGTGGCCCAGAGCTATGAGGACCTGGTGCCCAAGGGAAAGACAATTGCCGATATGGCGATTGCAGCTGTCGCCAACTACTGCGGAGCCGACGTGCACACCACCTACCTGCTGGTGCCCAAACTCCAGGCTGAGCTGGACCAGGTGAGCGATCTTAAAACCCTGTTCACCGACGTCGAAATTCCCCTGGAGCCAGTGCTGGCCGAGATGGAGTGCACCGGCATTCGGGTGGACCCCGACTACCTGGCCACGTTCTCCAAGCAGCTCGAAACCGACCTGGCCCGCATTGAGCAAGAGGCCTACGACCACGCTGGGGAAACCTTCAACCTGGGGTCGCCCAAGCAGCTCAGCGAGCTGTTGTTTGAAAAGCTGGGCCTCGACAAGCGCAAGTCACGCAAAAACAAGTCGGGCGGCTACTCCACCGATGCCGCCACCCTCGAAAAACTCCAGGGCGACCACGCCGTGGTCGATCTGGTGGTCGAGCACCGCACATTATCCAAGCTGAAATCGACCTACGTGGATGCGCTGCCCACGCTGATTCGCCCGGAAACCCACCGGGTTCACACCGACTTTAACCAGGCGGTGACGGCCACGGGGCGGCTGTCGTCGTCGAACCCCAACCTGCAAAATATCCCCATTCGCACCGCCTTTAGCCGCCAGATTCGGGCAGCGTTCATTCCAGAGCCGGGCTGGCAGCTGGTGGCTGCCGACTACTCGCAGATTGAGCTGCGTATTCTCGCCCACCTCAGCGGCGAGCCGGTGCTGGTGGAAGCCTACAGCACGGGGGATGATGTCCACGCTCTGACGGCAAAGCTGCTGTTTGAGAAAGACGAGATTACCGCTGAGGAGCGGCGGGCGGGCAAGGTGATCAACTTTGGCATTATCTACGGCATGGGGGCCTCGCGCTTTGCTCGCGAGGCCGGGGTCAACCGCGCCGACGCCAAGACCTTTATCGATCGCTACTACGATCGCTACCCCAAGGTGTTTGAGTACCTGCAGCAGATGCAGCGCGAGGCGATCGCCCAGGGCTACGTGCAGACCATCTGCGGCAGGCGGCGGTACTTTAACTTTACCGATGGCAAGCTGCGATCGCTGCGCGGCAGCGACCCGGCTTCTATTGATCTAGACACCATTCGCCCCGGTGGCTATGACGCAGGTTCGCTGCGGGCCGCCGCCAATGCCCCCATCCAGGGTAGCAGCGCCGACATCATCAAAATCGCCATGATTCGCCTGCACGACCTTTTGAAAGACTACCAGGCCAACTTACTTTTGCAGGTGCATGACGAACTGGTGTTTGAGGTGCCCCCCGCCGAGTGGGACGAGCTACAGCCCAAAATTATTGCCACCATGGAATCGGCAGTGGAGCTGAAGGTGCCCCTCAAAGTCGAGGCCCACGCTGGCCCCAACTGGATGGAGGCGAAGTAGCAGCCAAACAGTTGATTACTAAACATACTATTAGAGAGATGTTCAACCTGGCGCTATGACTCTTGCTGAAGAAATCCTGCACCACCTAGCGGCTCTTTCTGAAAAAGAGCAAGCAGAAGTACTCAATTTTGTTGAGTACCTAGAAGCTCGCAGCCAAGAACAGAGACGGCGCAAAGACCTACAGGACTGGGAGACTTTTTCCCTCCATGCTGCTATGCAAGGTCTAGAGAATGATCCTGTTGACTACAGCGCAGCAGATTTAAAGGAAACTTTCTCATGATTGAGGAAGGGCAAATTATTCTTTTTCCATTTCCTACAACTGACCAAAGACCTGGAAAACTACGACCTGCTCTTGTGCTTCGCCAGTGTCCTACCCAATATGAAGACTGGCTAATCTGCATGATTTCGTCCCAGCTAGTTCAGCAGGTACCTGACATTGATGAAATTATCCTCGAAAGCGATGGTGACTTTGGTAGCAGTGGCCTAAAACAAGCGAGCGTTATCCGCGTTTCACGTCTTGCCGTTGTTAATCAGGCAATTTTTCTAGGTACCACAGGAAAAATTGCAGACGACCGTTTGGTCAGACTGAAGCAAAGGTTCGTCAGCTGGATTTTGGGATAAGTAGATTCTTACTGCATTACCTGGCGCATGTAGTTAGTTGCCCCACTCGTTAGCTTTACAAAATCAAACCTGCGATCGCGGCTCAAGCTGGGCCGCGATCCAGCTTTCCTCCTCTTTTGAGAAAGCAGGCGGGGGAGGCAGTTCGTCATAGTTCACTGAAAGATCGTAGGCGGCTTCGTCGTAAATTTCGCTCAGGGCAGTCTGTAAATCTAGCGGCACATCCTCATCCGGCGGCTGTAGCGGAATGGGCACCACTGGCAGCGGCGAAGTCAGCGGTACGGGCCAAATTTCAGTCTTTTTTGCACCGGCCCGAGTTAGGGCGATGCAGTAGGGCACCGAGGGCAACCTGCTTTGGGCAAAGGGGCGCGTTCCTCGACGCAGCAAATCTATTTCTAAGAGGTGAACGTTGGCGGCATAGAGCCGTCTTCGCTTTTGGCGATAGGCCGTTAATCCTGGTTCTCGCTTGTTGACTGGAGACAGAATTTCAAGACTGGTCACCAGCCGATTTTTAGCGACGTCTCGAATTTCAACCGTGGTTAGACGAACTTCAACGGTTTCAGGGAACGGCAGGGTCAAGCTCGGCGGGGTAATAACGGCTGTATCGGTGCCGTTAGTTTGGCGAATTTGTGGTTGACCTGGGGCTTCTAGCACTTCGACATCGGGGTATAAGATGCCGATTTCCCCTTCCGGGAAGGGATCTTCTGCCAGGTAAACCTCTAAGCGAGCGATATACCTGGGGCGCAGCAGCGGGGCGAGCTTTTGGCGAATTTTGCTCACCAGGGCGCTTTGGACATCGGGCCACAGATACCCTTCAAGGTAAGGATCCATACCAGGAAAGGGAGAAGGCATGGTTCAACCATGGATGACGCTTCCCAGATCCTAAGCGATACAGAGGCTAAACGTTATCGCGGGCTCTCATTTGGGCCTAAAAGAAAAGGGGAATGGCTAACTAGAAGGAGCCATCCCCTCCCCTAGATGTTTTGAGTCAATAGATTGTTTTAGGGGGCCAGCCATACCGCTGGCTTTGGCGCAGCGAGTGAACCGTTGGCCCATAGGCCATGGTGGATTTGGTAGACATAATTGGGGCTCAGGTAGGTGAAAACAGGATAGACAAAGAGCCAAGGCGTCTCTGTGCCTGCTGACAAACCACTGGCCTACCGCACCACCTGGCGCATGTAGTTGCCCCACACCGCCGCCGCCTGGCCACTGCTGCCCCGGGTTGGGGTGTTGTCATCGTTGCCCAGCCAGACGCCCGTGGTCAGGTTGCGCCCCGGCACAAAGCCGATAAACCAGAGGTCGCGGTTGTCGTCGGTGGTGCCGGTTTTGCCCGCCTCTCCCAGGCCCAAAAAGGCGCTGCGTCCGGTGCCGCCCTGTACCACGCCCTGCAACAGCCCGGTCAAAGTGCGGGCGATCGCGGGGTCGATCGCCTGGCGATCGGCATCGCCAGCCTGGCCAAATTCGTAGATCACGCGGCAGGTGTTGATGTCGTTGGGATCGCCACAGTCGCTGCTGTCCAGCACTCGCTCAATGCCGTGGGGGCGGTTCCACACGCCATTGTTGGCGACAGCGGCAAAGGAGCCGGTGATTTCCAGCGGGGTGACCTCGCTTTCGCCCAGGGTCAGGCCAGGGGAGGCCACCAGCCTGGACTCGATCCCCAGCCGCTGGGCTATATTGATGACGTTGCGCAGGCCCGCCTCCTGGGCAATCCGCAGGGCCACCACGTTTTCGGAGCGGGCCATCCCGGCATACATATCGAGGGGAGCCGACCCCGAGCGACAGCCGGCAAACCGCTGCCCGTTCCAGGTCATTGGCGAACAGGCGTAGGAGCGACCGGGGGGAATGCCCTGCTCCAGGGCCGCCCCAAAGGCAAACAGCTTAAACGTCGAGCCCGGCTGGCGCAGCGCCTGGGAGGCCCGGTTGAACTGGCTTTGGCCAAAGTCTACGCCGCCCACCAGGGCCCGAATAGCACCGCTGGAGCTGTCCAGGGTGACTACGGCCCCCTGGGAATAGGCCAGAGCCGCTCCCTGGGTGGCAATGTCCTGGCTCAGGGCGCTCTCGGCGGCGGCCTGCAGGTTGAGGTCAATGCTGGTCTGCACGAAAAAGTTGCCCTCGCGGGCCAGGGAGGTGCCCAGCACCGCGTCCAGCTCTTGAAACACGTAGCTGTAGAAGTAGGGAGCGCGGGTGCTCTGGAGCTGCCGGGTGGCGTCGGGGCTGATTTCAATCCGCGATCGCCGCGCCCGCCGCGCCTCCTCCTGGCTGACCATGCCCAGGCTCACCATGCGATCGAGCACGCGATCGCGGTAGAACACAGCAGCATCGTAGTTCTGCACCGGGTTGAAGGCGTTGGGACCGGGCAGAATGCCCACCAGGGTCGCCGCCTCCGACAGGGTGAGGTCGCGAGCAGGTTTGTTGAAGTAAAACTGCGCCGCATCCTCAAAGCCGTAGAGACTGTCGCCCAAGTACACCCGGTTCATGTAGGTGAGCAGCAGATAGTTTTTGCTGTAGAACGTCTCCAGCTTGAGCGCCGTAATCGCCTCGCGAATTTTGCGTCCGGCGGAGTCTTCGGTGCCCACATACTCGCGATAGACGCTGCGGGCCAGCTGCTGGGTAATGGTGCTGCCCCCCTGGCGAATAGCTCCCCCCTGAAAATTCACCCACACGGCCCGCAAAATGCCCAGGGGATCGACCCCCAGGTGCCAGTGGTAGCGAGTGTCTTCGGAGGCGATCAGCGCCTGGGGCAGGTAGGGGGAGAAGTCGCCCATGCGGCGCAGCTCCCGGTGGGACAGGTTCAGCTGCTCCCGCAGGGGTACCGAAGCGCCATTTTCTTCGCCAAACACCACTACAGGGCCCTGCACCGAGTCGGGCAGGGGGCGCATGGGAATCTTGGGCCACTCCACCCCGACAATCCAGGCCCCCACCGCCAGGGACAGCCCCGTGAACCCGTAGAGGGTGTAGCGGGCCGTTTTGACGTACCAGGGGGGCGGTTCGTTAAACCGGAGGGTAACGGCGTCTTGAAGTTCCGGGGGGCCAAGGGTGTAGACATCGCCGTGGTTCATCACCGCCTGGGTGAGCCGCTTTTTGCCCCGGTAGATGCCGTTGGTAGAGTTGCGGTCCTTCATCACGAAGGGCTGGCTGGGGCGATTGGTGTCGCGGGTGAGGGTGGCGTGCACCTGGCTGACAATGGGGCTGGGAGCCACGATGTCGCACTGGGAACTGCTGCGCCCCATGATGTAGTGTTCCCCCAGCAGGGGGTAGGTGGTGGGCTTACCGTTGACCGTGACCTCTAGTTCGGCCGCACGGGCACCGGGCTTGACCGCCAGCTTGCCAAAGTCGACCTTGGCTTGCACAGCATGAAAGGCCTGGGTAACGGTTTTGAGCAGGGTACGAGGCTGGGGGGGGTTTGGGGGCGACATGGCAAGTGGCAGTAGGCCCAACCGACAATACAGCCTTATTGTAGTCATAAGCTTTGCAATCGCTCTGGCAGATAGGCCACTTTTAGGGATGGTTACCCAGGGCAATAGCTACACAATTGTCCAGCGACCGTCTCTGTAACCGATCGGCAAAATTCAATTTTTAACCGCCTGGGGTGGTCGCGTCACCCGCCTGGGGCCGCTGAATGCGACAGTACTGCACCAGCGCCACAAAAAGGGCTGTTCCCACCGCGTACTTCAACCCATTGGGAATCCAGGTCTGGGGGGAGAAAAACCCTTCGATCAGCCCCGCAATCACCAGCATGGGAACAATGCCGTAGAGCAGCTGTGCCGCCTGGAGCCCGTAGAGCTTGAGGGCATCGATGCGGCGGTAGGCACCGGGCAGCAAAATGCCCCGGGCCAGCAGCAACCCCGCCCCGCCCGCCATAAAAATGGCCGGTAGCTCCAGCGCCCCGTGGGGAAAGACAAAGGCCCAGAGGTCGTAGGCCAGGTTGGCCTGGGCCACCAGCACCCCCACGCAGCCGATCATCACCCCATTGACCACCAGCAGAAAAACCGTGAAGGCCCCCGGCGGCGTAATCAGCGGCCCCTGGGGTAGAAACATGGTCACGCCCCCCACCAGCGCCCTGAGCGCCACCCCAATGTTGTTGATCATAATGCCGCTGGAGGCCACGGGTTCAATGCCCAGGATGGAGACGGTCCAGAGTTCCTGGCTGGTTTTTACTTCTTCGACAAAGTCTTGCCCCAGTACCAGGGTGAGGAAGGCCGGGTCTTGCCAGGCCAGCCACCAGCCCAGCAGCCCGCCCGTTGCAAACAGAGCCGTTGAAATTGCGATATAGACCCAGCTCCGCTGCACCACCGCCGGAAACCCGTAGCGGCAAAACTCCCACAGCGCCTGCCACTCCTGCCGGCGCGAGCCCTGGTAAATCTGGCTGTAGCTGCGGCTGGTGAGCCGCTGCAGGTCTTTGATCACCGCCTGGCCCACCCCATTACCCTTTGCCCGCGCCAGATCGGCGGACACAGAACGGTAGAGGCTGGCCATTTGCCGCACCTGATCCGCTGAGAGGGACCTGAGCCCCTTTTTTTCGGCCTGGGTCAGTAACGCCTCAAGCTGCCGCCAGCTGACTTCTCGTCGGGCCATCCAACGCTGAACATTCATGAAGCAAAGGGGTAAAAACGGGCATGTTAAAGAGCAGTGTAGGCTAACCTCAAATGAACGCACACCGTATTACAGCTCGTTTTATCTCTACCAGGAGGCGGCGCTGATGAACCCATCCGCACAGCAGGGTAACCAGCTCGGCCCCCTCAACCCCGGCGATGTGGTGAGCGCAGCCCTGCGGCTATACAAAGATCGCTTTAAGACATTCTTTCGGCTGGCGGTCCTGGCGACGCTGTGGCTGGTGGCTGGCATCATCGGCCTGGGGCTGGCGATCGCCCTTCTGGCAGGCATCGGCGCGGCGATCGGCGGCGACATTGGCGCCGTTTTGGGCGGTCTGGTAGGTCTGCTGGTGGGGTTCGTTCCGCTGTTGTACGGCTCCGCCAAGTACTACGCCCTCTCCAGCGTGGTGGGTCGCCTGTGCTTTCGGGATTTGATCAACCAGCCCGAAACCTCCCTGGAGGCGCAGCGTCAGGTGGCACCTAAGCTGGGGCAGTTTTTGCTCCTGGGCTTCCTGCTGATGCTGGCCTACATAGCCGCCTACCTGGTGGGGTCGCTGCTGGCACTAATTGCGGGCGGTGGCGTTGGGTTCTTAACCGCAGGCATTCTGTCGGCGCTGATCAACCAGGCCGTCGGTGGCGTGATGGGCATTTTGCTGGGGGTGCTGCTGGGGCTGGGAATTTTGCTGGTTGCGCTGATCTGGGTCGCTTCGCGCCTGTTTATCGCCGAAGTGGTGCTGGCGATCGAGCCGCAGCAGGATGCCAGCAGCAGCATGAGCCGCAGTTGGGAGCTAACCCAGACGGCCATTTTGCGCATTCAGGTGATATTTCTGGCCACGTTTCTCATTCAGCTGCCGCTGCTTTCGGTCACCAACTACATCCCCAGCATTTTGCTGGAGTTGCTGCCCGTCGACGGCATCGTCTACGCCATTACCTTCGCCCTCAGTCTGGTGCTCAGCCTGGTGAGTAGTATGGTGGTGCTGCCCCTGTGGCAGGCGGTCAAAGGCGTGCTCTACTACGACCTGCGCAGCCGCCGCGAAGGCCTTGACTTGGCCCTACGGGCCGATGAGCCAGGCATCCATGAATGAGAAAATGAAATGAATGCAAAATTCAAAATTTTTAACGGCGTTGCTGAATCAAGGCATGAATTTTTAGCGGCAAAAGTCCTTTCACTGCCCCCTAAATCCCCCAATGCTGGGGGACCTTGAGACTGTTCGGTTCCCCCCAGCATTGGGGGGCTAGGGGGGCAAATCATCCCGACAATCAGCAACGCCTTCAGCAACGCCTTTTTAACTTTGAATTTTTCATTTTGAACTTCCTTCGCTCGTCCTACCCCCAGGCAAACCCTACTCTCCCACCATCTCGCCTACTCACCCACACACCCACTCACCTCCCCTTCCAATGCCCCTCTTCAACACCGTCACCATTCGCACCCCCGAGAGCGTTGAGCTGGAGTTTGTGCTGGCTGGGGTGGGCAGCCGGGCGGTGGCGCTGACCCTCGACTACCTGTGTCTGGGCGCGGGGCTGACGGTGTTAACCCTGGTCTACAGCTTTTTGCTGGTGCGGCTGCTGGCGATGGATACGGTGTTCACGGTGCCCAGTGAGACGGTGCAGCTGTGGGTGACGGCGATCGCAGCCCTGCTGGCGTTCTTTTTCTACATTGGCTACTTCGTGCTGCTTGAAACCTGGTGGTACGGCCAGACCCCCGGCAAGCGCTACGCCAAAATTAGGGTCATTCGCGACGATGGCCAGCCCGAGCGCCTGCCCCAGGCCACCCTGCGATCGCTGCTGCGCCCCATCGACGATATTTTGTTCATCGGCTTTTTCTGCATCTTGCTCAGCAAGAGCGAGAAACGGCTGGGCGACTGGCTGGCGGGGACCCTGGTGGTGCAGACCGACCCTGTCACCAGCAGCGAAATTCAAGTACCAGAGCGATCCCAGGCGATCGGCCAGGACTTGATGGCGCTGGTCGATATGAGTCGCCTCTCCCCCGACGATTTTGCCACCGTGCGCGAGTTTTTGCAGCGGCGGCGGGCCATGAGCCCCAAGGCCAAAACCCTGGTCAGCGACCAGCTCGCTCGCCGGTTCAAAGCTCAGCTGGCCCTCGAGACCCTACCCACCGAAATGACCACCGACACGTTTTTAGAGGCGATCTACTCTGCCTACCAGCAGGGTAAGTGAGGGTTTTTGGGAGTGGGGGGTGAAGGGGGTGGGTAAGTGGGTGGGTGGGGGTGCGTGAACAAAACTCAAAAGGCAAAGTCAAAAGTGCAAAATTTTGAATTCACATTTTTGCATTCATTTATTGCCCTACCCCATCCACCCTACTAACCCCTACCCCCCGCCCTCCAATCCTTAGGAACCCGTAAAACTTAGAGGATCCTTATAAACAGCCTGCTATCATTCGCTGCATAGTTTGACGCTTCATCCTTTATCCCGGCTCAGGCCATGTTTTTCGACCCCATTTACATCCTGCTGGTTGCCATTCCTACGGCTGTACTGACCTTCTGGGCACAGAGCAAGGTCAAGGGCACCTATCGCAAGTACGCACAAGTCCAGTCCACCATGGGCATGACCGGGGCTCAAGTGGCCCAAACCATTCTGTCCAAAAAGGGCGTGCGCAATGTCAAAGTCGAGCCGGTGGCGGGCGAGTTGACCGACCACTACGATCCTAGGGCCAAAGCGGTACGCCTCTCCCAGGGCATTTACGGCTCTGGGTCGCTGGCGGCGGCGGCGGTGGCGGCCCACGAGTGTGGCCACGTGCTGCAAGATGTAGAGGGCTACAAATTTATGAACCTGAGGGCCGCCCTGGTGCCGGCGGTAAATCTCGGCTCTCGGCTCGGCCCGATGCTGATCATGGCGGGGCTGATCTTCAATTTTTTGAATTTGGCCTGGCTGGGGGTGATTTTCTTCGCCTCGGTGCTGCTGTTCCACGTGGTCACGCTGCCGGTCGAGTTCGATGCCTCGCACCGGGCCCTGCGGCTGGTGGATGAGTTAGGCATTCTTCAGGGCGAAGAGAATAAAGGGGCCCGAGCCGTGCTAAGTGCAGCAGCCCTTACCTACGTAGCCACCGCCTTCACGGCATTTCTCAACCTGCTGTACTACATAGTATTAATTAACCGTCGCCGCTAGTACCTGTGCCGCCATGACCGCCCAGCCGCCAACTGTCGAGTTCTACGAGGGTATTGCCGAAACCATCGACAATATCAGCCTCAGGCGCGACGGCAGGACTGGCGAGCGCATTGTGCTGCTGACCTTCAATCAACTGCGCGCGATCGAGCGGTTTCAGAGCTTTCGCAGCCAGTTTGCCAAGGCGCTCAAGCTGGTGGATGAAGAAGGGGCGATCGCCATTGAGCCTGACGGCATCAAATTTATCTTTGGCGGTCCCGAGGGCGACGACCTGCAGCGGGTAGAGTGCAAGCTGGTTGTCGACCGCGACGATCACTGGGATCGCCTGATGCGCTTCATGCAGCGCTATGCCCAGGCCAACGGGATGGCCTATGGTGAATCGCCCCAGGCAGATGGTTTATCCTAGACCAAGCCACCGCTAAAGCAGGGGCGTGTTTACCCAGAATCAGGAGCCCATGAAAATTGCAATTACTGGAGCCACGGGCTTCGTCGGTAGTCGCCTGGTAGAGCGGCTCCAGGCCGACGGGCACAGCATTGTCGTGCTCACCCGCAGCGTTGACCATGGTCGGCAGGTATTTCCTGCTGCCAACTTTCCTCAGGTCGAGGTTGTGGGCTACAGCCCGCAGGAGTCAGGCGACTGGCAAACAGGCGTGCTCTCCGGCTGCGATGGGGTAGTCAACCTGGCCGGAGCCCCGATCTCGGAGCGCTGGAGCGACGAGCACAAACAGGCCATCATGGACAGCCGCAAGGTGGGTACCGAAAAGCTGGTTGAAGCCCTGGCCAAGGCCGATCCCAAACCTGCGGTGTGGGTCAACGCCTCCGCCATTGGCTACTACGGCACCAGCGAAACCGCCACCTTTGACGAGACCAGCACCCCCATCGACAACGACTTTCTCTCCCAGGTGTGTCAGTCCTGGGAAGGGGCGGCTCAGCCGGTCAAAGACTACGGCACCCGCCTGGTGATCTTGCGCCTTGGGATCGTGCTGGGCATGGGCGGCGCGGTGGCCAAAATGCTCACCCCCTTTCGCATGTTTGCCGGCGGACCCATTGGCAGCGGTCAGCAGTGGTTTTCCTGGATTCACCGCGACGATGTTGTCAACCTGATTGTGCAGGCGCTGCAAGATCCCCAGATGGAGGGCGTGTACAACGCGACCGCCCCCAACCCCGTACGCATGGGCGAATTTTGCAAAACCCTGGGCAAGGTGCTCAACCGCCCCTCCTGGCTGCCGGTGCCCGACTTCGTGCTGGAGGCCATTTTGGGCGATGGAGCCCAGGTGGTTCTGGAAGGTCAGCAGGTGCTACCCAAACGCACCGAAGCCAGCGGCTTTAGCTATCAATACGCCCTGGTCAAAGACGCCCTGGACGACATTGTCTAAGCCCGAAGCCCGAAACCCGAAACCCAAAACCCGAAGCCCAAAACCCGAAACCCGAAACCCGAAATCCAAAACCTCAATCACGCCATGGATGTTGGTGAACTGCGCCGCGACTATACCCAGCGGGGGCTAGACATTACCGATCTCGACCCCGACCCCTTTGTCCAGTTTGAGCGGTGGTTTCAGCAGGCTCGTGACGCCGATCTGCTGGAGCCCAACGCGCTGGTGCTGTCCACCGTGTCGGCGGAAGGCGCGCCCTACCAGCGCACGGTATTACTCAAGTATTTCGATCGCGACGGCTTTGTATTTTTCACCAACTACGGCAGCCGCAAAGCTCAGCACATCGCGACCAATGCCCAGGTTTCCATGCTGTTTCCCTGGTACCCGCTGGAGCGGCAGCTGGCGATCGCAGGCACGGCCAGCAAAATTTCGGCCGCAGAGTCGCTCCGGTACTTTTCGTCGCGCCCTCGCAGCAGCCAGCTGGGGGCCTGGGTATCGCAGCAGAGCAGCATTATCTCCTCGCGGCAGCTGCTGGAGATGCAGTTTGAAAAAATGAAGGAAAAGTTTCTCCATCAGGAGGTGCCCCTGCCCGACTTCTGGGGCGGCTACCGAGTCAGGCCCATCAGCTTTGAGTTTTGGCAGGGGCGACCCAGCCGCCTGCACGATCGCTTTTTGTACAGCCGAAAAGAGACCCAGTGGGCGATCGCCCGTCTATCTCCTTAACGCCCCTTTACTAAACCACCAGACTAAAATCGACCCGTGCGTAGATGTCCATCATTGGCAGCCGGACATCGGTAATGGCCAACTCCACCACCGAATCCAGCCCCGATTGAGTCGTCATCCCCCACAGGTGCTCCTCAGCCCGGTAAAACTGCTCCACCCGAGCCTCGGTCTGGTGTACAAACAGGTAGGCCTGCAGGTAGGGAATCGTACGACAGAGGTTAAACATCCCGCCCCGCTCGGGCAAAGTGGCCGCATCGGGACTATAGCCGGGGGTCGGCTCGCTCAAAATCTCAAACATCACGCAGGGGTTGAGCACCCGATTGTCCTGCCCGTCGTGCAGCAGCGGCTCCCCTGCCACCACCAGCAGGTCGGGATACACCCCCAACCCCTGCTCAGGCAGCCACACCTGCACCCCTCGGGGCAGCACCTCGTAGAGGCTGTGGCCGCAGGTGGCATCCATCAACCGCATCAGATTGCGCAAAATGCGGCCCTGGTTAACCGAACCATCACTCATACCAGTCTTCAGCTTCGCCCCCCACCACGACGTTGCGAATTCGGAGGCTAGGCCCGCCGCAGCCTACGGGCAGTCCATTTTGGCCGCCCTTGCCGCAGCCCCCCGACTCATCCCAGTAAAAATCGTCGCCGATCGCCTCAATATCCGCCAGAGTGCGAAACACATTGCCAGACAGCGTGACATCCCGCACCGGCTCAGCCAGTTGCCCATTGCGAATCATCCAGGCCTCACCCGCCGTAAAGGTGAACATTTCGCCGTTGGTCATGCCCTCCAGCCAATTGCGGGCGTAGACCCCTTCTTTGATGTCGGCAAACAGGTCATTGACGGGGGTGCTGCCGCGCTCGATCCAGGTGTTGGTCATGCGCACCAGGGGCGAATAGTGGTAGTTGAGGCAGCGGGCGTTGCCGGTGGGCTGCTCCCCCAGTTTTCCCGCCGTTTCGCGAGAGTGCAGCCGCCCCACCAGCATCCCATCCTGAATGAGTTGGGTGGTGGTGGCCGGAGTGCCTTCGTCATCGTAGAAGTAGCTGCCCCGGTGACCTTCGGGAGCCGCCCCATCGAAAATTTGCAGGTTGTCGGGGCCAAAGCGACGGCCCATGCTCATCGACTCCAGCAGGTCAGGGTTTTCGTAGGCCATGTCGGCCTCCGACAGATGACCAAAGGCCTCATGGACAAACAGGCCGGTCAGCACGGGGTCAATCACCACATCGTAGGCACCCCCGCGTACCGGGGGCAACTCCAGGGCGGCCACCGCCCGCCGGGCCGCCTCCATCACCTGGGCATCCAGATGTTCCAAATCCTCGTAGGCTTTGCGCGAACCCGTAGTTTCTCGCCCGGTTTGTACCGTATCGCCGTCGCGGGCGGTGGCAGCAAACCGCATTTCCATGTCTGACCAGGCCTGGTCGATCAGAGTCCCTTCAGAGGTGACCAACAGCACCCGCTGGGCCACGTCTGTGTAGCGTACCGATGTGGTTGTAATCCGGCTGTCCAGGCTCTGGAGTAAATCGGCGTAGTGGCTGCAGAGTGTTTTTTTGCGGGCCAGGGGAATGGAGCGGGGATCGGTGCCCGCCAGGGGCAGACGACGGACCACTTGGACTGGTTCGATCGGGGCCAGCAGGGTTTCGTCGTGGCCCACCAGGCGGGCCGCACCGACGGCCGACTCCACACAGGCGACCAGGCTCTCCAGGTCGTTAAAACTGGCAAAGCCCCAGCCCCCCCGATAGCAGGCCCGCACGTGGCCTCCGATCGCGATCGCCTCGCTCAGGGTTTCCGCCCTGCCGCCCCGCAAAAAGATGTCGGTGCCCTCAGACTGCTCCAACCGAATTGCCAGGTAGTCTACCCGCGGCCCCCAGCGATCGCAGAGTTCCTGCACTCGGGCCTTTGCCTGATCAATAACGGCCTGGTCAATCGCGTCTGCCATACCCCTGCCCCCGCCACTTTCCCCAAATGTATCATTCAGAAGCCCCTGCGCTGAGGTCGAGATCACAGGCTAGAATCACAGGTATGACTACTGACTTCGACTACACCCTCCCGCCCGCCGTACGGCGCATATCGGGCTCCTTTCGCCTGGTGGGCTGGATTAGCTTTTGGACCCAGGTGGTGCTGGCAGCCATCTCTAGCCTGGTGCTACTGTTTGCCAGCATCAATCTAACCGCGCGATCGGGGGCTGGGGGAGGTAACCCCGGCACGGGCGTGGGGCTGTTGTTTGCCGCCCTGGGGTTGGTAGCCGTTTACTTCAACATTTTTTGGGCCTTTCGCTATGTCCGTCTGGGGAGACGCCTGCGCAGCCGCGACACCACCAAGCGGCCCAGTCCAAAAGATGCCCTCCAGGCGCTGCGGTTGGGTACTGGCATTAGCATGGTCGGCATGTTGATCACCCTGTTTGGCAGTCAGGCGCTGATTGGCTCCCTGCTGGGCAAGGCCCTGGCCCAGCCCCAGGGAAGTACAGTATTTATACCCGGCAACATCAACCAGTTTGTCGAGGCCTTCGACATTTTTGTGGTGCAGGCCAATACCAACACCCTGCTGGCCCATTTTGTGTCCCTGGCCGCCACCCTGTGGTTATTGAGAACCGTAAATCGAGCCTAGCTGGTGCCCCTGAAGCGATGGCTATACGCCATTGCGCCGCCCCAGTTTTTGCCTTTGGAAGCGGAGGGTGGGTAGTGGGGTGGGAACGAGAACATCTGCTCCTAAGCCATCACCATACCGCCGTCGACATTGAACACCTGGCCAGTGATGTAGGCCGCCGCCGGGTCGACGGCAAGAAATTTCACCATGCCCGCAATGTCTTCGGGCTGGCCAAACCGGCCCAGGGGAATGAACTTGAGAATGTCCTCTGTGTTGGGCAGATCCCCCGTCATGTCGGTTTCGATAAAGCCGGGGGCGACCGCATTGGCCGTTACCCCACGGCTGGCCAATTCCTTGGCGACGGTCTTGGTAAAGCCAATCACCCCGGCCTTGGCGGCGCTGTAGTTGGCCTGACCGGGGTTGCCCATCTGTCCCGCCACCGAAGCAATATTAATAATTCGGCCCGATCGCTGCTTCAGCATGATCTTGGCCACAGCGCGGGTACACAAAAAGACTCCGGTCAGGTTCAAATCGATCACGGCCTGCCAGTCTTCGGGCTTCATCCGCAGCAGCAGGGTGTCGCGGGTAATGCCCGCATTGTTGACCAAAATATCGACCCGGCCAAACTTCTCCAGGGTGCCCGCAATCAGCGCATCCACCTGGTCGGCCTGGGAAACATCGGCCTGAAGCGCCAGGGCGCTACCCCCTGCGGCGGCAATGTCAGTCACCACCTGATCGGCGGCGGTGCTGGAGCGGGCATAGTTGACCACCACCTGAGCCCCGGCCGCCGCCAGGGCGATCGCCACGGCCCGACCAATGCCCCGCGAGGCCCCCGTCACAATAGCAACCTGGCCTTCCAGGGATGGGGATGATGCGCTCATGGAGTCACCTCGCTCAGCAAAACGTGCCCATTGTTTTTATCACGAAATGGGGGCGGAGCGGGAGTAGGGCAGCAGGCCAGAGCAACGGCGATAGATTGACCCAAGCAATCGCGAACGAATGTTTAGGAAGCGTCAGTTCAGACCAACCCGGGGATTGTTGCACTCGGTATTGTTGGCGGTTTTGAGACTGCCCAGCAGGTTGGCCACAATCACACACTGCTGAATGGTGCCCGCCCCACCGTCAATGACAATGACAAAGGGCAGATTGTTGCGCTCCAAAGGCAAACCCCGATAGTCAAAGGCGATATTGTTCACGGGGGTCTGCGTACCGTTAGCCGCGACGCTAAAGGCTCTCAGCGTAATTTGCCCGGTGCGGTTGGCATCGCCACCCAGTTCTTGATTTCTACCGTTAAATACAGGGTTAGCTGGATCTGTGAAATCTACAGATCCAATTCTCAGGGTGGGGTTGGCGGCGGTGGTCACCACTTCTACCCGGCGGGCCTGCCGCAGCTGAATGGCGTCCTGCTGGGCATTTCTCATTGCCTGAATGACGTCGCTTCGCACTGCGATCGCCCGCTGACGACTGGAAAATGCAAACCAACTCGGTGCCGCGATCGCCGCCAGCACCGCCGCAATTACCACCACCACCAGCAGTTCAATCAGGGTAAAGCCTGATTCAGATTGTTTAGCCGATGTGCGCAGGCGTTTCATGGCAGGCCCCAAAATACAACAACTCAACGTGAACTCACCCTACAACAGCGCCGCTACAGCCCTGGCTGCTTGTCCAATACACCTCGAATTAGCACCTCAGACCGCAGGGTGGGCAACGCCCCTGCCTGGGAGAACGAGCCCAGGGCTGAGTTTTGGGTATCGGCATTGCCCCTCAAAAATACAATCAGCGTCTGGTTGCTGCCAGTAGTTAAGGCCGCATCGTTGGGATTAGCCCGAGTCGTTCCTTCCAGGACACAGGCATAAAAGTTATTGGCATTGGCTGGAGTTTGCAGGTACCCATCCGGACAGAGGCCAGTAGTCGCCTGGTTAGCGTCGGTGTTATCGACAAAGTCGGTGAGCACCGAGATGTTACGGGGAGTGTTGCCCGCACTCGTCCAGTTGGCAAAGTTATTTGTGGTGCCGGTGGGTTCGGCATAGCCCGGTGTAATGTTCAGGTTAGCCAACCCACCGGCGGTATACTTAGGCAGCTCGTAACGGATAATTCTGGAGCGACCGCCCCAAATGTCGTTGCCAGTGTTTTGCTGCTGGGCGTAGACCACCAGCGTGTAGTAGCCCTGGCGCAGGCGTAGAGTATTGCACTCGTTGAGCCTTGCTCCGGTGAAGGTCGCTGAACACGCGGTGTTAAAAAAGGTACGAACGTTTGCATTAGTGGGGTCGAGGGGGTCTAGCCGCCAAAAGGCCAGCACCGGTACTTCGCCAGCCCGTGGAAAGTCATTTAACTGGCCAACAACCTCAGCCGGGGTGGAGTAGATAAAGACAGCTTCGCCAGCATCGCGGGTGATGTAGTCGATGGCGCGGCGCATGTCCTGCTGGGTCTGGGTGAGAATTTCCTCTCTACGGTTGATCCGGAGTAGCTCAACCACCAGAAAGAGCATCGTGCCCACAATCAGCGACCCAACGGCGATCGCCACCAGCAGCTCTATCAGCGTAAAGCCGCGCCGACCCATTGATCTGGCCCGAAGCAACCACGTGAGCGTAAGTTTTGTAAGGGCCTGTTTAGCCATGGGGTGTCACCCTCAAGAGATGGTTGTAGATCGCACAGTTAGTTACAGCCGCTGGGTACCGACGCTGCGGCATTGAGATGCTGAATGTATTGACAGAGAGAATTGCCGCTCTCACCCGAAGTCACTGTTGTGTACAGAGCCACAAGCGGACGCCGTCCCCGCTGCCCCACGCCATTGACCATGCGTAGGGCGGCCGGGTCCTTGTCCAGGCTACCGGTGCCGGTCAGCACCGCATCGTAGTCGTACACTCGCACACCCATGGCAAAGGTAACCGGCACACTGCCCACAAAACGACCAGGGGTACGGTAAGACTGCACCGCAAACCGGTTGCCGTTGAGGTTAACTTCACGGGTTTGAAATGCAGTCGTTGGCGCCGCTACTGGTGCACCAAAGTTTGGCCCTGCCACCTCTGCCACCCTCCGATCTGGGTTAGTGCCTGTAATTGTGGTGGAGGGAGGCAGGTTGCCGGTATTAGCAGTAGAGCGCTCGACCAGCAGCCGCACCCGATCGATTTCAGACTGGGCCACTTCCAATGCCTGCTCGGCCTTCTGGCTTTGCACCCGAGTGGCCACCGAAATGACCAGGGCGGGAGCAATGGCGCTACCAATTAGACCCACGATAATAATGGCTACCAGACATTCAATCAGGGTCAGCCCTTGCTGCCCCTGGGCTGGGGAGTAGCCCCCAACCCGGTAGAGATAGCGCTTGAGTCTGTTGTTGATCACGATGTGTGGTCTCCTGATATAGCAGGGCAAGGGCAGTTATTAGCTAGGCTCTTGTACAGAGATCGGGCATCAGCCTAGTACCAGCAGCATTTCTGGCGCAGCGCAGGTTGACAATGTACGGGTCGTCGGCGGGCAGCTCACGGTAGTACTCACTGCGGGGGGTACCAATGCTAACGAAACGACGGGCGGCTGGGGCTGGGGGTAAATACAGCAGGCCAACGTCATAGCCCCAGCGGCGAAGAGGCGGTCTGTAATAGCCCAGTTCCTCATCTGCGGTCGGATTAGTATTGGGTTCCCAAGCATCGTGCTCAAAGGGGCCGGTAGCATTGGTCGAGAAGTTGAGCTGAATCAACGACCCGGCCACGTGTAACTGCACATTATTCCAGTCTTCGAGGAAGCGGGGGAAATTGTGCAGACCGCCGTAGCCCTGCTGCGGGCGCTGGGGTACCAATCCACTGACAACAGTCGCATTGACGAATGTCTGTGTAGCCGTTTGCAGATTTCGCTGCCTCTCGCCAGTAGCGGTACCAAACCCAGTCCAAGTAGCATCAGCGTTGTACACATCATAGAAAGGCCGAATGGCCGGGGCGGTACCCATGTTGTTGCGGTAGTAGGTGCCATTGCGATCCACCCATACGGGAGAACCAGCAGCCGCACTCTCGCGCACCCAGTTCGGTTGATCGGCTGTAAGCGTTGGACGGTTGGCAATCATGTAGGAGGAGTTAGCCCCACCAGCATTATTAGGTCTGACTCGCCTAAAGGCATCCTCAAGTGCTCCATCCCTAAAGCTGTTTGAGAGGATGGTAACAGCATCAGCCAGAATCTCAACTGGACGCCAGTGATCGGAGTTCAAAGTGGCAAAGGTGCCGGTGTTGAGCGTGGTGCGTCTGTTATAGAACGGTAGACCAAACGCAGTAGCCAGGTTTTCGTTGAAGAGAGTCTGAGTAAACTCTTCAATGATGTTGGTCACTCGGCCTGTAGTGCTGTGGGGGTTAAAGTCGCCCTGGATGTAGACACTGTTGTCGGTGACAAAGGTCATCCCCACCCGGCGGGGGCCGGGGGCACCACCAATGGTGGCGGGGCCGCTGAAGTCTGCTGGATCGCCGCTAGCGGTGCGTAGCCTAAACCCATGGGCCCGGCGGGCAGGATCGGGATAGAAGTCTACCGGCTTGAGGCTAATACCCTGGGCTGTTAGGGGCGGATCTTGAGGAGCTCCCCCAGGCCCAGCCTGCATTCTACAGTTAGCCTGGGTTTCGATATTAAACCGACGTGGGGTAGCGGTATTGAGTGCCTGGCAAAAGGCCGCATTAACGGTCGCCGTAGCATTTCTGGGCCGTACCACCTCATCTTCCCGAACGGCGTCTTCCCTAAAGGCAAAGACCACACCCTCGCCCCGGTTGTCTGGGTTGGCGGAGAGCCAGAAGTCGCCAGTGCCTACTCTACGCCTGGTTAAGGCTTCAATATCAATATCGAGCACGCGGGTGTTGAGCTGCTCTCGCCCGTTGTAAATACCTTTTTCTAGGAAAGGCACCTGAATACGACCGGTAGGGCCATTGATGACAAAGGCATGGGTTTGATCGTTATGATTTGCTACGTCCAGCACAGCTGCAGTAGACGCCGCTGCTGGAGTTCTCCAACTTGTCGCCGTGTCGGAGCGGGGGGTACCTGCCAAGTTGTTCATGCCCACCACCGGGTCGGTACCTAAGCGACGGAAGATAGGCGGGTTGGTGGCCGGAAGATTGACACTGCGCACGTAGGCGTTGGTGATGTACTCCTCGCCAGGCTGGGTGGGTTCGCAGGCGCGACCAACAATGGTCTGGCCATCGGGCTGCTGGGTACACCCGTCGCCGTCAAAGTCGTGGTCAGCGACGGGGAACAAGTAGTAGAGGGCCGGGTATCGCACCGGCATAACGTTTGTGGCGCTACAGGCCAGGTATCCAAAAACACCAACGTCATCTTTACCACCGTTCCCACGGGCTAGGGTGCCACCAAAGAGGTTAGGGTTGCAACGCAATTGAAACCTGACATTTCTTCCACTAGCACCCGGCAGTGAAATCACTTCTGTCAGTTGGCTACCCGAGTTCCAAACGATGTTGTTCGCGGGAGCAGTGGCAGGACCAAGGCTGGTGGTTGGTAGACCTTCCCTAAAGCCCAGTTCACGATCGCGAATAGTGCTGGTCAGGAAGTTAATTTGTTGGACAAACGTTGTAATTTGGGTGATCTGAGCTGCCGTGGCATTGG
Source organism: Leptolyngbya sp. KIOST-1 (assembly GCF_000763385.1). Taxonomy (NCBI): domain Bacteria; kingdom Bacillati; phylum Cyanobacteriota; class Cyanophyceae; order Leptolyngbyales; family Leptolyngbyaceae; genus Leptolyngbya; species Leptolyngbya sp. KIOST-1. The sequence goes on from NZ_JQFA01000002.1 coordinate 2,000,424, forward strand.
TTCCCATCCGCAGTAGCTCAATCCAGTCATCAAGATTGTACTGAGCAAAGTACTGACCAAAGTCGCAGGCTTCTTGATATCCTGCGGCATCGGTTACTCCACCCGTACAGGGAGCGTTGCTGATGGTTGGATCAACCCAGGGTACAGCCTTGCCCCTAGTAGTGAAGTAATCAGACACTCGATTGCCACCGCCTAGCTGAGGGTTTGTAGCCCCATTGGTGGTTACATAGGTGCTGATGTCGCGGACGGCGTTTCTTAGACCAGAGCCAATGTTTTGAAAGTTAATGTTGAGATCAGTGTTAGCGAGAGCCCGAGCTTCCAAATAGTCAGCCATGACGTTGTAAGCCAGCATGCTGACGGTGCAGGCAGCACTGTGCAGTGTAGCTTTATCCGCCGGGCTTAACTGATCGTAAGGTACTGCCGGGCTGGCATCAAGGTACTCAGTAAAAATGCGGCGCAGTGGGGAAAAGTCGCCCCACATGCCGAGGTGGGGGTGGGGGTGGATATTGCCATCCTGCACCGCCGCGAAAGAGGGTGCACCGCCTCTAGGGTCTCCTGCAAAGTAGGCCAGGTTACGCAGGGCACGGCCCAGGTGGCGGCTACTGTCCAGCTCAGTGATAAACTCTGCCTCAGTGTCGAAGGTGCTGCGTAGCTGAAATTCCCAGCCGTTGGTGCCGTTGCCGGTCAAAAAGTCAGTCTTGAGACTGCCAGTGTTCGGGTAGTTGATATAGGTTCGGCTGTTGACAATGGTTTGGGGAGTTCCGGGGTGGGCCGTGGCAGCTACACAGGCGGCGGGGAACTGACCATTGTTGATTTGATAGTGGTATACAGCCATACCCTGGACGGCGGCAAGGTTGTCCCGTAGAGATCTGCGCTGCAAATACTCATGATCTCCGCCCCAGCGAGTATCAGTACCGGTTGGGCGAGTGAGCGCTGGATACAACGGATCCCCTGCCGGCCCAATGCCCGCCGGGTTAGAGTTCCAACCATTAGCGTTACCCAACTCCAGACGTTCGCCCATTATTAGACGCATACCAGTTTCAATTGACTGGCGCTCCCAATAGCCGTCTAAACCATTAGATGGATCGGTCAGACGACCGACGCCGGTGATCCGGTCACCAACTACCGTTCCGGCAGCGGCGTTGGTAATGTCGAGGGAGAGATCGCGGCTGTCGTAGCGAGACTTGGGTCCCCAGCGGTTGTCGGCCCGATAAAAGTCGTCTACGAAGGGACGGGCAACCTGGTCGTTGATGATGCGTCGAATATTGTCGCTGCTAAAGCCATTGGCCGCTGTGCTCCACACAGGGTCCCGTTCCCAAGCACCAGGGTTGATGTGCTCAGCAGTATCGCGAGTGAATAGCGCCAGCGGGTTCATCGCCACATCGGAAGGGCGGACGTTGTTGTTAGCGGCACTGGTTCTAACGGAGTCGGTGTTGTTGTCGAGGGTGCGGTTGACGATGGCGGGGCGTCCTGCCCCATCCCATACGTGAATGATAGACGGTTGGTTGTTCGTGGTGTTGTCGAACCGCATGGTGCCCCGCACGGCCTGCCCCTGGAATTCTGGCTGGCCATTGACGACGGCACGGGGGTCGCCTCGACCATCGCCGTTGAGGTCTACCTCAGACAGGGAAATTTCGGAGGCTTCCCGGCTGTAAAGGCAGGAGTTGTGGGAACTCACCATGTGAGAGCGATAGCCATTACCTGCCCCAGTGCCGCTACCCGCAAAGGTAAAGAAGCTGCCGTCGGTGTGCATGGCTCCGTTCCAGTTAAATTCTGGACCGGGGGATACATCGAGGTCGTAGCGGAACCATGCCCCCCACTTGTTGGCCCGGGCTGCAGTGCGAGACTGCTGAAACTCCAGGGTTTCAAAGGTGCGGTTAGCATCGTTGAGGTTGGCAACAAAGGCGTTGACCTGGAAGTTCTTTTGCAGGGTAGAGTTGTTGCCCTGCTGTACCACCTGCCAGCCACCTTCTGCCAGAGCGCCCGCACAGGCTGGGCTGGCTTCGGTTGTGGCCAGGGGCCCGGTGCGGGTGACCAGAGCATCGGCTTTAGCCTGGTTAACCGGGCCATCGACGCGTACCGTGGTTGCCGACAGGGGCCCTTGGTCATCGACCAGGATGGAGTAGACAACGATTTCATTACTACCGACAACGCCATCGCCGTTGATGTCGGTATTAAACGACCAGGCGTTGTCTAAGATTGTGTCGCCGTTGATATCGACCCGGGTTTCATCGGGCAGGGTGTAGGGATCGTTGGCACCGGGCAGAGCGGCAACGCGGCCGGTATAGCCAGGGTAGGTACTGGTGACCAGCATCAGGTCAGCCAGAATGTCACTGGCGGGCACTCCGCTGGGAAAGCGGTTGTCGGTCTGAAACAAGAATTCGATTTTGGCCTTGGCTCGGTCTACCGCAGGGGTTGCGGCGTTAGAAATCACCTGCTGCTCCCGCTGGGAGATGGCCATATCGCTGCGGGTAAAGGAGCGATAGGTGAGGGCGGTGGCGGTGAGCACCACCATTAGCACCAGCAACACGGTAGTTGGCAACACAAAACCCGACCTGGCCAAGCGGGCCGGTCGGTTTGCCAGCAGCACGAGTTGTAGCACCCCAGTAACCAATCGCTTGATTGCAGCTTGAGGAAGCCGCAACGCCTTTCGCAGTAGATGACGACTCATGTTTTTAAAACCGATATGCCAAACGACAAAACCAAGAATGTAGCAGCGGTAAGGCCTGGTCAGGGGGCGTTGGCCCTACAGCAGCAGTGACGCTGGGAAACCCTGGACATAGCTAACCGCCCCGCTGGGAGGGGATGTTATAGATGAGGAAAATCGAGTGTGCTCCATTGGCCTGCGGGAAGGCCAGTAAACGCCAGGGGACTTCTACAGAAGTGACAGGCATTTACCTACTAAAATACCCAGCTATTGTAACGGAGCGATCAGGACTGTAAAGTCACTTGGCGAACCGCCGCGATCGCCCGTTACCGTTGTAACCCTACCCCAAAGGGCCTCAAATAGATGAACTGACCTCAAAATCTTCCCCTGAGGCTTCTATCTTATTGAGAACTTCACACTATGTACTGAGTATTTTCTCGATACTTAATCGATTTTAGGTAACTTTTTTATGCTGAATTGAGCTGCATACGTAGGGTTTTAGCGATCTATCTCAGCCCTATCGGCCAGAGCACAGGCGTAGGCTTCCAGTCCGCTTCTTAAATCACTCAACTTCTGGCCCAGGGTGGGCTCCAGATCCCAGCTCTTTTCGGGGGCTACGGCACTGACACCCTGGGGCGTATGGGATTCCTACTCCGGCAAAATTTTTAGGAATGAGACTGGCGCGATGGATCTGAAGTCGTTACGGCCATCCCCTCAAACAGGGCGTAATCACCGTATCGAGCGGCCTGTGGGCTTCGGTAACTACGGCTAACTTGGGGCGTTTCCCCCTCTGGGAGGGAAAGGGTACCTGACGCAGAATCAAGGAAGTGAGCGGTTGGCCGGAAGCTTTTTCCAGTGCCTCCCCCAGTTGGTTCCCCTTACCCTACAGGACCTGCCCCAATGAAAACAGAAACCCCAGTGCAATCGACCTACAGCACCTTTCTGGAGCAGGTCAAGACTGCTCAGGTGCAACGGGTGACGATGGGGCGCGACCGCATCGACTACACCCTCAAGCCCGAATTTGGCTCCCGCCGCTACACAACCCAGCCGGTGGGCTCGACCGATGAAGTTATGAGTCAGCTTAAGCGTCAGGGGGTGCGGGTTACTCTGGCCCCCGAACCGCTCCCCCCAGCGGGCATCGCCGGGTTAATCATCTCCTCAGGGATGCTAGTGGGGGCGCTGGCCCTGGCGGCAAAGTTTAGCCGTGCGGGTGGGGTGGGCACCACCGTGGGCATGGGCAAAAGCAAGGCCCGCAGCTACGGCAAGAGCAAAACTGGCGTCACCTTTGCCGATGTGGCCGGGGTGGACGAGGCCAAGCAGGAGCTGCAAGAGGTCGTGGACTTTTTGGCCAACGGCGACAGGTACCGCCAGCTGGGGGCCAAAATTCCCAAGGGGGTGCTGCTGGTGGGGCCTCCTGGCACGGGTAAGACCCTGCTGGCGAAGGCGATCGCTGGCGAAGCGGGCGTCCCATTCTTGAGCATGGCCGGGTCGGAGTTTGTGGAGATGTTTGTGGGCGTCGGGGCCTCGCGGGTGCGCGACCTGTTTGCGAAAGCCAAGCGTCAGGCTCCCTGTATTGTGTTTATTGATGAGCTAGACGCCGTGGGCAAGACCCGCGGCGGCAACCCCAACGGCGGCAACGACGAGCGGGAGCAAACCCTGAACCAGTTGCTGACCGAAATGGACGGCTTTGACGGCAATGACGGCGTGATTGTGATTGCCGCCACCAACCGGCCTGAAACCCTGGACCCGGCCCTGCGCCGCCCCGGCCGCTTCGATCGCCAGGTGCTGGTCGATCGCCCCGACAGGAGCGGCAGGCTGGAGATTTTGCAGGTGCACGGTCGCGGCGTGGCGCTGGGGGAGGACGTCAACCTGGCGGACATTGCGGCCCAAACCGCTGGCTTTGCCGGGGCCGACCTGGCCAACCTGGTCAACGAAGCGGCGCTGATGGCGGCCCGCAACCACCGCAAGGCGGTGCTGATGGCCGACTTTGGCGAAGCCATTGAGCGGGTGATTGCCGGACTGGAGAAGCGCTCTCGAGTGCTGACGGCGACCGAACGGCAGACGGTGGCCTACCACGAAGTGGGCCATGCCCTGGTGGGGGCGCTGATGCCCGGCGGCAACCGGGTGACCAAAATTTCGATTGTGCCGCGCGGACTGGGGGCGCTGGGCTACACCCTGCAAATGCCGGAGAATGACCGCTACCTGATGCTTGAAGACGAACTGCGGGGGCAGCTGGCCACGCTGCTGGCCGGGCGCGCCGCTGAGGAAATTGTCTTTGGCAAGGTTTCGACCGGGGCCAGCGACGACATCCAGAAAGCGACCGACCTGGCCGAGAAGGCAGTGACCGAGTACGGCATGAGCGCCAGCCTGGGGCCAGTGGCCTTTGCCAAAGCTAATGCTCAGTTTTTGGATGGGGGCAGCGACAGGCGGGTGACCAGCCCCGAAGTGGCGACCGAAATCGATCGCCAGGTGAAGCAGTTGCTGGATGGGGCTCGCTCGATGGCGATCGACATTCTGCGGCTCAACCAGGGCCTGCTGGAGTCGGCCACCCAGACTTTGCTGGAGACTGAGGTGCTGGACGGCGATCAGCTCCGGGTGGTGCTGGCCCAGGCCCAGGCTCCGGCGGGAATGGAGCGTTGGCTAGCAGAGGGATATAGCGTGGTGTAGCACGCCTCTGCCATCCTTTCCGTGGGAGTAGGGTACGCTTTAGCGCGGATCCTAGGGTTCTTTGATGGGTAGCCAGAGTTGCTGGTCTCTCCACCAAAGAACCCTGGGATCTTATGCGTGCTAATCGGGCAGTTTGTACTGACTGACGATGCGTTTGGCGAATTCCGGCACGTGGGCGGCCAGCTTCTGCGGATAGTTGCGCTTGACGTAGAGGTAGTTGCGGGTGAAGTGGGAGTCGATGGAAAAGCGGGCGTACTCCAGCCCCTTGGGACCGATGCGCTCGATCACCACGCCCATCAGCTTGGCGGCCCACATGGGCAGGGTCACCGCCTTGTCGTAGGCGGGAATGCTCTGCTGTACGGCGGCCTTGCGATCGCCCACCGACATCACCGGCTGGGTGTCGAGCTGATCCATCACCAGGTCCAGCATGGCCTGGCCGCGATCGTTGCGGACTACGATCCACTGCCAGCCAAAGGGAGCCCCCATGTAGCCCACCACCAGGTCGGCCAGCCCGTTCACGTAGTCGAAGCAGCTCATGCAGGAGGGGGCAAACACATCCTTGAGCTGGTTGGTCTTGAGGCCAAAGAAGGGCACGGTTTCGGTGGAGCCGTCTTCGTGCTTGAAGTGGACCCGAAAATCCTGCATAAACTCGTAGTGCACGACGGTATCGGGCGATCGGCTGGTGGTTTCCAGAAATTTTTGCAGACCCGCCCGGCTGACGTTGTCCACGCAGGGGGTGCCCAGCACGTAGAGCTGCTCCAGACCGAGCTGCTTTTCAATCGCCCGCAGCGCCTGAATCTGACAGCCCACTCCGATCACCAGCAGCCGTTTCATCCCCGACTGCTCCACCTGCTCCAGCACCGACAGGTTGGGCGATAGGGTGGGCTTGTTGACCCGCGCCGCCAGAATCTCTTCGGGGGTGGTGGCAATGATCGGCTGGGGCTGAAAGCGATCGCTCTCGGTATTCTGCACGCACACCACGCCTTCGACCAGGCCCCGGGTCAGCATCTCGATCGCGATCGTGCTGACAATGCCCGTCCACTGAGCCCCCTCGATGGGCTGCTGCTTGCGGGCAGCCATCATGTCCTGGTGGACGCCAAAGTAGACCTCGTCTTCGGTCTCCAGATCGCGACTGCGGCCGTGGCTCTGCTGCTCCAGGGTGGGGAACTGCTGGTTGAGAAAGGCGCAGGCCTCTTTGACGTAGTGGATGTAGTAGGTATCGCAGAAGCCGCACTCGCTGCAGAGTTCCTTAGCGGGGCGGGTGGCCCCCGGACGCAGGGCTTTGGCTTTGTTGTGGGGAGGCTGGGCCAGGGTCATAGGGGCGGCAGCAAATTGCTCAACGACGAGGGTTTATCAAGTAATGAGGTTTATTTACCATACCGCAAGGGTTTGGGCGGATTGGCGCGATCGCCCCAATTGTTACGAAATATAGCGTTGACCTCGCGACCAGAACCGGACTAGAGCGATCGCAAGTCAATTGGCTGCCCCACGGCACCAACCCAGCAGCAAAATCCCCCCTCTCCGACCGATTGCAGGTTAAATGGAAGTAGGCATAAGCAAAAGCTATGCCCCTGCGTCCCCCGGGTTCCCGCTGTGATGATCTGCTGCCTCAATCCCCACTGTACCCAGCCCAATCACGCTACCCAGGCCGCCGTTTGTCCCACCTGTGGCACTCCCCTGGAGCGGCGTCTGCGGGGTCGCTACCGACCGCTCAAGCTGATTGGGCGCGGCGGCTTTGGGCGCACCTACTTTGCCCTCGACACCGATCGCCTCAACAGCCGCTGCGTGATCAAGCAGTTTGCGCCCCAGACCCAGGGCACCAAGTCCTTCTTAAAAGCCGTCCAGCTATTTGAGCAGGAGGCCGTGCGGCTCCACGAGTTGGGGGAACACCCGCAAATTCCCACCTTGCTGGCCTACTTCGAGCAAAATAAATACCTCTACCTGGTACAGCAAATGATCCAGGGCCGCACCCTGTACCAGGAGATTGCCGCCCAGGCCGCCTACAGCGAGGGCAGCCTGCGTCAGCTGCTGGAGGACCTGCTGCCGGTGCTGCACTTTATCCACCAGCACGGCGTTATCCACCGCGACATCACCCCCTCCAATATCATTCGCCGCAAGGCCGACCAGAAGCCGGTGCTGATCGACTTTGGGGTGGCCAAGCAGTTTAGCGAAGCCATCCGTTACGAGCCCGGCACCCGGATCGGCACCGAAGGCTATGCCCCCATCGAGCAGCTGCGCAGCGGACAGGCTTACCCCTCCAGCGATCTCTACAGTCTTGGGGCCAGCTGTCTCCACCTGCTGACCGGCCGCAAACCCGAGGATCTCTACAGCCCCCAGGAGGGTCGCTGGCTCTGGCAGGAGTATCTCCAGAAACAGGGGCGCACCATTCATCCCGGCCTGGCCGCCGTGCTCAACTGCATGACCAAGGATCTGGTCAGCGAGCGTTACCAGAGCGCCCAGGACGTGCTGGATGACCTGCAGCGGCTGCCCAAACTGGAGGGGGCAGTTCCTGGATGGGTGTCTAGCCAGGCCAGCCCGAGCCTGTTTACCGGGCTCGATCGCCCACCCCTGAGCGGGCCGGGGCAAAGGGCTGGTGTAGCGGTACCGATTACGTCCCTACCCACCGCCGCCGAAATGGCTGGACCCCTCTCCGGTCCTGTCTCTGGCCCCGCCTCTGGCCAACCTGCCTCCGGCCCCCAGCCTCCACCGCCTAACGTTCGCGGTACCGGGTATCCCCATGCCCATCCCCCTGGCTCAAGATCCCCCCAACCCTCAGGACCGCCTAAACCCTCAGGATCCCCCCAACCCTCGGGGTCATCTAAGCTAGACCATGGCTCTGCGACAGTGTTGGGCGGCGGCTGGCAGCTAATTCAAACACTGGTCGGTCACCAGTCATGGGTGACCGCTGTGGCCTTTGCCCCCCAACAGCCGCTGCTGGTCAGCGGCAGCCTTGACGACTCTCTGCGGATCTGGAACTGGCAATCAGGAGATTTGCTGCACTCGCTCAGGGGCCACGCGCGCGGGGTCAACGATGTGGCCATTGACCAGCGCGGTCAGCTCATGGTGAGCTGTGGGGACGACGCCACGGTGAAAATCTGGGACGTGGGCAGCGGCACCCTGCGGCATACGCTGAAAGGGCACCTGCGCGATGTCACGGCGATCGCGTTGGGCAGCACCAACTGCCTGGCCAGCGCCAGCGAAGACGGCACCCTCAAACTGTGGAACCCCAGCCAGGGCAGCCTGACCAAGACCCTACCCGGCTCAGCCGGTATGCTCAAAACCGTGGCTCTGGTCAGCGGTGACCAGCGCTTAGTCAGCGGCGGCCTCGACAACACCGTGCGCCTCTGGGATGCCCAGACAGCTCAAGCAACCAGAGTTTTTGCGGGCCATACCAATACCGTTAATCAGGTGGCCGTCAGTCCCGACGGTCGCCTGATGGCCAGCGCTAGCAAAGACCGCACCGTGCGCCTCTGGGATCTATCCACGGGCGACCTGCGCCACACCCTGCAGGGACATACCCAGGAGGTGAACACCGTTGCCTTTTTCCCCAATGGGCAACGGCTAGTTAGCGGCAGCAGCGACGGCACGCTGCGCCTCTGGCAGAGTCAAACCGGCACCCTGGAAGCCACACTACCCGCTCACATCAACCCTGTACATCAGGTGGCCATTCAGTGCAGTGGTGGCGTCATTGCCAGCGCCAGCGCCGACAAAACCATCAAGCTGTGGCAGTGGCAGGGGTAGCCGCGCTGGGGTGAATCAGTCGGTCGTCAACAAGAACTCACTCCCCGGCCTAAATGGGTTTAGAGGTCAGCACCAGCCGCAGTTTGGCGTGTATCAAATTGAGCTGGGCCATACCCAGTTCAGCGTCGCCTTCAACCACGACTCCGGTATCCAGCAGGCGATCGAGCAGCTCTAGAATAGTCGGACTCTGGTTTTTTTCGCCCGGATAGTATTGGCCCTCCCTGGGCAGCAACGTACCGATTTCCCCCAGATCGATATTCAGATCGGCGGGGTCTACGTCAAAGATCTCGCACATATCGACGACCTGCTGTTCGAGCTTTCGCAGACTGTCTGCGGCCCGTTCAAGCTCCTCGTCGCTGAGGTCGCCCGACTCCATCCGCCGAATCACCTGGGCCTCCATCAGTTGCCGCACCAGCTCAATGACGGTGAGCAGCAGCGGGGCCAGCCCCGCGTCGGTTTTTGCGGGGGGCTGAAGCGCCAGGCTGGGTAACAGTTCAGAATCGACGTTCTCGGAGGTCATAGCCACAGTCTAGGGCGTGTCACCAATTCTGGCCAAAACCGTTTACCGTGGTGCTACGCCCGACCCCAAAAACCAGGCGGGGGCGCTTCTAGGCGCGCCCCTGCCACTGGTGCTGCAACCACTGACGGCGGGCGTCTTCGGACTGGATGCGGGTGCGGTGGTAGCCCATGCGTCCTGCATCGGTGAGGTGCGCCCCGGTGGGCCGACTGCGGCTGGGCACCGAACGAAAGCTCGCAATGGTGCGGCTGGTGGGGATTTGTCTCAGGGTGCGCAGAGTAAGCATGGCGAGGCAGCAGGGTAACGGATGGACGATAGGTCTGATTGACTTGAGCCACCAGGCTACGGCCGCAAACGGCCAGAGCCCAAGATGGCTGAAAGTCGCTCATCCGATGGACAGGTTCAGGTCGACGGTTCAGCGGATCGCAGCGCCTTCAGCTCGGCTTCCAAACTTTCCAGGCGAGCCTGGAGTTGCTGATTGGCCTCCAGCAGCTCGCTGGTGCGGCTGCTGAGGTAGGGGTCGCTTTCCCACCAATTAATGCCAATTTCACGGGCCTTATCGACCGAAGAAATGATCAGGCGAATGCGAATGCTCAGCAACTCCGTCGATCCAACGGAGACTGAAATATCGCCAGCGATCACAATCCCTTTGTCGAGCACCCGTTCGATCACGTCCACCAGAGAAGACCCCTGGGTAGCGGTGGTAATCGTGCTACGACCGGTTTGGGGACGACTGGCGGGGGCGTTGATAGTCACGACAGATTACCTTCAGTTAGAACTCAGCTGATAGCCCGTGAGCTGCCCATCGACCTCGCGTTTCTCGATCAGGGCTTGATCCAGCATGGACTTGAGGGCGTTGACCACCTGAAAGCGGTTTAGCCCCAGGGCTGCCTCGATGGTAGCGAGGGATGCCGTACCTGTGGCATCGAGATAGTCAAAAATGCGGGTTTCAAGGTCAGCGTCAGGAGCGGCGTCGGCAGGGGTAGATCCTGATTCGGCGGCAGCCTCTGCGGGCGCAATCGGCGGGTCAGCCGGGGCCTGAGGGGCGATTGCGACGGCTGCTGGGGCAGAGTGCAGGGTTTCTAGCTCCTGATCTGCTGAGACGGTTTCCTCAACGGTCGCAGGGTCCTCAACAAAATCGATCAGTGCTTCGGCACTCAAGTCCGCGAGGGCCGGAGGAGTGTCGTCTTCGTCTTCGCCGTGGAGGCGAGCCTGGGGCTGAACCTCAGGTTTCAGGGTGAGATCGTTGACCAGCTCAGCCTGGGACACCACAAAGCGGTTGAACAGATTCCAGAGGTGGCGGGTGGCATCGGGGGCGGGCTCTTTGGAGCGGGCCAGCAAAATATCGCTGCACACGTCGCGGAAGTCGGCATTTTCGGCCAGGGGCAGAATGCCGTGGTCGTGGCAAATGGTGGCAATCATCAGGCTGGGGCGCAGGCTGGAAACCATATCGGGCGCGGCCGTCGACTGGAAGGCCTTGACCAGCTGCACAATTTGCAGCGCGGCAGAGCTGTCAATGCCCACCTTTTGCACCAGGATCTGCTGCTGAGCCAGTTCATCGGGCTCGGGCATATTGATGGTGATCAGGCGGTCCTGCAGCGCGTCCTGGGTACCGTGAACACCGCAGTACTCTTCGGGGTTGGAGGTGAGGATGGCGCGGAAGTGCGGGCTGACGCGGATGTACTCGGCCCGGTTGTTGCTGGGGGGCAGTACCAGGAGTTTTTCCTCCAGGGCCGACAGCAGCACGTTGTTGACCTCGGGGCGCGATCGGTTGAACTCGTCGTACACCATGGTGAAGCCTTCACGGCAGGCCAGCGTCAGGCGCGAGTCGATCCAGTTCTGGCGCAGCTCGTCCTCCACCTTCACGACGCTGTGGATATAGTTGTCTACCACCTTTTTGCGGGTGTAGCCCGCCTGGTTGCCGATCAGGTCAGAGGTTTTGAACTCGTCGTCGCCAAACAGCAGCATGATTGGGCGGGCCAGCAGATCGGCCAGGTGCAGGGCCAGGGTGGTTTTGCCGGTACCGGCCGGACCCTTGAGGTGAATGGAGTACCCCGATTGCAGGTACCGCAGGGCTCGAAGAGTGGTGCGCTCCAGGGTGGGGGTGGAGACAAAGTTGCGGGGGCGGGCTTGTAGAACAGTGTTCACAGAACGGCTTCCTCTTGGACGAGATAGGTACGGTCTTGCTTAACCACGAGGTCTTTTTGAATCAGCGATCGCAGCGCATCTACCGCCTGAAAACGGTTGATGCCCAGCTCCGTCTCAATTTCGCTGAGGCGAGCCCCCTGGGACAGGTGCAGGTAGTTGTAAACCACCTCTTCGATTGACGGAGACTCGGCAGCGGGGACAGGAGCGACGGCCACCGTCGAGGGAGGTGCGGCTGGGGCTGTCACCGTGGCCACTGGCGCCGAGGGAGCGACCGGTGCCGCAGGGGCTGGGGGCCGGGCCGGGGCCTGGGCCGCCTTGGCCGGAGCGGGGGAAGGTATTACAGCCGCTTTGGGGGCCACTTTGGGGACCACCGTGGGGGCGGGCTTGGCAGGCGCTACCGCCCGGGCCGGGGGAGCGATGGCCGCGGGTCGGGTAGCGATGGGTCGAGGGGCAGGAGCCTCAGCGGGTTGAGGAGCAGCCTGGCCCCAGACGATGTGGGATAGCTGGGCTCGCTGGGCCTGGAGCTGACGGCGAAAGTCGGCCAGCTCGTCAAACATGGCGTCGACAGATAGGGTCAAAGCCTGGCGATCGCACTGACGCTGGGTCTGGTTGATCACGGCGGCCTGCTGGCGCACAGCGGTCAGATCCTTGAGGGTGGTCTGCACCTGCACCTGCAACTCTTCGACGTAGGCGGTGAGCTGGGGCAGTAGCTCGGCCCGCACCATCGCCTGCTCCTGGCGATAACCAGCCAGATCGACAGCTGTTTTAGCCTGAATGGCCGCTACCTGCTGCTGCACCTGGCGCAGCTCCTGGGCAATCTCTAAGCGCAGGTCATTGACAGTGTTTTGAAGCACCTGGCAATCGTGCTCAAGCTTTTGGCGCAGTTCGGCGGCGCTCATTTCTCGGGCAGCCTGGTAGCTGGTCAGCAGCTCGATGGTGTCGGCCTGGAGGGCCTGAACGTAGGCCTGACGGGCCTGCTGGCGAGGCAAAACCTGAGCCTCGCGATCGGCGGTGGTGTCGGCCAGCCACAGAGCCGTATTGGTCCGCAGATCGCTCATCAGCTGCTCGAGGTCCTGGCGCAGCTGCACAGCATGGGTCAGCCGGTCAGCCTGCCAGCGTTCCAGGTCAGTAAAGACCTGATAGCGCCGATTGACCACCTCACTCTGGCGCAGTTGTCGTGCGGCTTGCCACTGGTCATAAAGTGCTGTCACAGGACTGCTCTCCCTTTAGCGAAAATGAAATGTGGTAAATAACTTTGGGTATTTTTCAAGGTGGCAAGGAGAGAAAAAAGCGCCAAGAACAGAATAGTCACTGGACCTTAAAGAGCTGGTTTTTGGCAGGGTCTCGGTGGAATTTTGAAGCGCTATTTGTAAACTTGCCAACGGCCAATTTGCCGTTATAGTCAGAGCTGGAAAATGTTGGTGAGCCCTAACCTATGGGGCAGATAAACCTGGGTCGAACTCAATGTTTCACTGCCCCATTGGGTTATTGAGAGCGGTCGTGCGCTGTTAGGCAGCGGGTACAGCAGCTTGAGCGGTCAGGCCAACGGCTTCGGCATACTTGAGGTAGGTGTCAACGGAAGCAATCACAACGCGAGCCTCGATGGCCAGCAGCTCAATACCAACCAGAGACACACGAACCCAAGCATCCACAACGATGCCTTTGTCCAGAATGCGGTCAACAACTTCGGCCAAGCTAGAGGAAGAGTTTACTTTTTCAACAGCCATGGTTTTGAAACCCCTAAACAGTTAATGTGTTCGATGAAATTGCAAGGTGTTCTCCCTCAGATGGGCCTAGCTGCTACTGCAAAGAAGCGGTAGAAACAGCCTCAGCGCTCAGGGCTTATTCCTTGCACATTTGTAGTCTGCCCATCTGCTTAGAGCCACTCACAACTTTAAAAAAATCAGTTCACCTATTGTTACCTAACCGCGCTTTCACCCTGAGCGGCCACACCCCAACCCCGCAGGCCCACCAACTCTGGCCAATGCCCGATAATGGAAGCTAATCCTATGGTCAGGCGAAAGCACACATGGACGACTCAACCCTGGAGATACTGCTACAAAGCCTGAGGCAAGAGGACGAGTATCAGCGGGAACTGGCCACCGCCGCCCTGTGGCAGAGTTGGTTTTACCAGAAGGGAGCCGAGGGCAATCAACGACTGCAAACGGCCCAGGCGTTGGTAGATCAGGGCGAGCTCGATGCAGCAGAGGCCCTGCTGTCGGCCCTGGTGGCTGAGCTGCCCGACTTCGCCGAAGCCTGGAATCGACGGGCAGTGCTCTTCTTTGTGCAGCACCGCTATCGGGAGGCTAGGGCAGACTGCCAGCGCGTTTTGGAGCTGGTGCCCTACCACTTTGGCGCACTTCACGGCCTGGGGCTGTGCCATGCCGCCCTGGAGCAGTATGAAGACGCCATTCAGGCGTTTAGACGGGCTTTGGTGGTGCAACCCTACGCGCTGATTAACCAGCGGCTGCTGTTGGAGTGCACGGCACAGCTGAGCTAATCAGCGAAAACAGGGTGGGCAGAGGTTGCCAGTTGCCTATTCAACGGTCAACTCATGGATATTCCACAGGGCACCGCCCAGGGCCGTATACTGCACGTTCTGGACCCGGTTGCGCACGGCGGTAAGCGACAGGTTGTTAATTAAATAGGTAAAGGGCAGGTATTCCTGGGTCAGCTGCTGGGTTTCTTTGTACAGCTCAAAGCGCCGATCTTCGTCAATTTCCTGGGCCGCTTCAATGTAGAGGTCGGCGATACGGCGCTCCCAGTCGGCGGCCTCCCAGCCCTCCAGGGGATCCTGGCCAGGACCAGCGTTCTGGTTAAAGGCGTGAAGCGCCCCATCCAGCAGCCAAACATTGGCCCCACCATTGGGTTCGGTGCCGCCAGTTAGGCCCAACACCATAGCTTCCCACTCCAGGCTGTCGGTGAGGCGATCGACCAGGGCATTGAAGGCCAGGGGCTGAAAGTCTACCTGAATGCCCAGCTGGGACAGGTCGTTTCTAATTTGGGAGCCAATTGACTCACGGATTCGGTTGCCGGCGTTGGTGATCAGGGTAAACCGCACCCGATTGCCCTCTGCGTCTAGCAATTGACCAGCGCTGTTGTATTCAAACCCAGCGCCCAGCAGCAGTTCCCTGGCCCGCTCCGGGTTGTAATCGTAGGTGCGAATGCCCATTTCTGGTGGCGCGAAGAAGGGGCTAGGCACCGAGATCGGCGAGGTTTGGGGTTGTCCCAGCCCCTGGAAAATGTTGTTGACCATGGTCTCGCGATCGATACCGTAGGAGATCGCCTGACGAAAGGCAACGTTGTTAAACCAGGCCGATCGCACCGGGTTGACGAGAGGTCTGCCATTGCGGCTGGCCCGGTTGAGGTTAAAGGCAAAGAAGTTGGTGCCCATGCCGGGGCCACCGTTGTAGACCGTGAAATCGCCCCGTTCCTCCTCCCGCTTCAGCAGAGAGAAAAAGTCGGGCTGCACACTGTCCATATCGAGCCCGCCGGATCGAAACTGGAAGAAGGAGGTGTCGGTCGAGCCGACGATCTGCCAGACCACCTGCTCCAGGTAGGGCTGCGGGTTGCCCTGCTCGTCCTGCTGCCAGTAGTAGGGGTTGCGCTCAAAAATCACCCGTTCACCAGGCACGTACTGGGCCAGGCGAAAGGGACCATTGCCAACGATCTGGCGGGGCGGCGTGTCGGTACCCCAGGTGGAGAGAAAAATTGGGTTGCCCTGGGCATCGGGATTTTCGACTGCGCTCTGGAGAATGTGGGCCGGAATAATCTCCAGCGAGGTATTGCGCAGCATGGGGGCGAAGGGTTCCGGCAGGGAGAACTGCACCCGGCGATCGTCCACCCGGCTGACCTCCGGCAGCAGACCCTGGGTGCCAATGCGAAACCCGTCGCGACTGTTGGTGGGGATGGCGGGGTTGAACAGGGTGTCGTAGGTAAACACCACATCGTCCACGGTCAAGGGTTCGCCATCGGACCAGCGCAGCCCCTCGCGCAGGGTAAACACCAGCTGTCTGCCGTCCTCGGAGATTTCCCAGCTTTCGGCCAGCGCAGGCACCACGTCCCCGGTAACGCCGTCGGTGGTGGTCAGGCCTTCAAAGGTAAAGCCAAAGATGTTGGGCGATTCCTGGCTGAGGATGGGGTTAAAGGTTTTGGGGTCGCTGAGGGTACTCAGCACCAGGCGGGGCACGTCGGCACTGGCCCGGGCAAAGCGGGTGGGGTCGCAGCCAGCGCTGACCAGCCCAACCACCAGCACCAGCACCAGGGCCATGATCTGCTTTCCCCGGCGGGCCCAGGTGCCTGTTCTCAGCCAGCGGTTGGTTGCCTCAGGTGCAGTGGCCACAGTTGCTAGTCTCCTATTCGCCAAGACAATGCCAAAAACACTATAGCGATTAACCCACGGCGATTGACAGGATGTCGGGGGCGCTGGGTCGGGCCTGCAGCTGCCGGTGCCCGCACCGTTCTTGCGCTGCTCAAGGGTTTATGAACCATCTGGGTTAGGCCAATCCCTTTGGGGCGATCGCAGCCCTGTCGAAGACGCTGACGGTTTAGGGCACCCTAGGTCTATTCCCCCCAGAGACGACCCCCAGAGACACCCCCCAGAGACGACCCATGGCTGAACGCTACTATCTGTACGGTATTTTCCCCGCCCCCGGCCCCGCTGAGCTCCCCCTAACCGGCCTTGACGAGCAGGCGGTGCAGGCCCAGGCGCTGGGCAACTTTACCTTTCTTTATTCGATCGCCTGCCAAAAGCGCTACCTGTCCAGCCGCAAGAACCTGCTGGGCCACGAAAAGGTGCTGGAAGCAGCGATGGAACAGGGGCACCGTACTCTGCTGCCGCTCCAGTTCGGCCTCATTGTCGACAGCTGGGAGCAGGTGCAGGACGACCTGGTGGCTCCCTACGCCGAGGATTTGACCCAGCTGTTTGCGCGGCTCGACGGCTGCCGCGAGGTGAGCATTAAGGTACAGTGGGAGCCCTCCAGCGAACTGGAGATGATGATGACGGAAAACGCTGAGCTCAGCGCCCAGCGGGATCAGCTCGAAGGCACCCAGCTGGGGATGGAGCAGGTGATCTTCATTGGCCAGCAAATCGAAGCGGCGATGGAGGCGCGCAAGCAGGGCATCGTGGACCAGTTTCGCCAGGCCCTCGCCCCGCTAGCCAAGGACGTGCTCGAAAATGCACCCCAGACCGATGTGATGATCTACAATGCCGCCTACCTGATTCCGTGGGAGAGTGAGGCTGAGTTTAGTCAGGCGGTGGAAGCCATCGACGAGACTTTTGGCGATCGCCTGCGAATCCGCTACAACAACTTTACCGCCCCCTACAACTTCGCCCAGCTCAACTAGCTGTCTGCCAATGCTGCTCAAGCTTCTCTTTGCCCCTGTGCTTGGCCCCATCGAAGGGGTGAGCTGGATTGCCGACAAAATGCTGGAACAGGCCGACATCGCCACTAACGACCTGGAAAGCCTGCAAAAACAGCTGCTAGCCCTCCAGCTCGCCTTTGACATGGGCGACATCTCTGAACCCGACTTTGAGGCCCAGGAAGAAGATCTCCTGCTCGCCATCCAGGAGCTTGAGGATGCCGAGGACGAGTAACCCTCTAAGGGGAATTTTTGAAAAAACTGGGGTGCTAGGATTCGAACCTAGGAATGCCGGGACCAAAACCCGGTGCCTTACCGCTTGGCGACACCCCATCGTTGTCGCTTTGATACTATAGCAGGCCGAGCCCTTCTGCTGTCAAGATCGCTAAAAAAACTCGGCCTGGATTCTCCGCCTGCGCTTTGCCCGGTTGCCTTTTGAATGCCGGGCAGCGGCACCAGCCCTTGGCTCAGGTGGTGTACTCGGCGTTGATCTTGACGTAGTCGTAGCTGAGGTCGCAGCCCCAGGCCTGTCCTTTGCCCGGTCCGTCGCCCACAGAGACGTGGATGGCTACGGTGTCGGTCTTCAGATATTCGCCTTCGGTGGCCGTCCTCAGGTAGGTGCTGGCGGCGGGGCGATCGAAGTCCAGGGGTTGCCCGTGCTCCATCAGCAGAAAGTCACCTAACTGCACCCGCAGATCGCTCTGGTCAAAGGTGACCCCGGCCCGCCCAGCGGCGGCGGCAATGCGGCCCCAGTTGGGGTCGTGGCCAAAGATGGCCGACTTGACCAGGGATGACCCGGCGATTGTGCGGGCGACCTGGTTGGCAGCGGCGGTGTTGGCCGCCCCGGTGACAGTCACTTCAATCAGACAGGTAGCCCCTTCCCCATCGCGAGCCACCGCCTTGGCCAGGTACTGACAAACGGCGGTAAGCATGGCCTCCAGCTGGTCGGCCTCGGCCCCCTCATCGGTGATGGCGGGGGTGCGCGACTCGCCGTTGGCCAGGGCAATCAGGGTGTCGTTGGTGCTGGTGTCGCCATCCACGGTGATCTGGTTAAAGCTGCGATCGGCGGCTCGGCGCAGCATGTCCTGCCAAAGGGTGGGCGACACAGTAGCGTCGCAGGTGACGAAGGCCAGCATGGTGGCCATGTTGGGGTGAATCATGCCGGAGCCCTTGGCGATGCCGCCGATGCGCACGGGGCGATCGTGGATGGTGGTTTCCATGGCCACCGCTTTGGGCACCAGGTCGGTGGTGATGATCGCTCCAGCGGCGGCCTCAGAGCCCTCCGAGGAGAGGCTGGTCACCAGTCGGGGAATGCCCGCCTTGAGCTGATCCATTTTGATCCGCTGCCCGATGACCCCGGTGGAGGCAATCAGCACGGCCTCCGGGGGCAGATTGAGGGCAGTACCGAGAGCGGTGGCGCTTTCGAGGGTGTCAACCCACCCCTGGTTGCCGGTGCAGGCGTTGGCCTGACCCGCATTGACCAGAATGGCGCGGGCGCTGGGGCGCGCGTCGAGGCGCTGACGGCAGTAGTCCACGCAGGCGGCCCGCACGTGGCTGGTGGTGAAGACGCCGGCGGCGATCGCCTCACAGTCCGAGTAAATCAACGCCAAATCCGGTGCGCCCGAGGGTTTGAGCCCTGCCGCAATGCCCGCCGCCTGAAACCCCTTAGGGGCCGTAATGCCCCTCTCAATCACCCGCCACTCAGCCATTGTCGTTATTCCATAGGTGCTGCCGGGGATTATATAGCAGAAGAGGGTGAAGAGTAGGCGCTAGTTAGCAGAATGACCAGTATGCTGCCTGCTCGGACGGATCTAAAACAAAGTTTAGTTACAAGAACTACCCATACTGATGCTTGATATCCGGACTATGGCAAAGGCAACTATTGAGCACCTTCCTTTCTCTACTTAAAAGCTGCACCAATTAAGAGCATGCAAGGATTACGTGAGGTGAGCAATAAGAAGAAGTTGTGGGAACTCTATTGACACCAGTTCGCGAGCTACTCTCTCCAGGGACTGCGAGCAACAGAGCATTTAACTGCGAGCAACAGAGCATTTATAGTACTGCCAGATGACTTTTAATAGCCCCAAAAACAATCCTTCAGAGGCAAACCACCTCGAACATCAATTTTTGCAGTCGTCCTACAGACCTGAAATAGATGGACTTAGAGCGATCGCGATCGTTGCCGTCATCATCAATCACTTCAACAAAGAGTTTTTGCCCAGTGGATTTCTAGGAGTAGACATCTTTTTCGTCATTTCTGGATTTGTTACCACCAATTCACTGATCACCAAATCAAAAAGTGAAAACTCCCAAGACTTCTTACTCATCTTCTATTCCAAACGAATAAAAAGATTAATCCCTTCTCTAATTGCCTTTTCGTTAATAGCTGGCGTTTTGGCTTGCATGTTTGATGAAAGCCCTGCGACATCATTATGGACGGGCATATCAGCATTGTTCGGCGTAGCCAATCTAACCTTATTCAATCAGTCTACTGATTACTTTTCCGCTCCTGCTGAGCTGAATATTTTTACACACACATGGTCATTAGGGGTAGAAACTCAATTCTACCTCCTGTTTCCATTATTGGTTTATATGTCTGGTGTAAAATATCAGCGCATTGAGGCTCAAAAGATTTTAGTATCAGTAGTTGGCTTTCTATCTTCACTCTCGCTAATTTCTTTTCTCTATTTTTACCCAATTAACCGTTCGGCAAGCTATTTTCTCATCACAACTCGCTTTTGGGAAATTGGCTTGGGCGTTCTTTTATTTTTTCTTGCGAGCAAGAAAGACTTTTCCTCCCACAGAGCGGCAAAAAAATTAACACTGATAAGCATCCTGATGATAGTGTTTGCATTCTGCCTACCTATCACCTTAGCTGCATTCTCAACCGTACTAGTTGCTGGGCTCACTACAGTACTCATCATTTGCCTCAACCAAAAGTCTGGGCTCTGTCGCATCCTATCCAACTCCAAAATCGCATATATTGGTGTCATATCCTACTCGTTATATTTATGGCATTGGGGAATTCTGTGCATTAGTCGCCTAACAATTGGTATCCATTGGTGGTCAATTCCAATTCAGATCGGGCTGACAGTGATTGCGGCAACTGCATCTTTTCGTTACATTGAAAGTCCTCTGAGAGTATCTAAATGGCCAAAGGGACATCATAGATCTATTGCTTACTGGTTGATGTCATCATCAATCATTTCCGTCTTTTTCTTTTTATTAATCAAAAACCCTGCCTTTTCCATCTACATGGGGAATAATCCATCTGTGAGTGCAGGAGGTGTTTTGTCACTGATGGACCCCTATCATCTGTCGGCATCTGAAACTTCTTGGCAGGGAGAAGCGTGTATCCTCTCCGAAAATTCTCAGGCCAGGGCAAAAAAGATGATTTTGATTGAGGAATGTACTCTAGGAAGCTTTTCTGAAGGAAAGAAGAGAGTAGCAGTTTTTGGGAATTCTTTCTCAGCTGCCTTCACCCAGGGCTTCGACGACCTGGTTGCCTCAGACAAGTATGCTGTCACAATAACCTCGTCCTGGGATGCTTCCCCGGTCAAGGAAGTTCCTAATGTTGGTGGTTATGCTGAGGCAAGCAACTACTATTGGGATACGATAGTTCCCTCTATTGTTGAAGATTTAAGACCAGGTGACTGGGTCTTTCTTATCAACGACTTAGCCTGGCTCTCTCCCAAGGATAGAACGGCTGAATCTGAGATAGCGCTTGATCAATTTAGTACTGGGCTAAATAGTTTTTCAGATAGTCTTGCCGCCAGAGGTTTGAAATTAGCTGTATTGCACGGCAACCCCTTCGCTCGTGAGGCTTACTGCAAGCCCTCAGCGGCAGTCAAACAATGGTTTCAACCTTTTAAGGACTCCTGCAAGCTACCCAACAGGCGAGAATCTTTAGCTAGAAGAATTGAGTTGGATAAAACCCTTAAAGTTTTGGAGCAAGAGGGGAAAATTCGAGTTGTAGATCTATTTGATGTTTTTTGTCCGGGCGATCGCTGTACTTACAGCGCTTCCAATGGTGAATTGCTTTACAGAGACGAATATTCCCATCCATCAGTTGAAGCGGCTCGTTTGTCTGCACCTATAATCCGCCAAATTTTGACATCTTCATAAAGACAAAGATCAAAGAGGCGGCTCGTCAAGCATTTTATGTTTCCCTTGTCTAGGATCCTTACCCAAAGGGTAGGGCAAACGCATACTCGAGATGAGAATATTAAGACTCATTTCTAGGAAGTGAGTTATGTGTTCTGCCCAGCCCCTATCGCCGTTAATCGAGCATTTTCAGTCATTAGACGACCCTCGCTGTAGCCACTTGGTTGAGCATCGATTGCTCGATATCATCGGGCTCACGCTTTGTGCGGTGATCTGTGGAGCCGATAGCTGGGTAGATATTGCGGCCTATGGCCGTGCCAAAGAAGCTTGGCTGCGCGGTTTTCTGAGCCTACCCCACGGAATTCCCTCCCACGACACCATCGCCCGATTGTTTGCAGCCTTAGACTCCGCCGCCAGTGCCAAAGAAGCTTGGCTGCGCGGTTTTCTGAGCCTACCCCACGGAATTCCCTCCCACGACACCATCGCCCGATTGTTTGCAGCCTTAGACTCCGCCGCCTTTCAGAGTTGCTTTGTCGCGTGGGTCAAGGCCGTCGCCCACCTCGGCTCAAGCGAACAGATAGCCATTGACGGCAAGACATTGCGCCACTCCTATGACCGAGGGGGCGGCAAGGGAGCCATCCATATGGTGAGTGCTTGGGCCAATGAGCAGCGGTTGGTACTAGCCCAGGTCAAGGTGGATGAGAAATCCAACGAGATCACTGCGATTCCAGAGCTTCTGAAGGTTCTGGACCTCCAGGGATGCCTAGTCACCATTGATGCCATGGGCACTCAAACCGCCATTGCTCACCAGATTATCGAAGGCGGTGGCGACTACATCTTGAGCCTTAAAGGCAATCAGGGCAACATTCACGAGGATGTCGAGCAGGTGTTTACCTGGGCGCGGCAGCAGGACTTTAAGGACATCTCCCACGAGTTTCATCAGACCATCACCCCTGGGCACGGGCGCATCGACATCCGCCGCCACTGGTTGCTCGATGGGGTCGAGCACCTCATCAACGCTGAGCGCTGGGTTGGCTTAAAACGCGTTGGCCTCGTGGAGGCTGAACGCCGTATCCTCGGTCAACCCCCGACCATTGAGCAGCGCTACTATCTCGTTAGTTTTGACGGCGATGTCCAACGCTTTGCCCAAGGGGTGCGCAGCCACTGGGGTATTGAAAACCAGCTCCACTGGGTGCTCGATGTCGCCTTCCACGAAGATGCCTCTCGAATTCGTAAAGACCACGCCCCCGCTAATCTGGCCGTCGTCCGTCACATCGCCCTCAATCTGCTGCGTCAGGACACTTTTGCCAAAGGGGGTATCAAGGCTAAACGCTTGCAAGCAGGATGGGATAATGACTACCTAATTCGGCTACTCTCCTCCTGAGTATGCGTTTGCCCTAACCCAAAGGGTGCTGAAGGAAAGCAAACTCTTCAACCACCTGGCCGCCGATCAGGTGCTCCTGGATGATGCGCTCGATCACTACTGGGGTAGCGCTGTGGTACCAGACGCCGTCGGGGTAGACCAGCAAAATTGGGCCTTTGTGACACACCCTCAGGCAGTTAGCTTTGGTACGAAAGACGGAGGTGGGGCGCTCTGCCGTGGGCCGATCCAGGCCCAGATCCTTCAGTCGATTCTTCAGGTAGTCCCAAGCGACGATGCTCTCGGCTTTGTCGCAGCACTTGGGCTTGGTCTGGTCGGCACAGATCAGCACGTGGCGCTGCACGGTGTTGAGCGCCAGAGCTTCTACACAGGCAGCCAGAGAAGCACAGGGGTCGGGGGGGTTACTCATCGCTGGTAGCGGCAGGTTGGGTTGGGTCGGTTATTGCCAGGGGATCCGTCGTGGCGGTCGAGTCGGCCACTGTGGGTGGCTCCGGTGCGGAGGACTCGCCCGCCGGGGGGGTGGGGGCGGGGGTAGCGGTGGGAGCCGGAGGCGCTTCGGAAGCGGCGGCAGGCTCTACCGGTTCGCTGGGGGGCGGCTCGGGGCGTACCCGGCGGATGGGCAAGTTGGCGATCAGCGCCGTCATCCGCTGGTCGCTTTCGAGGGTAAATTCCAGGTGTTCCTGGTCGAGTTCGACGTAGCGGGAGACCACTTCGAGAATTTCTCGCCGCATCTTTTCGACCATTTCGGGGGTGAGGTCGGCGCGATCGTGAGCCAGCACAAACTGCAGCCGCTGCTTTACCTCGGCCCGGGGGGTAATGGTGCGGCTGCGGTTAAACAGCTTATCGAGAAGTTCGCTTAGCATCGGCACTGGCGGCTAAATAGAAAAAACATCAAACACCGGGATCGCTGGGGAAACGTCAACCGCGGAAAAAGCGGCGTAGGCGGCTAAATAAGTCGTCGTGGGTAGCATTGAGGTCGATCAGGGGCACCTCTTCCCCCAGCAGACGGCGAGCGATGTTGTTGAAGGCCACCCCGGCCAGCGAGAGCTGCTTTTCGAGCACCAGGGGTTCACCCCGGTTGGACGACACAATCACCCGTTCGTCGTCGGGCACAACGCCCAGCAGGGGCACCGCCAGAATGTCGAGTACGTCGCGCACCGACATCATCTGGTCTTCCTGCACCATTTTGGGCTTGATCCGGTTGATCAACAGCTTGGTGAACTTGACATCGTTGGCCTCCAGCAGGCCGATCACCCGGTCGGCATCGCGCACGGCAGAAATTTCGGGGGTGGTGACGACGATCGCCTCCTTGGCCGGAGCGATCGCATTTTGAAACCCCATTTCGATCCCCGCCGGGCAGTCAATCAAAATAAAGTCGTGGCTGGGGGCCAGACCCGCCACCAGCTCTTTCATCTGGACCGGGGTGATAGCTTCCTTGTTGCGGTTCTGGGCGGCGGCCAGCAGGCCCAGGGTGGGCTGGCGCTTGTCCTTGACCAGCGCTTTTTCCACGGTGCAGTCGCCCGCCAGCACGTCCAGGGCGGTGTAGACAATGCGATTCTCCAGGCCCAGCAGCAGGTCGAGGTTGCGCAGACCAAAGTCGGCATCGACGACGGCGACCCGCTGGTTGCGCTGGGCCAGGGCCATACCCAGGTTGGCGGTGCAGGTGCTCTTGCCAACGCCCCCTTTGCCCGAGGTCATTACGATGATGCGAGTCATGGCCGAACCCAATCCTTAAAGAACCAATTAACCCAACGAAAACAACCGTTAATAATACGCTATGGGTGCCGGCTGAGGACCGCGAATTAGCTTTTAAAGGCGTCGGTGAGCTGCGCCCCCTGCCCCAGGGTGGCGTCGAAGTGCTGGCGGGCAAAGGCCTGGGCCTGAGCAATGCGAATGGCGTTGTTGCCGACGTAGGCCACCTCGGGCAGGTAGTCGGCGCTGGGGTGGTCGGGGGCACGGGCCACCAGGTCGGCTAGGCGCAGCTGGGTGGGCTGCATCTGGAGGGCCATGATGTAGCGATCGCGATCGCCCCCAAATCCGGCATGGGCGATACCCCGCAGCCGTCCCCACACGAGAATGTCGCCATCGGCCACCAGCGAGCTGCCGGGGTTGGCATCGCCCAGCACAATGATGGTGCCGGGATGGCGAATTTCCACCCCCGATCGCACCGTGGTTTGCAGGTACAGGGGCTCGGCCAGGGGTTTGCCCGGCACCGGAGGCGACTGCACCAGGGTATCTTCGGCCTCCAGCTGATCGACCGAGTAGCCCACCGTGACGGCGGCCATGGCGGTCTGGCGACGGCTGGTGACCACCCGCTTGAGGCTGAGCTGGGCCGCGGTGAGCACGTCGTCCAGGGCCTGGAGCTGGCGGGCGTCGAGCAGGCGATCGCGGGCGGCCAGGTGCACCACCGTGTTCGGTTGCCAAAAGGGTTCGCCGCCACTGAGCCGCTGCTTAAAATGCTGCAACAGCTCTCCCCAGCCCAGGGCACCCCCTTCCGTTTCAGCCTGGGGTCCATTGGGCATCAGCAGCACCAGGTAGTCGCCCTCGCTGCGCAGCCGCAGCTGGGTCCGGGGGTCAACCGGGGGGACCGGCTGAGGTGGCTCAGGGGCGGGGGTAGCCGCCTCGGCGGCAGGAGACAGCTCGGGCGCAGCCGCTTCCCCAGCGGCAGCGGTGGGGGGATCTGTGCCGGGGGGGAGGGCGGAATCGGTAACGGCAGCAGCGGAATCGTCGGGAGCCATAGGTGCCAGCAGAGGATGAAACGACCGGGGCAAGCTCGGTGCTGCCATATTAGATCACTGCGGCAGGGATGACAGGGTCAGATCTCCGCTCAAGGAAGGTCGGCTTCCCCCTTGCGGTTTACCCCGGCCTGTTGGTTATAGTGAGTGAAGTCTCACTACGGCGTTGGTGACTGCCAACAATGTTTGTCGATCTATGTTTGTTCCGAACGGGAGCCAAGCTGCATCGGCGGCAGTAGACCGAGCTTGTACTCGGAAACTTTAAGCCAAATGCCAAGGCACCCCCCTGGTTTTCCCAGGTCGGAAACTGAGGCAAGACGGCGCTGCGGTGAGACCCCTATTTTTTGCGGTTCCCCTGTCCAATCGGATGGGGGAATTGTTTTTGGAAATGTGATTTAGCCTACAGGAGCGCTAGTATTGACAACATAGCTAAACCTGCGATCGGGAGATGGCAATCGCTGACCAGCCCGACTGCGGTACTGCTGAGTATTTTTTGTAGGTCCTGCGCCGTTGAATTCGGTTGATTTTCCCGCCAGTGTAATTCGTTTGGACAACGGGCTCACCCTGATCCACCAGGAGATTGCCGCCACCCCCGTCGTGGTCGCCGATGTGTGGGTGAGGGCCGGGGCGGTGAACGAACCGGCGGAGTGGGCGGGCATGGCCCACTTTCTGGAGCACATGATTTTTAAGGGCACCGACCAGCTGCCGCCGGGGGTATTTGACTACGCGATCGAAACCCAGGGGGGCATGACCAACGCGGCCACCAGCCACGACTACGCCCACTTCTACATCACCATTGCCGCCGACATGCTGCCCCAGACGCTGCCCTACCTGGCCGATCTGCTGCTGCACGCGACTATCCCCGCCGATGAGTTTTGCCGCGAGCGCCAGGTGGTGCTCGAAGAAATTCGTCAGGCCCAGGATGACCCCGACTGGCTGGGCTACCAGGCGATGTCGGAACTGGTCTACCAGGACCACCCCTACGGTCGCCCCGTGCTGGGCACCGCCGAGATTTTGCAGCAGCGATCGCCCGAGGAAATGCGCTGCTTTCACCAGGCCCACTACCAGCCCGACAACATGACGGTGGTGATTACCGGCGGCATTGCCCTGGAGCCCACGATCGCCATGGTCAAGCACGCCTTTCGCGGCTTTGCCACCCCACCCCCCTGCCCGGCGGCGGCAAATTCCCCGGTGCCCTCCCTGCCCGGCGTGCGGCGAGAAATTTTGCATCTGCCCCGCCTGGAGCAGTCGCGGCTGACCATGGCCTGGCTGGCCCCCGGCATTGGCCAGCTCGAAACCGCCTACGGGCTGGACTTGCTGGCGGCGATTTTGGCCGAGGGCCGTTCGTCGCGGCTGGTGCGCGAACTACGGGAGGACCGCCAGCTGGTGCAGGACATTGGGGCCGGGTTCTCGCTACAGCGGGAGTGCAGCCTGTTTACCATTCAGGCCTGGCTGGAGGGCGACGCGGTGGACCGGGTGGAGGCGATCGTGTGCGATCGCCTCAGCGAACTGGCCGCCAAACCCATTAGCGATGCCGAGCTGACCCGAGCCCAGCGGCTGCTGTGCAACGACTACGCCTTTTCCACCGAGGCTCCGGGGCAGCTGGCCGGGCTGTACGGCTACTACGGCACCATTGCCGCCGCCGATCGCTGTCTCACCTACGTGCCCACCCTGCAGGGCTATACGAGCGATCGGCTGCGATCGCTGGCCAACCAGTACCTCACGCCGCTGCGCTATGTCTCTACCGTACTCCACCCCGCCTAGGGGGTCCGGCCCCCTCGGCTGGGCAGACTACAGCCCGGGCGGTCTATAGTGGGACTGGCCTGCCCCTCCGTATTTGTTCTCTACCCAGCCTAGTTCTTGCCCTGTGACAGCCTCTCTTCTTCAAGCGCCTCGCCTGCACCGCACCGTTCTAGCCAATGGCTTAACCGTTCTGGTTCTAGAAAACCCGGTTGCCGACATTGTCTCCGCTCGCCTGTTCATCCGCGCTGGCAGTATCGTTGAAGCTCCTCACCAGGCCGGATTGGTGAGCTTTTTAATGGGCTTGCTGACCAAGGGAACCGAAACGCTCTCCTCGATGGCGATCGCCGAAACCGTTGAGTCGGTCGGGGCCAGCCTGGGCACCGATGCCGCCGCCGACTATAGCGTCATCAGCCTGAAAACCGTCTCCACTGACTTTGCCCAGATTTTTGCCCTGGCTGCCACCGTGCTGCGCCAGCCCAGCTTCCCCCTCGACGAAATTGACCTGGAGCGCAAGCTCACCCTACAGCAAATTCGCTCCATGCAGGAGCAGCCCTTCACCGTCGCCTTCAACCAGCTGCGCCAAGCCATGTATGGCGAACACCCCTACGCCCTGCCCGGCATTGGCACCGAGGCCACCGTAAGCGCCATTACCCAGCAGGACCTGGTGGACTTTCACCGCCGGCACATGCGCCCCGACAACGTGGTGGTTACCATCGTGGGCCGGATTGCCCCCGAAACCGCCCTGGCCCAGGTGGAGCAGACCCTGGGCGACTGGAAAGCCCCGGCCACACAGCGCCCGACCCTCACCCTGCCCGCCGTGACCGCAGCCCCCACCTGCTCCGTAGTCACCCAGGCCACCAACCAGGCGATTGTGATGGTGGGCTATCCGGCGGCCTCGGTTAAGCACCCCGCCTATCCCGTCCTGAAGCTGATCAACACCTACCTGGGCAACGGTCTTTCCAGCCGCCTGTTCGTGGAGCTGCGCGAAAAACGCGGCCTGGCCTACGATGTGTCGGCGTTTTACCCCACTCGGCTGGGGCAGTCGCAGTTTGTCGCCTATATTGGCACCGCCCCCGAAAACACCGCCACCGCCCTGGAGGGGCTGCGGTTTGAGGTTGAGCGGCTGTGCACCACCGTCCTCTCCGACGAGGAACTGCAGTCGGCCAAAAACAAACAGCTGGGCCAGTACGCCTTGGGTAAGCAGACCAACGCCCAGATCGCCCAACTGTTGGGTTGGTACGAAATTTTGGGCCTGGGGGTGGAGTACGACCAGCAGTTTCAGGACATGGTGGCGGCTGTGACGGTGCTCGACGCCGAAACCGTGGCCCAGGAGTTCTTCCATACCCCCTACATCTCCCTGCTGGGACCAGAGGAGTTTGTCGCCCCGGTCGCCGCCGCCCAGGCTTGACTTCGAGAGCCTGCCCCAGCGGCACCCAAACGGCACCCAAACGGCACCCAAACGGCAATAGTCATCGCCCAGGCAGTTTTGATTACCTGGGCTGAAGAATTGCTCAAACCATTGGCAATCGCCGGTTAAACGGGCTAGCGTGCGGAGGATGCGTTTTTATTCCCTATGCGCCCCCTGTTGACTGGCACGCTCACCGTGGAAACGGTAACGGTCCCCATTCGTGACCTGCCTCAGCGGCTGGAGGGGTGCCGCATTGTGCAGCTGTCCGATTTTCACTTTGACGGGCAGCGCCTCTCGCCGGGTCTGTTGCAGCAGGCGATCGATCGCGTCAACAGCCTGCGACCCGACCTGATTGCCCTCACTGGCGACTACGTCACCCATGACCCCGCCCCGATTTTTACCCTGGCCTCCTACCTCGGCCAGCTCCAGAGCCGCTACGGCACCGTGGCGGTGCTGGGCAACCACGACAACCGCAGCCTGGGCGGTCGCCGTACAATTCTGCGATCGCTCCAGCAGGCCGGCATTTGCACCCTGTGGAACGACATTGCTTACCCCCTGGGCGACGATCTACCGGTGGTGGGGCTGGCCGATTTCTGGTCGCGCGAGTTTTGTGCAGGCCATCAATTGTTCAAGGCTCTGCCTTCGTCTCAGCCCCGACTCGTGCTCTCCCACAACCCTGACAGCGCGGAAGTCTTAGCCCGCTGGCGGGTCGATTTGCAGCTCTCGGGCCACACCCACGGTGGCCAAATTGTGCTGCCCGGCATTGGGCCAGCCGCAGCCATCGTCCAGGCGCTGCAGCTATCGCCGCTGTCGAAGCTACCCTTTGTACCCCACCGCAAGCGCAAGCGTTTAAAAACCGTGCACCACTGGGAATGGGTGTCAGGGCTGCACAGAGTGGGAGCAAATCAGCTGTACATCAACCGAGGCTTGGGTACCTACGCACCGGGGCGGCTGGGGTGTCCGCCGGAGGTGACGGTGGTGGAGTTAGTGAGGGGTGGGTGAGTGGGTGGGGAGGGGGGCAGGGCGATCGCTTGAGGGCAGTTGGTCGCTGTTGCGGACCTGCCCGGGCAAAAAATTGACCGCCCGCAGAATGGCCCCCAGGTTGACACCATCTTCCAGCAGGCTGGCGTGGCCACTGTGGGGCAGGGGGTAGATGCGGGGGTTGGGCAAGAGCGCCGCCAAACGCTGGGCTTCTTCTAGGGAGGGCAGCAGGCGATCGCCCAGGGAAGCTACCAGCAGCGTGGGGGCCGTCACCCGGTACAGCTGCAGTGGCTCCAGGCGAAACTGCGACAGCAGCGCCATTCGCCAGGCCGCACTGCTCTGGGTCACCGCCGCCATGGCGCGGATCAGGGCCTGCCGGTTGGCCTCGCCAATGCGGCTGAGGTTAGCCAGCATCGGCAGGCTGAACAGGTTAGAGCTCTGGTACAGGGGTGCGGCCACCCAGGGGGTCAGGGTGGCCACCCAGTGCAGCCAGGGAAAGCGATGGAACGACGAAGCCGAGTTGATCAAAATCAGGTGACTGACCAGGTCAGGGGCCATGGCCACAATTCGCAGCGCCAGACAGGCCCCAAAGGACTCCCCGCAGAGGTAGATCGGGGCGGTGCCAGCCTCCTGACGAATCAGCTGCACGGCCTGGTGAGCCAGGCGCTCCCAGGAGGACAGGTCGTCGCCGGGGATAACCAGGCAGCGAATATTAAAGTGGGATTTGAGGCCAGCGCTTTGCAGGGCAAAGAGTTCGCCGCTGCCGTCCATGCCCGGTAGGTAGATAAACAGGGGACGGTCGGGGTGCTGGCCGGTCGGAGTGTAAAGCTTGAGGGGAATAGGTCCAGTCATAGCTGATCAATGGAAACACCGAGCAGACGCTGGATTTGCCGTCGGGTCCAAACCCGATCGCAGTTGTCCAGCCGCAGGGGGCCTGGCGTTAGTCTCAGGTCCGTCACACCCACCCATCAGTAGTGGCCCTGCTTGAGCAGCCTGGCTACTTCATCTTCGCAGCACTGGGTCAGCTCTGTGGCCAAACTGCTGGTGCCTTTGGTGCGGTAGCGCGATCGCAGCCGTCCGTCCACCCGCACGGGCCGGCCAATCAGGAGGTCGACCTCCTGGTAAAACACCGCCGGGTGCCACCCCGGCTGCTGAAACAGCGGCTCAGAGGCATCAAAGATACTCAGCCAGCGCAGGGGGACCACCGAATTGGTGGTTTCCCGATGGGCCGCGATCGCCACAGGCACTATCACCAGTTCCTCCACGGGGGCCCGCAGGGCCAGGTGGGCAAACCCCCGATGGAAACTGTTCAGGTTGTCGGGGGTGGTCTTGTTGACCATGGGGGCGGCCCCCTCTGGGAAAATACCCAAAGCCTCGCCGTTGCCCAGGGCAGTCATGGCGCGCCGAAAAAAGGCGGTCTGGCCCTTGCCAGGGGCATCCAGGGGCAGACAGCCCAGGGCACTGACCACGTTGCGCAAGCCCGGCACCTGACTCATGTAGTGGTGGCAGGCAAAGCGCACTGGGCGACCCATGGCGCTCATCAGCAGCGGCGCATCCATAATGCTGCGGTGGTTGCTGACCACCACCAGGGGCTGATGGGGCGGCAGGCGATCGCGCCCGTGGACCGACATTTTCACCTGTGACAGGGCCAGCAGCCAGTTAGACATATCCAACGGATTAGCGCTTAGCGATGTCAGCGGCGGTACAGGAGCTAGGGCCATTCGAACCTACGGGAAAGAAGAACGACTCCGCCGCCCAGAACAGCGGGCAGCGAAACCTTACTTTGTACAACGTAACAAAATCTCAGGCCCTCAGAGGCGGGCAAACCCACCTCCGGCAGCGAGATCTCCCCACCGATAGACCGCTGGTCGGGGGCCGGGTTCAGGCGTGGCCACACCTACGGGATCAAGGTTGGAGCCAGGCCGGGGAAAACACCTCAGCGATGGGAGGCACGCAGCTGTCCACAGGCGGCGTTTTCCTCCAGTCCCCGAGAGTAGCGCACCGTCACGGCAATGCGGCGCGCCTCTAGCTCAGCCACAAACGTACGAATGCTGGCCTCGCTGGGACGCTGGTAATCAACCTCGCTGATGGGGTTGTAGGGGATCAGGTTGACGTGACTCTGGAAGCCACGCAGATGCTGAGCCAGTTCGGCGGCGTTGGCCGGCTGGTCGTTGAGCCCGGCCAGCAGAATATACTCAAAGGTCACCCGCCGCCCGGTGATCTGCACGTACTCGCGGCACTCATCGAGCAGCGTCTCCAGGGGGTAGGCCCCGGCGCTGGGAATGAGCTGGAGCCGCTGGGTCTGGTTGGAGGCGTGCAGACTGACTGCCAGGGTGACCTGGAGCTGCTCGGCCGCCAGGGCGCGAATCCGGCCCGGCACCCCCACCGTAGACAGGGTGATGGCCCGCTGGCCAATGCCCACGTCGCGGTTGAGGCAGCGAATGGCGGCCACCACGTTAGCGGTATTGAGCAGCGGTTCGCCCATGCCCATAAAGACAATGTGGCTGACCCGCTGGCCAAAGTCTTCCTGTACCGTCAGCACCTGGTCGACGATTTCGTGGGTGGCCAGGTTGCGCACAAAGCCGCCTTTGCCCGTGGCGCAGAAGTCGCAGGCCATGGGGCAGCCCACCTGGGACGACACGCACACCGTCAGCCGCTTGGCCGAGGGAATGCCCACGGCTTCAATAATCTGGCCATCGGCCAGCTTCAGCAAATATTTCACCGTGCCATCGCTGGCCACCACGCGATGGTGCAGGGTGGAGCGGCCCAGATCCACCTGGGCCATGGCCTGGCGCCAGGCTTTGGGGAAGACGGTGATATCCTGGAGCGATCGCGCCCCCTGCTGGTACAGCCACTGGTAGAGCTGCTTGCCGCGATAGGCGGGCTGCCCCTGGGCCTGCACCCACTCGGTCAGTTCCGCCAGCGATTGGCCCAGCAGCGGTCTGTGGGGCGATCGCGACTCCTCGGGCAGAGCCGCCTCGGAGCCTGGGGCAGATGTAGACAGGGAAGTAACGGCCATAGCAGCAGTAGGGGCACTATCTTCTATTCTAGTGGCTTTTACCCACGGCTTCGATCTGCCGCCGCTGGGGCAGAGCAGCCAGGGTCTGACTGCCCCTAGACGCGACGGCGGCTGGGAAAGTCGCCGGAGCCATCGCTCTTGGGAGGTGTAACGGTATTGGTTCGCATCAGGTCAACCAGCCCCTCCGTCAGCATTTTCGGGTCCATAAACAGCACCTTGGAGTTTTCACTCTCTCCCAGCTTCTGGTTGGCTTCCACGTAGCGCTGGGCCAACAGGTAGTTAAGAATTTCGCCAGTATCGCTGCGCTGCTGGAGGGCGTTTGAGAGCATCTGAATCGACTCCACGGTGGCCTGGGCGCGCTTAATAGCGGCCTCCTGTTCCCCTTGGGCTTCCAGCACCGTAGCTCGCCGTTTTAGCTCCGCTGCCTGCTGCAGCTGCATCGACCGTCGCACCTCCTCCGGCGGCACAATTTCCTGCACCTCTACTCGAGTCACCTTCACCCCCCAGGGTTCGGTGGCCTCATCCAGCTGCGAGAGCAGTGCCCGGTTGAGCTCATCGCGGGAGGAGAAGGTTTCTTCAAACTTCATCTTGCCGATCTCGGATCGCAGGGTGGTGATCACCAGTTCTTCAATGCCCTGCTCCACGTTTTCGATCGCGTAGTAGGTCAGCTCCAGCTCCAGGATGCGCCAGTACACCACCGCATCCACCTCTAGAAACACGTTGTCGCTGGTGATAGCCCCCTGCTTGGCCACATCGAGAATCTGTTCGCGCACGCTGTCGCGCAGCACAATGTAGTCGAGCACCGGCACGATGAAATTCATCCCCGGCTTGAGCTTGCGATGGTAACGCCCCAGCCGTTCCACCAGAGCTTCGGTGCCCTGGTTAATAATGCGTACCGAACCTACGGTGTAACCAATGATGATCAGCGCCAAAATTCCAATGATCGACGGCACGGCTAGGCCTCAGGACTAAACGTTAAGTAAACCTGTTCTACCTCCAAGTGTATCGACTTCTGCCCAAAGTGAGCTAAACCCCACCCGCCCGCTCCGTTTCCCCACGGGCCACCCGCTCCAGTACCGTCATCGGCCCCAGGGCCTTGAGCAGATCGAGCTGATCCAGGTTCTTGACCAGCAGCGACCCGGCAAACCCCAGGGAGTTGACCGGAATCGACTGGTAGTGGTCAGACTGGCGGGCCACCGCAATCATCCACTCGCGGGTGACCAGCAGGTTGTAGGGAAAGCGAGTGGGCGACTGGTCCCAGGCGGCGCCCAGGTGGGCGAGCAGCGCCCGGTAGGTCGCCAGCAGCGTTTTACCGCTGGGGGAAGGCCGCTCTGCCAGCGGCAAAATGGCGTGGTGAAAGGGCAGCACGGGCGATCGCAGCGGGCCCAGAGCGGCGGTCATGTCTCCCAGGGCGGCGATGACGGTGGCCAGGGGCAGGGGGCTGCGATCGGGACAGAGGGGCGGCGGCACCAGCTGCAGGTGCTTGTGGCGCTGACTGGCCCCCGCCCGCCGACCGCCGTTGTAAAACGCCAGGCCGTCAATCTCGGCCATACCGAGGGCCAGGGCCTCAAAGTCGGCCTCCGTCAGCCAGGTATCTTGATCTTCAAAGGCGCGGGTGACAATCAACACATGGTGGTCAACCACGTTGTACTTGTTGAGCAGGCACAGGTGGGTGTCCGACAGGTTGGCCACAAACAGGTCCGGGTCGTAGGGCAAAAACGGATTGGCTGGCTTACCGGCCTGCTGCTGGGCTTGCTGCGCCCGATCGGCCTTTTCTTTGCGGACCAGGTTGGCCAAAATTCTTACCAAAAACCGCATCCCCCCCTGCTCGACAAACTCGTAGCGGGTGTCGATGGGCTGTAGGGCACCACAGGCCAGGGCGTGGTCGGTCTGCCGCTGAATTTTGCTCCAGAGATCACCGGGGGCTAATCCGGCCTCGGCGGAATGGGCCATAGAGACACAAGCGGAAACGTCACTCCACCGACTCTAGCAAACCCCTGTTCCCAAAAACAGAGGCAAACCGCAGGATTA
The DNA here is from genome assembly GCF_000763385.1 of Leptolyngbya sp. KIOST-1. Lineage (NCBI taxonomy): Bacteria > Bacillati > Cyanobacteriota > Cyanophyceae > Leptolyngbyales > Leptolyngbyaceae > Leptolyngbya > Leptolyngbya sp. KIOST-1. The sequence goes on from NZ_JQFA01000002.1 coordinate 2,034,907, forward strand.
GCTTCCCAAATTAGCAGGCAATACAGGTAATAAATGTGTTTAGCAAGAATGTGTTTGGCAGGGATTACCCTGCGCCCATCCGTTCTTTAATCAGGGCTGCCAACTAATCAAGATGACCTAATAAAGAGAGCAAAGACCTTTAAACGCAACAACACCCAATTCCCAGCCAAAGAACTTCCTCCATTGCGTCGAGCCTTTACGGAGTTTGAGGAAGCCGTTTAAACTCTACTGAGCTTAAAGGTACAAGCCTCATTATCTCCCATTTACCTACTTAAGGAAGGATTGAACAGGGTTTTGGGTGCTGCTGTTTAGACGAGACAGATGTAGAATTAACAGCGCTTTCACTCCTTCTTGTGTGTGGACAATTGGCTGTTTGATCTGCCAGGGGAGCCTCATCGGCTCCACATTCAATATAACCCTGGTCGTTTACGAAGCTGCAACGGTGAAACGATCTTTAACACTGGCAAAACTGCTTTTTGACCTGGGCCCATCGGCCTTAATTTGTAGTCCACAGTCATCCGGCGTCGGTGTAGTGAATGGCCAGCCAAATGCAGGGGGGATCGGTGCTGGTGTAATCAACCCGATGGCGCACATGGGCCGGGATCAAGACGTAGTCGCCCGGCCCCATCGACAGAACCGCGCCATCCTCGTAGGTGAGGGTGGCGCGCCCCTGGAGCAACACGACCCACTCGGTCCAGCCCTGGTCGTACCAATCGCCGGGGGGTGTTGTATGCCCGATTGAAACAATGCGCTCAACCCGCAGATTGGTGGTTTCTATCAGGCTGGTCAACGCCTCTCCATCGGGCAACGACTCGGGTAGCTGAAACAGATGGCCAGGCTCTAGGGAGGAGGGCATGGGGGTTTGGCGATCGCCCTAGTTAATGGAGCAGCCGTCTTGGTCGCAGGTAACCTTAGATGCGACTGCGCTTTCGGGCACGACCGTAAACCCTCCCACGCTGACGCCCGTCACGCCATACTGGTCGCGCAGCACTTGATTAAAGCTAGCGATGATCTCCGGCAGCTGTTGCTCCAGCACCGATCGCACCTGATTGGCCTCGGGGGGAGGGCTGCCAACGGTTTCTACAGACATAGATCCAAGCCAGTAACGTCTGCCTTCATTGTAGGGGGCCAGGAAATCGCCTCACCCGTTTCCTTTACGGCTCTACATACTGGCGGCCTTGATAATGGCCGGCTTGGGTTGGCCATCTGTTGGCCATCTGTTGACCATCTGTTGACCATCTATCGGGAACCTGTCAGCGGAATAGCTCAGCGAACCCAGCGGCTAAGCCCTGCTCACCCCAGGCTGCGTTATCATCCACAAATACGTGGGCCGAGCCTAGGTCCAGCTCGGGGTCGGTTGTCTTCCACGGGCAAAACTCCAAGGCTGGACTTGGATTTGGTTTGAATTTGGCTTACACACATTAGGGGATGGCAATGCTGGAGGGGTCGATACTAAAGCAGCTGGTGGACGGACGAGCTGAGTCAGACACCACGCCGCTCAACTACGGGGTGTACTACAAAAATACGCTGGTCGCCCTCTGCCACGCCCTCGAAGACTGCATTTTGACCTCAGGTTCGGCTCCCCTGGTGATTACCGCTTTTCAGCGGGGCAAGTGGTACTTAGAAGAGGCCGATCGCTATGGCGCGATCGCAGACAAAGCCCGGCAGATCGTGATCATGGCGGCCCCGGAGGCGGGCTTTCACGACCACCCCACCAGCCAGCGCGAAACCGTGGCCCTGGTGGATTTAGCCTCCGACGACCCGGTGGCCGAAGAGTGGCACCTGATGATTCTCTCCCCCGACTACACCGCTATGGTGCTGTGTCAGGAGCTATCGGCGGCGGACTACGGCAAATCTGGGGTACCCGAGCACGACCTGGAGCGCAAGTTCTACGGACTTTGGACCTTTGACTCGGCGCTGGTCAGCCGCACCGTGGAGCTGGCGATCGCCCACGTCGGCCATTACAACCCTGCCCTCCAGGCCCAGCTGAGCGATCACCTGTCGGCCCTGAGGCAGCAAAACCCCGCCCTGCGAGACGAACCGACCTCGCTCAGCCACACCGTGACCCAGGTGGTGCACTACCTGCAGGGTCGTCGCAACGACCTCAGGGGCAACCTGACCTTTAGCCTGGTGGAGGACCTGGAGCAAAACCTGGTGTCCAACGAACTCCAGGCTTTTTTGCGGATGGCCCAGCTGGTTGACCTCAGCGATCCGCTCAATCCCCTGGCCGCCAGCGAGGTGGTCTCTCTTTTAGAAATGATGGGCCAGCTGCTCGACCTGCCCGCCTGGCAGCTCCAGCGGCTGCGCCTGGCCGGGATGCTGCACCGCATTGCCCCCGCCCCCGACCTGGCCAACCTGCCTAACGATGGCCCCAGCTGTCCGCTGATTCCAGAGGTGCAGGCGCTGCGGTTGATGCCTCGCCTGCGGGCGGTGGCCACCATCATTGCCCACCAGGGCGAGCGGTGGGACGGGAGCGGCTACCCGGCGGGGCTGGCCGGGGATGCGGTACCGCTAGAGTCGCGCATGCTTGCCCTGGTGGCCGAGTTCCAGCGGCGAGTGGCGGCGGCCCGCTCTGGCCCAACCCCCGTTACGGACGGTATGGCGGTGCTGGGGAACGCCTTGGCCACCTGCCAGGGGGAGGCTGGCGAACAGTGGGATCCAAAACTGGTGGAGATCCTGGGGCTGATGGTGATGGGCTTGCAGCAGGGCATGAGCTTGCCCACGATACCCGCTAAAATTACTCTGGGAGCGGGGCTGCTAGACCCTGACATTGCCGACCAGGCCACGGGATTTGGATCCTCCTCCGCACTGCTGCCTCAATAGCTCCGTTAATCCTTCCCCCGTCAATCGTTCCCATCGCCACCGTAACCCCTGTGCCCAGCGACTCCGTAGATATTGCCGCCCTGCGATCGGGCCAGCTCCGTCACCTGGCCGGGGCCAATCTAGAAGACGAAGACCTGTCAGGCGCTGATTTAGCAGGCATTCACCTGGCTGGGGCCAACCTGGTCGGGGCCGACCTGAGCCGGGCCGGGCTGGCCAAGGCCCACCTGGAGGGAGCCAACCTGATGGGGGCCAGCCTGGTAGGGGCCGACCTGCGGGCCAACCTGTGGGGGGCCAACCTGATGCAGTGCGACCTCACCGGGGCCGACCTGCGGGGCGCCAACCTGCGCGGAGCTAATCTGATGGGGGCGCGCCTGGGGGGCGTGAGCCTGGGCGGGGCCTTTCTGAGTGGCTGTAACCTGATGGGGGTCAACCTGCAGGGGGTAGACCTGCGCGGAGCCGACCTGCGCGGGGCCAACCTGAGCGACACCAACCTGAAGGGGGCCGACCTGTCCCAGGCCGATCTGCAGGGGGCACGGCTGGACAACGCCAACCTGGAGGAGGCCGACCTGCGCCAGGCCAATCTGTCCGGGGCCTCCCTGGGCGGAGCCAACCTGCTCTGCGCCAATTTGAGCGGTACGCAGCTCGATGGAGTCACCCTGACGGGGGCCTGCCTGATTGGCACCCACCTGGACAAATAGCGTGAGACTAGCGTGATGCGGTAGGACCAGTTACCCCTGGGAAAATCCTATGAGCTTTGACCATCCACCCAGAATTTTGTTTCTCTACGGCTCGCTGCGCGATCGCTCCTACAGCCGCCTGCTGGCCGAGGAAGCCGCCCGCATCATCGAGAATTTTGGGGCCGAGGTGCGCTTTTTTCATCCCCACGGGTTGCCGCTCCACGGCAGCGTGCCCGACAGCCATCCCAAGGTGCAGGAGCTGCGCGACTTGGTCAGTTGGTCCGAGGGCCAGGTGTGGTGTAGCCCTGAGATGCACGGCACCCTTAGCGGCCTGATGAAACACCAGATCGATTGGATACCGCTGAGTCTGGGTGCTGTGCGACCGACCCAGGGTAAAACCCCGGCGGTGATGCAGGTGTGCGGCGGGTCGCAGTCGTACAATGCGGTCAATGCCCTGCGGGTGCTGGGGCGCTGGATGCGGATGTTTACGATTCCAAACCAGTCGTCGGTCCCTAAGGCCTACCAGGAGTTCAACGAGGACGGCACGATGAAGGCCTCGGCCTACCGCGATCGCATCATTGACGTGATGGAGGAACTCTATAAATTCACCCTGCTGCTGCGCGACCAGGTGGATTACCTCACCGATCGCTACAGCGAGCGCCAGGCCGAAACCGCCAAACAGGCCAACAAAATAGTCAGCCAGGCCACCGGCACTGACGCTGCCCCATCTGCCTGAGCCGAAGGTCCAACCGATGCCCTACAGCCTGAAACCACCCTTGCGAATCCCACCCCTTGCCCTGTCGGTAGGGACGGCCCTGCTGGCCGGGGTCGCTCAACTCGCCCCGGCCACAGCCAGCCCTGGCCCCACCGAAAAGCTGGCGGTTGACCTCAGCAGCCTCGACGAGAACGGCCTCTACGGCCCGCCCGAGGGCCTGCGATCGCTCGACTACGAGTTCTGCATTCCCACAGGCGATGCCTACGCCCAAGCCGTCCGCGCCATCGATCCCTCGGTGCAGCTGTTTCCCCACAGCCGGGGCCGGATCGGCTGCGGCGAGCACGAGGTGCTGGCGATCGGCAACACCCACCAGGCCAACCACGCCGCCATTCTCCGGTCCCTGGCCGACCTGGACTACATCGAGCGCATTCAGCCCGTGGACTGGGAGTAGCGGGTCGGCCCAGAGGCTGGGCCTGGCCGGAGCGCTGCTCACTCTAGCATCTCGGCCAGGGCGGTACCTTCCAGGGCGGTTAAGGCGGTAAAAAGCGGCTTTGGCGACCGCAGAACCACGAAAACATTTACATTGTTTAATTTCTAGACAGCTCGCTGGTCTGCGCGGCGTTGGGGGTCGCCCAGGGCCATACACTAGGAAGAATTGGAAGGCGCGGGCGATCGCGCCGCTGGGTGTTTTGGGGTTTAAGCGTGAGGTCAATGAAGTTTCAATCCTTTATTCGTCCCCTCGCCATTGCCGCTGGGCTGGTGCTGGTGCTGGGTCTGGGCCTGCTGGGCCGCCTCACCCTCAACACGCCGCTATACCTGATTGAGCGCGGTGGCCAGGCCCAGCCCCAGGCGCTTCAGTTTGTGCCCAAGCAGGCCTCGGTGGTGGCCTCGGTGCTGGTGCGCCCCGATCGCCTCGCCGACTTGTGGGAGTACCTGGCCGCCCCCCGCCTGCGCCAGGAGACCCGCCGCGACCAGCAGTTGATTGAGCAGGCGCTGCTGGCCAACACTGGCCTGAGCTACAGCCGCGACATTCAGCCCTGGCTGGGGGAAGAGGTGACTGCCGCCCTGGTCAGCCCCGACCTCGACCAGGACCCCAGCAACGGCACCACCCCTGGCTACCTGGTGGCGCTGGTCTGCAACGACAGCGCGGCGGCCCAGGCAGCTCTGGAGCTGTACTGGCAAAACCGCGCGATCGCAGGCGATGCCCTCACCTTTGAAGACTTTTCGGGCAACCGGCTGATCTACGCCCGCCGGGCCGCGTCGCGGTTACCGGACACCGATACGGCTCAGCTGGCCACCGCCCTGGTGGCCAACCGCTACCTGCTGGCGGCCAACCATCCCGACGTACTGCGCCAGGCCCTGACTGCGGCCCAGTCCAACGATCTCAACCTCCAGACCGATCGCCGCTACAAATTGGCCCTGCGATCGCTGCCCCAGGCCCGAATCGGCCTGCTGGCCCTCAACTGGCCCGCCATCCACCACTGGCTGCACCCCGAGCAGGAGGCCGACCTGAGCCTGACCCAGCTGGAAACCGCCGATGACGAGGTGGGCTGGGGGCTGATGTCGTGGCAGCTGACCCACCAGGGGCTGGTGGGCCACACCGCCCTGCTGGCGGCCCAGGGGCATCGGCTCCATCCCCAGCCAGCCACGGTGGGCGGCTGGGACGCGATCGCCCCCTACCTGCCTGAGGCCCTGGCGGTCACGGCGGGCGGCACTGACCTGGCTGCCCTGGGCCGGCACCTGAAGCCGCTGCTGGCCCTGATCGACCCAACGGGCAATGGGAGCGCCCCCCTGAGCCACGTTTTTGACAGCGCCCTGGGATCGGGGGTAGCCGAATTGCTGCAGACCGGTATCGATCGGGCCTACGGCCTGGGCCTGCAGCGCCTGGACGCCGGGTCCCCCGACTGGCTGGTGGTCGCCCCTCAAAGCGACAGCCTCAACAACACCCTGGAGGCGCTCAACGATCTGGCGCGACAGCAGGGACTGGGGGTAGGATCGCTAGATGTGCGGGGAACCCCAGCGATCGCCTGGACTCGCCTGGCCCTGCCCAACCGGGGGGCTCGCCCCCTACAGGTGGTGGCGGAGGTGGCCGGGCTCCACGCCCAGGTGGACCAGTACGAGGTGCTGGCGGCCTCTGCCGCCACCCTGGATACCGTTCTGCACCCGAACGACAGCGCCCGACAGCACCCGGCCTGGTGGCCGCAGGTGGCCCAGCTGCCTGGACCCAGCAATGGCTATGTCCATATCGACTGGGCCCAGGTACAGGCGGGACTGGCCCAGGCCGTACCCCGGTGGCGGCTGTGGGGCGCTGCGGCAGAGCCCGCCCTCAAGCATCTACGCCAAGTTACGCTGGTCAGCGGCGATCGCACCGATTCGATGCAGACCGGCAGCATTGTGGTTCAGCTCAGCAATCAGTGACGGCTATGGCAGACCTGACAGACAGAGGCACGGAGGTTGGGCCTGGCGAGTTTGCCCCCTGGCCCCTGCTCACCATGCACCTGGGAGGCCACCCCCTCGACCAGGCGCAACTCCAGCAGCTGCTGGCCTGGGAGTTGGCCAACCCTGAGCGGGCGGCGGCCTGGGGCATTACCCCGGCCAACGGCCCTGGCCAGCTGCAAGAGCGCCTGGACTGGCTGCAGGCGCTGGCTCCCCGCCACGGGGACTTGCCCCTGCCGCCAGCCCCTCTGGAGCAATGCCTACCGCTGTACTGGCAGCTGTGGCTGCCCCTGGCCCTTACCCTCAAGCAGGCCCGCGACGAACTCAACCGGCCCCTAATTCAGGGCGTTCTGGGCGTCCAGGGCACCGGCAAAACCACCCTCACTCTGATTTTGCAGCACCTGCTGGAGGGCATGGGCTATCGGGCCGTGGGCCTCTCCATCGACGACCTCTACAAGACCTACCGCGATCGCCAGCAGCTGGTTCAGGCCGACCCCCGGCTGCGGTGGCGGGGACCGCCGGGTACCCACGACATCGACCTGGGGCTGACCACGCTGGCCCACATTCGCACGGCGGCGGCGGGGGAGGCGGTGGCCCTGCCCCGGTTCGACAAGTCGCTGCACGGTGGCCAGGGCGATCGCAGCGATCCTGAGTGGGTGCGAGATGTGGATATTCTGCTGTTTGAGGGCTGGTTTTTGGGAGCGCGACCCATCGATCCCAGCGGGTTTGACCGGGCTCCAGCGCCGATTCTCACCGAGGCCGATCGCCAGTTTGCCCGCGATATGAACGCCCAACTGGCTACCTACCTGCCCCTGTGGGACTGCCTGGATCGCCTGATGGTGCTCTGCCCCGCCGACTATCGCCTGAGCAAACAGTGGCGCAAAGCCGCCGAGCACCAGATGAAGGCCCTGGGCAAGGACGGCATGAGCGATGCCATCATCGATGAATTTGTCGACTACTTCTGGCGAGCGCTGCACCCAGAGCTGTTTATTGATTCCCTCAAGCGGGATGGCGAACACGTTGACCTGGTGGTAGAAATTGACCGCGATCGCATCCCCAGGGCGATCTATTCCCCAGCATTAGCTATGATTTAAGCTCAGACCTTAAAATAGCCAGCGCCATTTTTTTTGATTTAGGATTTTTTTAGCCCGAATATAGCTTTTATTATGAGCCTTAACGTTCAAGTTATTCAGCCGATTGGCATTTTAGACAGCACCAAAGCCGAGGAGTTTCGGCAGTCCGTAGAGGACATGCTACAAAACGGCGCTGACATTATCCTGGTTGACCTCAAAGATATTACCTTTATCGACAGCTCTGGCCTGGGCACCTTGGTCGTGCTGCTCAAAAAAATCCGAGGCATGAACCGCAGTCTGTGCATTTGTTCCATCAACGATCAGGTTCGCATGCTGTTTGAGTTGACCAGCATGGACCGGGTCTTTGAGATTTACGAGGACCGCCAGGCTTTCGAAACCACTAAGCTCAAGGTTTCCTAACCTCAGTCCAGACTCACCATCATCAGCGACATGTCGTCGCTGGCCACATCCCCGGCCTGGCGTTTGATCACCGCATCAAGAATGTGATCGACGCTTTTTTCCCGCTTGGCCAAAGCCAGCAGATCGACAAAGGCGTCGAGGCCGATGTATTTGTCGTTGCGTTGCAGCACTTCGTAGAGCCCGTCGCTAAACAGGTAGAGGCTGCTGTTGGGCGGCAGGTGACAGCGCTGCCACTGGTACTTGGCGTCGGGCAACATCCCCACGGGCATACCGGGGGTGCGCAGGCGGGTGGTGGTGACCTGCTGATTGGCATCGATGGACACCAGCACCGCCGGGGGGTGACCCGCGCTGGCGTAGAGCAGCTGACGGTTGGCGCAGTTGAGCACCCCGTACCAGATGGTGAAATACTTCTGGTTCTGGTCGCTCATCTGAAAGGTTTCGTTGAGGGCTCGCAGCACCTTTTCGGGGCGGTAGAAGCTCACGTCGGGCAGCGACTGCGATCGCAGCACATTCAGCACCGACGTTGACAGCAGCGCTGAGCCCAGCCCGTGCCCCGACACATCCAGCAGGTAGATGACCAAGTAGTCGGGGTCGAGCCAATAGTAGTCGTAGCAGTCGCCGCCGAGCTGTTGCGAGGGCAGAAACCGGGACTGAATCGGCACCCGGCCCGTCTGGTCGCCGGGTAAAAGCGATCGCACGTAGCCCTCGGCCTCGGCCATTTCGGCCTCCATCCGCTGCTTTTGCTGACGCAGGTCCTGGGTTAGCTGGTAGATGCGCAGACCCGCCCGCACCCGCGCATTTAGCTCATTGATGTCCACCGGCTTGGAGAGCAGGTCGTCGGCCCCCATCTCCAGCCCCTTGACGCGATCGGCGGTGCTGTAGCGGGCGGTCAGCAGCAGTAGCGACGTGATCGAGAGGATCGGGTGGTGCTTGAGGGTCTGACAGATGGCGAGGCCACCGATGTCCCCCGGAATATTCCAGTCACAGATAATTACCCCTGGCAGCAACTTCTCGGCCAGGGCCAGCCCCTCGGCCCCGCTGCGGGCCGTGGTCACGCTGTAGCCCTGCTGCTTGAGAGCACTGACCAAAAACTGCTCCGTGGCGGCATCGTGCTCAATGATGAGGATGTCGATCATGCTGCGCGTTGGACCGAAGGTGAATCGTATAACCGTGGGCGATGGCAAGCAGAGGGTAGATGCGGGCGCGAGGGCGGTGTTGCCCATGCTAGCGCTAACGGTCGGCATACACAGGTTTAGCGTAACCCTAAACCACCCTGTCAAGGCGCTTCATGAAGATCCTACGCAACTGAGCTGCCCCAACCTGACCTCCAGCCCCTGACGACCCACTACCGGCTACCTCCTCAGCATGCCCCGTCGGTCGACCAGACCGAGCAGACAACGTTTTATGAAAGGTGCAGTGAGCTACTGTGGCAAGCGTGGGAGTCTGTAAGCATAGTCAAGCCCGAACCGTTAGGTCGACCTTCATGGACACTCTGGCTATGGACGCCCCTGGGATGGATACCGTGGCTTGCCCGTTGCCCACGAGCTGCGTGGTGCCGGTTTACAAATCGCCAAAAGACTATCAGGCTTACCGCATTAGCCCCGGCGACTCCAATCGCTTGGCCCTGGTGTTTGACCCCACCATTGCCGATATGTCGCTGACCTACTGCGTCGAAATTTTCGATGTGGGCGGCAAGACGCCCCCCAACCGCCACCAGGTTGCCGTCGAAATGTTTTTTGTGCTCAAGGGCGAGGGCCGCGCCACCTGTGACGGCAAAACCGTTGCCATTAAGGCGGGAGACAGCGTTTTGGTACCCCCCAACGGCGTCCACGTGATCGAAAACACTGGCCCCTGTCGGCTCTATGCTCTGTGCATTATGGTGCCCAACGAGGACTTTGCCGAGTTGATTCGCAGCGGCACCCCGGTCGAGCTAGACGACGAGGATCTGGCCGTGTTGGGTCGGCACGACAGCCGCCATCCCACCGTTCTTTAGTCATTATTTCACGGCCCCAGGGCCATCCCCCCCGATCAACCCTTACCCTTCGCCCCACGCGCTTTGCTCACGCCTCCTGATTCCGGTCCCTACCCCGTTGCGCCTAAACAGACGCTAACGCTGGATCTGCCTGCGACTATTCAAGGAAGGGGGCACAGCCGGGGGGAGAAGATCCCCAGCGTTGGCCTCGATGCCGACGTGTACTATCCGCTGGGGGAAGGGCCGTTTCCGGTGCTGCTGATGCGACAGCCCTACGGCCGGGCGATCGCCTCGACAGTCGTCTATGCTCACCCCACCTGGTACGCCAGCCACGGCTATATTGTGGTGATTCAGGATGTGCGGGGGCGGGGCACCTCGGGCGGTGAGTTTGACCTGTTTCGCCACGAAGGCCCCGACGGCTACGCCACTGTACAGTGGGCCGCCGCCCTGCCCCAGAGCAGTGGCGCGGTGGGCATGTACGGCTTTTCGTACCAGGGCATGACCCAGCTGTACGCCGCCGCCCAGAAACCCCCGGCCCTGCGGGCGATCGCCCCGGCCATGGTGGGCTACGACCTCTACGCCGACTGGGCCTACGAAAACGGTGCCCTACCCCTGCAAATTGGCCTGGGCTGGGCGCTCCAGATCGCCGCCGAAACCGCCCGCATCAGGCAAGATGCCGTCGCCTACCAGGCCCTGCGCCAGGCCGCCCAAGCCCCGCCGCTGGGGGATGCCGTACCCGCCCGTCCCCAGGTGCTCAAGACCTACGCCCCCGACTCGTTTTTTCACCAGTGGCTCGACCACCCCCGACCCGATGCCTACTGGCAGGCGCTGCAGCCCGACCTGAGCGAGGTAGACCTGCCCATGCTGCACATCGGCGGCTGGTACGATCCCTATCTGCGCGGCGACCTGCGCCTGTACCAACAGATGATTGCCCAGGGCAAGAGTCCCCAGGCTCTGTGGATTGGGCCCTGGGGGCACCTGCCCTGGGGGCGGCGGGTGGGCAGCCTCGACTTTGGACCCGAGGCCGATAGCCCCATCGATCGCCTGCAAATCCGCTGGTTCGATCGCGTTCTGCGGCATCGGCCCGGCGCGACGGCGGAGGCTAGTTCAGAGCCCCCCGTGCAGCTATTTGTGATGGGGACCAATCGGTGGCAGGGGCGCGAGTGCTGGCCCACCGCCCCAGGCCGGCCGCTCTACCTGGCCAGCACTGGCCTGGCTGGCCTGCGACTCGACGACGGCAGCCTCAGTCCCCAGCCGCTTTCCCCGCGGCCAGAGGCCATCTCTGAAGACGTGATTGTACACGATCCCTGGCGGCCCGTCCCCTCCCTGGGCGGGCACTGCGGCCTGCCCCCAGGCCCCTTCGATCGCGCCCCCCTGGATAGCCGCACCGACGTGCTCACCTATACCACCGCGCCCCTGAACGAGGGCCTGACGCTGATTGGCACGCCCACGGCGACCCTCTACTGCCGGGCCGACGCGCCCAGCTTTGACCTCAGCCTGGTGCTGGCTGAGGTGCATGCCGATGGCCGTGCGATCAACCTCAGCCAGGGGCACTGCCGGGTCGATGGCCACGACCCCGGCCAGACCTACCAGCAGGTCACCCTGGCGCTCCAGCCCACCGCCTGCCGCCTGCCCCCCGGCCACCGCCTGCGCCTCAGCATTGCGGCGGCCTGCTTTCCGGCCTACGCCGTCAACAGCGGCACCGGGGCCAGCCCTGGGAACTGCCCCCAGATTGAGTACCGCATCATTACCCTCGCTGTGGCCCACGGGGTCCAGTATCCGTCCTGCGTGAGCCTGCCGGAGGAGTCCGGGAGCGCGATCGCTGGGGCCACAGAGGGCAAGACGTAACGGGTTAAAACGTAAAGAATAAAAAAAATCGGCCCCCCAGGGAAGCCGACTCAGGTGATACTAAATATCTAACGTTGTTCTCTCAATTTGGAAGAAACCACCAAAAACCGGGCACTCTGTTCCAGCGCCAGACCTTGGTCAATTTTTCCGTTTGGAGGGCTCTCATCTCCTCCGTCTCTTATTGTAACAACAAGTACAGATTTTCATTAACACAATCTCTGCTAGTTGTGTGTTGATTTGATAACCTGAGCTGATGAGCAAATGTACTCAGTAAATTTGCGAATGCCTGAGCGTTTGCTGGCGTTTCATCCAGCCCGAAGTTTCTTGCGGGGGGTAGGGTTCACCCCCCGCGGCGGCTAACTCCTATGCCTGAGCCAACTCCACAGAATTGACCGCCCCTGACGGCTCAACGCGGCGGGGCTGGCCCCAGATCACGGTCTCGTGTTTATAAATCACCATGCCGGGGCGCGCTCCCTTGGGCTTGTAGACGTGCCTGGGCTGGGTGTAAACCACGGGCACCTGGTCCGCCTGGCGGGCGCGACTGAAGTAGGCAGCCAGGTCGGCCACGTAGTGCAGATCGCGATCGCTGGCCACCTGTCCCGCCTCCAGCCGCAGCAGCACGTGGCTGCCCGGTATCTCCTGGGTGTGAAACCAGAGGTCGTAGTCGGTGGCCACGGTGGAAATCAGCAGATCGTTTTGGCGGTTGTTGCGCCCCACCAGCACGGGCAGACCGTCGGGGGTCTGGAGCTGGCGGAACCCCTCCTCGCTGGCCTTGCGCTCGCTGGGGCGGTAGTCGGGGGAGGCCATGTAGCCCTGCTGCACCAGCTCGTTGCGGATGTCGATCAGCGCCTCCAGGTCGGCCGGTTCGGTGTAGGTGGCCGTCTGGTTCAGGGCGGCCTCGACCTGCTCCAGGTAGGCCAGTTCGGCCTGCACCTCCGCCAGCAGGGGCCGCACAGCGTCCTTGGCCCGCCGCAGCTTTTGGTGCTGCTTGTAGAGGCGCTGGGCCTGCTGAATCGCGGTTTTGTCGGGGTCAATGGCCAGGGTGGTGGGTTCCCCCGTCTCGAAGTCAGCCACCGTCAGCTGGGTGACCCCCGGCTGCCACTGGTGGCTGTAGGCCATCAGCAGGTCGGCCTGCTGGCGGTACTGGTCGGCCTGGGCCGACTGGTCGAGGCGCTGCTCAAAGGTGCTGGCCTTTTGCCGCAGCTTGTCCAGCACGCCCCTGAGCTTCTGGCGAATCTGGTTTTGAACGCGATCGAACTGCTGCAGGTTTAGCTCGCGGCGGTAGTACTGATTCAGCAGGGCATGGACATCGGCAACGGGGGCAATGCCCTCCCAGTCGAGGACCGTGTAGCCGCCATCGGCCCAGCCGGGGAAAAATTCCCTCTTCTCCAGGCAGAGCAACCAGCGCTGCCACACCTCAAACAGGCGATCCCAATCGGCCTGGGTGAGGCTGTCGGCGGGTTGATCGGGGGTGCAGTGGGCGGCGGCCAGCAGCGATCGCACCAGGGCAGAACTCAGCCCCCCATAGCTCTGCATCAGCATTTTTTTCAGCGTGGTGGGCACCAGCGTCACCCGCTCCTGCCAGGAGGTCTGGGCTTCGTTCAGGCTGGGTAGGGTATTGAGGATGGCTGGCGGCCGCACGTAGGGGTCACCGGTTTGAATCGGCCGCACCCGCGACTGCTGGTCGCTCACCTGGTGGGCGGCGGTGACAATCTGGTTCTGGGCATTGGTCAAAATCACGTTGCTGTACTTGCCCATGATTTCGACGTACAGGTGCCACTGGGGCGGATCGCCGGGGCGGGGGCCAAACTGCAGGTCGAGGGCGCGCTCCCAGGGAGCCACGGGGGCGATCGCCACCAGGGCCAGCTGGTTGAGCTGGTGCTTGAGCTGCTGGCTGAAGGTGAACGTGTCCTGTCCCCGAGGGGGCGCATCACCCAGGTGCAGCCGCGCCGCTTGCGGGTGCCACGAAATCGTCAGCCAGCCCCGGCGATCGAGGGTGCGCAGGCCCAGGGCCAGGGTGGTGGTGTCGAGCTGCACTACCGTCTCGCAGCGGGCAGGAATCCAGTCGGCCTGGAGGCTGTGGCACAGGGCCATCAAAGTCGTAAAGTCAACGGGCTGCACAGTAGCCTCCTCCAGGCGAAACGGACTGACCCCAGGCACCCTCATCTATGCCTATGGACCTATCGAGCGAACGAGATAAGCGGCTAAGAACCTCCGAACGGGGGATGCTTAAGGGCAAAAGATGTAGCCAGGGGAACGAAAACGCCAAAAAACTGATTTTTTGCCTGAAATTCACCCGCAGCCCCAATTGGATTCGTTAGTATGGCAATAAGCCTGATCTGGGCTCAATTGCTCAATTACAGAGCCCTGTGCCAAAAAAGCCTTGAGTTGTCTGGCCGATCGGAAATAGCCCGACAGCAGCAGCAGAATCTCCCGTCATCGTTCCTTCTCTATTATGGACATCAAGCTGATCAATATTGGCTTTGGCAACATCGTATCGGCCAATCGGGTGATTGCCATCGTTAGCCCCGAGTCTGCTCCCATCAAGCGCATTATCTCCGACGCCCGCGAGCGTGGTCAGCTGGTCGATGCCACCTACGGTCGTCGCACCCGCGCCGTCATCATCACCGACTCGGGCCACACCATTTTGTCGGCCATTCAGCCCGAAACCGTTGCCCACCGCTTTGTCAGCGGCAAAGATAGCGACGGCAAGGCGTAGGGCGTGCATTAATTCTGGCTAAGCCCCCCTTACCATGGGCGGTGCCACACCCATAGATAACAGGTCAGGGGCTGTAACCGCTGGTTCTTGGGCCTTCAAAGGCTAATTGATCACGGCCCCCAGAGTCGGTGGAGTAGGGTAAAAGGGATAACAGCGTTAGGAAAACGCGATCGCCATGATTGCCGTACTGGACAAAGCCCCCATAACCTTTGACGAATTTGTGGAGTGGTATCCAGAAAATTCGGAGTATCGCTATGAACTGCGGCGGGGTGCAGTAGTTGAGATGCCCAAACCCAAGGGAAAGCACTCTAAGCTGGCAGGCGACCTGGCCTTTGAACTCGGTGCTGCCATTCGCCGCGCTAACTGGCCCTATTTCATTCCCAAGGAATGTGTGATTAAGCTCTCAAATGACACGGGCTACGAGCCAGATATTGTCGTTTTGGTAGAACCTGCAATCGCCGATGAACCCCGATGGGAGCGAGAGTCAGTGATTACTAGAAGCCAGTCGCTCAAACTGGTGGTGGAAGTCGTGTCCACCAACTGGCGAGACGACTATCTGCTCAAGCTGGCCGACTATGAAACCTTTGGCATTCAAGAATATTGGATTGTGGATTACCTGGGGCTGGGCGGACGGCGCTATATTGGTTCGCCGAAGCAACCCACCTTTACCCTTTGCCACCTGGTGGATGGGGAATTTGAGCTACAGCAGTTTCGAGGCAGCCAACCCATCGTTTCTCCCACGTTTCCGGAGTTGTCGCTAACTGTAGATCAGGTATTTGGTCAGGGCCGCTGAGGGAGCAGAAGTGCCCACCAGTATGGCAAAACCTCGATATTTCACCTCCTTTGTAGTTGGAGCGCGAGTTGGAGAACGCTGCCTCCCTGCCTGACCCTAGTCTCGCCCTATCGCTTTCTTTTGCTTGGTAGACTACTAGCAGGTCGTTACCCCTAGCCGCTCCATGCCTGCCGATCGCCCCGAATCTATTGAGAAAATTGTGGCCCGCTTTCAGAAGGCGGCTGACCCCAAGCGTCGCTACGAGCAGCTGCTGTGGTTTGCCAAAAAGCTCGATCCGCTGCCCGACGAGCACAAAACTCCTGAAAACAAGGTGCCGGGCTGCGTGTCCCAGGTGTACGTGACGGCTGAACTGGTTGATGGCAAGGTCATTTACCAGGCCGATTCCGATGCACAAATTACCAAAGGCCTGGTGGCGCTGCTGATCAAGGCGCTCAATGGCCTCCAACCCGAGGACATCGTCGCCCTCAGCCCCGACTTTATTAAAGACACCCAGCTCGATGTCAGCCTGACGCCGTCGCGGGCCAACGGGTTCTACAACATCTTTAAGACCATGCAGCAAAAGGCCCAGGCCCTGGCCGGTGGAGCCGCACCGGGTGCGTTGCTCAGCTGATTAGCGCTGGGACAGTCCCAGGTGCTCCCTTCGTCCTTCTCCCCCGACGAAGGGAGCACCTGACTAAACTTTGATAAACTTTGGAATGCGAACAGCCCCGGCTGACCTCGCCCTGATTCTATTGCTACTGGTTGGGCCTATTCCATGAGCGAGTACAGCATTTTTACCTCTGAGTCGGTATCCGAGGGCCATCCCGACAAAATGGCCGACCAGATCTCTGACGCCGTTTTAGACGCCATTCTCAAAGAAGACCTCAACGCCCGAGTCGCGGTTGAGACCCTGGTCAAAACAGGGATGGCCGTGATCGCGGGCGAGGTACGCACCAACACCTACGTTGATTTAGAGGACATCGTTCGCAACGTTATTTTGGGCATCGGCTACGACAGCTCAGACGTTGGCTTTGACGGCGCCTCCTGTGCGGTCCTCAACGCCATTGGCAAGCAGTCCTCGGATATTGCCATCGGTGTCGATGTCGCCGTCGACAAGGACCTGGGCGCGGGTGACCAGGGGCTGATGTTTGGCTATGCCACCAGCGAAACCGACACCCTCATGCCTGCCCCCATCTACTACTCCCACCGGCTGGTGGAGCGGCAGGCCCACCTGCGTAAGCACAAGGTACTGCCCTGGCTGCGCCCCGACGCCAAGAGCCAGATCACGCTGCGCTACGAAAACCTGAAGCCGGTGGCGGTCGAAGCCGTGGTGCTCTCCACCCAGCACAGCCCCGACATTTCCCAGGCCGACATCCGCGAAGCGGTGATGGAGGAAATCATTAAGCCGGTGCTGCCCAACGAGTGGCTCCACGCCGACACCCAGTACCACATCAACCCCACCGGGCAGTTTATTATTGGTGGCCCCGTGGGTGACTGCGGCCTGACCGGACGCAAAATCATCGTTGACACCTACGGCGGTATGGCCCGCCACGGCGGCGGTGCCTTCTCGGGCAAAGATCCAACCAAGGTGGACCGTTCAGCCGCCTACGCCGGGCGCTACGTGGCCAAAAACATTGTGGCGGCGGGCCTGGCCGATCGCTGCGAGATTCAGGTGTCCTACGCCATTGGGGTGGCGCGGCCGACCTCCATCTCGATCAACACCTTCGGCACGGGTAAAATTGCCGATGGCGCGATCGCCGATCTGGTCAGCCAGCACTTTGATCTGCGGCCCCAGGGGCTGATCGACATGCTCAACCTGCGCCGCCCCATTTACCAACAGACCGCGGCCTACGGCCACTTTGGCCGCGAGCTGCCCGACTTTACCTGGGAAAAAACCGATAAGGCCGACTTGCTAAAGGCAGCGCTCTAACGCTAGCCACCAGCTCAGGATCGTTTCAGCGGCAGTCAACCTTACTGCTGTAACGATCCTGGCTAGCCTATTGCTCCACGGTCCCAGGGGTAGATTGCCTCTCAATCCAGCTTGGCTACACCCTCTGTATCGGTGGGGTATGGCGTTTGACGGCGATCGCAATGTGCCTGGTTGAGTTTAGCCGTCATGAACCCTGCAGGTCTGAGTTTGGCTCAGCACCGCTGGGGGCTTCACTCCTCTGGATTAATCACCGTAGTCTGGTGGGCCAGTTCCTCGTTGCCCTCGGGGGGCAGGCTGCCGATGCCGGAAATGGCCTCCTTGGCTTCGTCGAGCCGCCGCCGGTTCATCAGCAGTTCCTGGAGAGGATCGCGCTTTTCTTCTGAGATGTGAATTTGAATGTTCGGGCCCGATCGCGCCAGCCGGATGATGATGCCATCTTCTACCGGCACTTCGGTAATGCGGCGCCCCTCCAGGTAAGTGCCGTTGGTGCCAATGCTCTTCACCGCCCAACCCTTATCGGTACGGTGAATTTCGACGTGGTGGCGCGAGACAACGGCACTGTAGAGGACTACATTGTTGTCGGTGGAGCGGCCGATGCAAATCACAGGCTCCCGATCAAAGGACCAGCTTTGGACCGGGGTTTTGTGGAGGGGGTGCAGTAGCGAAAGGGTAATCACATTACTCAATCAAAAACGATCCCTGTAGGTTTCAATCATTAGAAGAGGTTGGCAGACCCCGACCTACGGTTAGACCCGGCTGCCGCCGCTGCCGGATAGGGGAATCTACTGCCTAGATAATAGTCCAGGTTGAGGGCAATTCAGAGGGGGAGTGATGCCCCTGTTCAGTCCTTCCTGGCTGTGCTCAGGAGGTCGGAGCAGCAGCCAAATCCAGGTCCCCTACAGCCTGGCGATCGAGCAGCCAGCGCAGTTCGCCCTGGGGGCGCACCAGACGCGAGGGGTAGGCGTGGTCGTCGCCCTCAGCGGCAAACACCTGGGCCAGAGCGGCTTGCTTGTCGGCCCCAGCCACCAGAAATAAAACCTGGCGGCTCTGGTTAATCAGCGGGGCGGTAAAGGTAATCCGGGGATCGTCGCCTTTGTTGCCCACGGCAATCAAATGGTCACTCACCCCCAGCGCCTCGGTGTGGGGAAACAGCGAGGCGGTATGCCCATCGTCTCCCATGCCCAGCAAAATCAGGTCGAACGCAGGCACCTGATCGGGGGAGGTGCCCTGCAAACCACCAAACACCGATTTCACCATTGCTTCGTACAGGCTGGCCGAGGCGGCGGGGTCGCCCTCCAGGGTGGGCGTCACCAGAATGTGGTCGGGGGGAATGGGGACGCGATCGAGCCAGGCGGCCTTGGCCATCCCGGCATTGCTATCGGGGTGGTCAATGGGCACATAGCGCTCGTCGCCCCAAAAAATGTAGATCTTCTCCCAGGGCAAGTCTTGCTCGGCCAGCGCGGCGTAAAGGGGCTTGGGAGTGCTGCCGCCAGCCAGGGCCAGGGCGCAGTAGTTGTGGTCGGCCACAGCGCTGTGGATGGTTTCGACCACCAGGGTGAGCGCCCGCTGCACCAGAGCAGGCTTGTCGGGCAGAATTTCCAGCAGGGGAGCAGGCATAGGCAGCGTTACCGATAGCGACCCCAAGGGAGCTTTTTGCAAGGCCTTCGCCCAGGGCTTTTCATAGAGCAGACTAGCTCAGTTCTGCTTTTTACGGCAGTGGCTTAAGCTTTACTTTCAAAGCGGCGGGCCCTGTGGTTCAATCTCTGGTTGACAAGCCGCTCAAAACCTTGAAAGCTTACGGTTAGCCCCATTCCCTCCGCTGGTGCCCTGTCATTCTTACCTTCGCCCCATGCAACTAACTCCCCAGGAAAAAGACAAGCTGCTCATTTTTACTGCTGCGCTGGTGGCGGAACGCCGCAAGGACCGGGGCCTCAAGCTCAACCACCCCGAGGCGGTAGCCTACATCTCGGCAGCCATTCTAGAGGGGGCGCGGGACGGGCGCACCGTGGCCGAGCTGATGAGCTACGGCACCACCCTGCTCAGCCGGGCCGATGTGATGGACGGGGTGGCCGAGATGATCCACGACGTGCAGGTGGAGGCCACCTTTCCCGACGGCACCAAGCTAGTCACCGTTCACGACCCGATTCGCTAGGACAAGCCCATGACTGCTGCCGCTCCCCCGCCGCCCAATATGGGTTTGACCGCCGCCGATCGCGAGGCCGTGCTGAGCGCGCTGGTGGACCAGCTAAATGCCTACGTTTTCCCGGCAGTGGCGGAGAAAATTCAGGCAGACATTGAGCAGCGCCTGGAAACCGGCGGCTATGCAGAGATTGCCGGTGCGCAGCAGCTGGCCGATACGCTGACGGTCCAGCTCCAGGAACTGAGCGGCGATCGCAACCTGCGTCTGCACTTTAGCCCCGTACCGCTGCCCCACATCGACCCCGATGCCGCCCCTGACCCGCAGGACCTGGAGCGCCAGTACCAGGCCAGCCGCCGCCGCAACTTCGACCTCAACCGGGTGGAGCGGCTGGCGGGCAACGTGGGCTACATTCAGCTGTTTAGCTTTGAGCCGCCGGAGTTGGCCGGAGACAGCCTGGCGGCAGCGATGACCCTGGTGACCCACACCGACGCGCTGATCTTTGACCTGCGCCACAACCAGGGGGGCTCTCCGGCCACCGTGGCGCTGCTGTGCAGCTACCTGTTTCCGGCCCACCCGCCCGTTCACCTCAACGACCTGTACTGGAGCGAAACCGATGAAACCCACCAGTGGTGGACAGTGCCCTACGTACCAGGGCGGCGCTACCTGGACAAGCCCGTGTTCGTGCTGACCAGTCCTGAGACGTTTTCGGCGGCGGAGGAGTTTGCCTACAATTTGCAGGCCCTGAAGCGGGCAGCAGTGGTCGGCGAAACCACTCGCGGCGGCGCAAATCCAGGCCGAGGCTTTCGGCTGCACGACCACTTTTGGGTGTTCATGCCCACCGGCCAGGCGATCAACCCCACCACTGGCCGCAACTGGGATGGCACAGGGGTGATTCCCAATGTGAAGGTGCCGATGGAAACTGCCCTCGATACGGCCCACCTGATGGCCCTCAACCACCTGCTGGAGGCCGGGGCCGAAGGGGCAGCCCGCCGCGAACTGGAGGAGACCCTACCCCGAGTGGAGCGATCGCTCCAGCGCGCCCGCCAAGACCTAATTGCCAACCTAGGAGGCCCCAAATGATTCCCGGAGAACTGCTGCCCGCCGAGGGCGAGATTGAACTCAATGCCGGCAAAGAGACCGTGACGTTGTCGGTGGCCAATACGGGCGATCGCCCTATCCAGGTGGGCTCCCACTTTCACTTTTTTGAAGTGAACGCGGCCCTCCACTTCGATCGCGCCTCGGCGCGGGGTATGCGGCTCGATATCCCCGCGGGTACCGCCGTGCGGTTTGAGCCGGGGGACGAGCGCGATGTCACCCTGGTGCCCCTGGCCGGGGAGCGCCGGGTGTACGGGTTCAACGCCCAGATCGAAGGGGCACTGTAGGCTAAGTTTGATAGCCCTATGGCAATAGATGATTCTGAAGTTCAAGCGCAAGCTCGAAGAATTTTAGACGAAGTTGGAGCTAGAAGCCATGATTTTAAGAGCGACTGAGCCGCCTTACAACGTTCAGATCCCAGCCGAAAGGTAGTGCTATGCAAGCTAAACTTCAGGAGCAACTCTCCGCCAGCGATGCCACAGCAATTTTAGAGCGCCTGCCTGAGCGAATTAGAGCGGCCCTGATCGAACGCGCCACCGAGATTGAGTATCCCGTCGAGGCTGTCGTAGAGATGGCGATCGCTAGCTTTCTAGATACAGAAGCTCTCGGGTTTGCTGACTGTAAGCCAGGGCGTGGCCAGTAAGAGCGTCTACGGTATTGCCCCTACCCATGCCCACCCCTCGTCTGCTGATCATTGGCCTCGACTGTATGGCCCCCGAGCTGGTATTTGACCAGTGGCAGCGAGATTTGCCTAACCTGTCGCGGCTGATGGCGTTAGGCAGCTACGGCAGGCTGGAGAGCAGCATTCCCGCCATCACGGTACCCGCCTGGAGCTGCATGATGACCGGGCGCGACCCCGGCGAGCTGGGCATCTACGGGTTTCGCAATCGGCGCGATCGCGACTACCACTCCATGGCCATTTCCGACGGGCGAGCGGTCAAATTTCCGCGCCTGTGGGATATGTTGGGCGAGGCCGGGTGGACGGTGGTGGCCCTCAGCGTGCCAGGTACTTCGCCGCCCTACCCGGTCAATGGCTCGCTGGTGTCCTGCTTTCTCACCCCCAGCCCCGAGGTGCCCTTCACCCACCCGCCCGAGCTGGGCGAGCAGATCAGGGGCTGGCTGCCCGACTTCATGCTGGATGTGCCCAACTTTCGCTCCGACGAAAAGGAGCGCATTCTGGAGAATCTCTACGCCCTCTGCGACCAGCGCTTCACCCTGGCCGAAAAGCTGATCGCCCGCGATCGCCCCGACTTCTGCATGCTGGTGGACATGGGGGTCGATCGCATCCACCACGCCTTCTGGAAACCGATGGACCCGCGCCATCCCCAGTACGAGGCCGGGTCGCCCTTCGCCAACGCCATCCACGACTACTACGGGCATGTAGACCAGCGGGTGGGGGAGCTGCTGGCGGTCTGTGACCCAGACACCGCGGTGCTGGTGGTGTCTGACCACGGGGCGCAGCCGCTGATGGGCGGTATCTGCATCAACGAGTGGCTGAGCGCCAACGGCTACCTGACGCTAAAGGCGGCCCCCACCGAGGTTTTGCCCCTGGACAAGGTTGAGGTGGACTGGAGCCAAACCCAGGTCTGGGGGGCCGGTGGCTACTACGCCCGCATTTTTCTCAACGTCAAGGGGCGCGAGCCCCAGGGCACCGTGGCGATGGCCGACTACGAGGCGCTGCGGGACGAGCTGGCGGGCAAGCTCTCCCAGCTGAGCGATCCAATCGGCAATCCGCTGCCGGTGAAGGTGTTTAAGCCCCAGGACATTTACCAAAAAGTGCGGGGCCGCGCCCCAGATTTGATCGTCTACTTTGATGATCTGGCCTGGCGATCGGTGGGCAGTGTGGGCACGGGCGGCCTCTACACAGTGGAAAACGACACCGGCCCTGACGACGCCAACCACGCCCCCCTGGGCCTGATGATTTTTCACGACCCCACCGCCCCCAGGGGCGGGCAGGTGCTGGAGGGGGCGCAGCTCTACGACCTGGTGCCGACCCTGCTCCACCGCTATGGGATTGACGCGCCAGCGGGGCTGCGGGGTAAGGTGCTGATCCTCTAACCTGGCGATGGTCCTTGCCCTCAGGGCAGCCAAAATTGTAGGGTGCAACCGCACCGTTGCACTACTCCAAAAAGTGCGTCAGAGCGGTGCTGTAGGCCTGGTAGGGCTTGACTCCGGTCAGCGTCTGCCGTAGGTCGCCATCTCTGAAGAACATGACCGAGGGAATACCCTGGAGGCTAAACCGTTTGGAGATTTGCTGGTTGGCGTCAAAGTCTATTTTCATGATGCTGACGCGATCGCCGTAGTCCGCCGCCAGGCGATCGATCAGCGGCGCGACCTGCTTGCAGGAGCTACACCAGGAGGCCATGCAATCGACCACCAGCAGCGGTGTTTGGGCCAACAGAGCGTCGAGTTCGGCCTCGTCTCGAATCAGCCCCACGGCCCCGGTCTCGGCCTGGTCCAGCTGAGCCAACTCGCTGGCGATCTCGGCAAAGGAGCGGCTGCCGTTGAGGGTGGTGAGCTGGCTGTGCTGCCGATAGTAGTCCAGCAACGGCGCGATCGCTGCCTCGTGGCGCTCCAGGCGGCAGCGAATCGCCGGCATGGTCTCCTCTGGCTCCCGCTCGGTCCAGAGCCGATTCAGCAGCAGCCCCGTCATCGCCTGGAGATGTACGACGGTGGCCGCAGGCAGGCCCACTGCCCCCAGCCACTGATCTAAGGCTTCGGCCTGGGCCACCGTGCGCGGAAACCCCTCTAGGACCCAGCCGTTTAGCATCGCGTCGGGCTGCTCAAGCCGCCTCCGCAGCAGCTTCATCGCCAGGGCATCGGGCACCAGATCCCCGGCCTCGACGTAGGGGCGGACCGCCAGGCCGATGTCTGAGGCTTTGGCGATCGCCTCCCGCAGCAGATCGCCCATCGAGACGTGGGGAACGGCCCATCGTCTTGCCAGTTCGATGGCCTGGTCCCTCACCCCTACCCCAGGCAGCCCCAACACCACAACTTGCTTAACGGTCATGACTAACCCCCTCTAACGTGCTGTCTAACGGCGTCGCAAAGGTCCGCAGATATGGGCTACAGCGCATGGTGCCAATAGCTAAGCAGTATCTGGCAACGGCCTGTGCTACGGCTGGTTTTGTGAGGATTCTTTTTAGATTCACAGCCTTGCCCAGGGGATGCGGCCGGGGCTAATCTCTCACGACAGTGCCCCTGAAGCGGCGAAAGATTTTTTCCAGCTCTACCCAGACAAATAGCAGGGTGCTAAAGCCGAAGCAGATCAGCAGTTCAGTAGGGCTGAGCAGCTGGGTGCCAAAGAAATTTCGCAGCGGCTCGACGTAGATCAGCATTAGCTGAAGCACGCAGGTAAACACCACGGCCGCCAGCACAAACGGGTTTGACCAGGGCGACATTTCCATCGTCAGGCGGGTGCTGGAGCGGACGGCGATCGCGTGGCCCATCTGGGCCAGGCAGAGAGTGGTAAACACCATGGTCTTCCAGCGCTCGGGGTTACCGTCCTGTAGCGACCAGTTGTAGGCCCACACCATCATGGTCACCGAAATAATTGCAAACACTACCCCAATCCGCAGCATGTAGGCCCCCAGCCCCCGGGCAAAAATTCCCTCCTGGGGATCGTGGGGCGGGTGCTTCATGACGTCAGGTTCGGCGGGTTCCACCGCCAGGGCCAGGGCCGGGAACCCATCGGTAACCAGGTTCATCCACAGAATTTGCAGCGGTGTCAGGGGCACATCCAGAATCGGCAGAATCAGCGGCGACAGGGCAATGGTGAGCAGCTCACCGATGTTGGAGCCCAGGATGTACTTCACAAAGCGACGAATGTTGGTGTAGACCACCCGACCTTCTTCGGTAGCGGCGACGATGGTGGCAAAGTTGTCGTCCAGCAGCACCATGTCACTGGCCTCTTTGCTGACGTCGGTGCCGGTGATGCCCATGGCAATACCAATTTCGGCCTGCTTGAGGGCCGGGGCGTCGTTGACGCCGTCGCCGGTCATGGCCACGATCTGGTGATTTGTTTGCAGGGCTTTGACAATGCGCAGCTTGTGCTCAGGCGACACCCGGGCGTAGATACTGACCTCCCTCACCGCCGCCTCTAGCTCCGCCTGGGACATTTTCTCCAGATCGGCTCCACTGAGGGATTGGGCACCGCCGTCGGCAATGCCCAGGTCCTGGGCGATCGCCATCGCGGTGAGCTGGTGGTCGCCGGTAATCATCATTGGGCGAATGCCAGCGCTGCGGCAGCGCTGCACCGCCACCCGCACCTCCGGACGCAGGGCGTCGATCATGCCGACCAGACCCAGCCACACCAGATCTTGCTCGGCCTCGTCGGCCTCACCTTCGACGGGCACCTCGCCCAGGGGTCGGTAGGCAAAGCCCAGCACTCGCAGGCCCTCGGCGGCCATAGCGGCATTGTCGGATAAAATCTGCGATCGCGTCTGCTCCCCCAATTCCACCGGGTCTGCCCCTTTCAAATAGCGGGTGCAGCAGTCTAGCAGCATTTCCGGCGACCCCTTGGCCAGCATCAAATAGGGAGAACGAGCTACCTCCCCAGGCAGGGTGAGGTCCGTCTCCAGCGCCTCCACACCGCTGAGCACCACGCTCATGCGCTTGCGCTCTGAGGAAAACGGAAATTCCGCCTGCCGCCGCAGGGCATGGCCCAGACGGTGGCGGTCGAGACCACTTTTGGCGGCCATCACCACCAGTGCCCCCTCGGTGGGGTCGCCCATAACCGCCCAGTCCCCCGCCTCCTTTTGCAGCACGGCGTCGTTGCACAGCAGGCCATCCACCAGCAGCAGCCCCACATCGGCGCTGTGGCGGGGGTCAAGGGACTGGCCCTCGGCCAGAAAATCGCCCTCGGGGGCATAGCCATCACCCGTTACCTGCAGCTGTTGGGCCAGGGTGTGCACCCGCTGCACCACCATTTTGTTTTGGGTCAAGGTGCCGGTTTTGTCAGAGCAAATGGTGGTGACCGAGCCCAGGGTTTCCACGGCGGGCAGGCGGCGAATCAGGGCCTGGCGTTGCACCATGCGCTGGGTGCCGATCGCCAGCGTCACGGTAATCACCGCCGGCAAACCCTCGGGCACCACCGCCACCGCCATACTCAGGGCCACCTCCAGCAGCCGTTCAAAGGCCTGCCAGCCGCCAAAGATCACTCCTCCCCCCACCACAATCGCCACCAATGTCAGCGACCCGGTAACCAGCACATTGCCCAGCTGGGTCATGCGCTGCTGCAGCGGCGTCGGTTCGTTCTCCACCCCCTGCAGCATGGCGGCAATGCGGCCCAGCTCGGTGGCCATACCGGTGCGGGTAATCAGCACCCGGCCCCGGCCCTGCAGCACTTCTGTGCCCTGAAAGACCAGGTTTTTGCGCTCGGCCAGGGCGGTTTCGGCGGCCAGGGTGAGCCCAGCCTGCTTGTTGACGCCCTGGGCTTCCCCGGTCAGGGCCGACTCGCGCAGCTGCAGGTTTACCGCCTCCAGCAGGCGGCCGTCGGCCGAAACCTGATCCCCCGCCTCCAGCAGCACAATGTCGCCGGGCACCAGGTCCTGGGAGGGCACCTCCTGCAACCGGCCGTCGCGCTGCACCCGCACCGTGGGGGACGCCATTTGCTTCAGGGCGGCCAGGGCTTTTTCGGCCCGGCTCTCCTGCAGGTAGCCCAGCACGCCATTGAGAATGACGATCGCAAAAATCGCGATCGCATCCTTGGGAAACTCCTGCTCCCGAAACGACAGCACCGCTGACACCACCGCTACCGCGATCAGCATCAGCAGCATAATGTTGGAAAACTGGTCGAGCAAAATCCGCCAGGCGGGGCGACCGCCGGTTTCCTCCAGCTCGTTGGGGCCGTACTGGCGGCGGCGCTCCACCACCGCCTCGGCACTAAGGCCAGTGTCGGGGTGGCTGTCAAGCTGGCCCAGGGCTGCGTCGATGCCAACCGTATGCCAGGCGAGGGTAGAGGAATGGTCGGTCATACAACGCTACCGTTGGATCTAACGTTCTACATGGTATAGCGTTGATCAGGGCTAAGGAACTGGCTAAAGACAGTGATGTGACAACGTAACGCCATGCTTTACAAACGCCTGAGAATCGGGGCTGACGCCCTTTGCCCCCGCTGGAGCAGGATCTGGCGACGGCTGCCCCTGCTGCTGCTGCCCCTGCTGCTGAGCGGCTGCCTCCGCTACGACCTCACCCTGCGCTTTGATCACCACACCCACGGCCAGCTGGTGCAGACTATCGATTTGGGCGATCGCGCTGCCGCCCTCGCCCAGCCCACCCTGGAGCCCTGGCTGGAGGAGCTAAAAGCGCGATCGCGCCCCCTTGGAGGTCGGCTCAGCCAGAGCCCCCAGACCATCACCCTCACCGTGCCCTTTGGTACCGCCGCCGACCTGAGCGATCGCTTTCAGCAGCTATTTGCCGCCGCCCCCGCTATGGCCAGCGCTGCGCCCCCCAGCGCTGGGGCCTACCCCACGGTTCCCCAGGGCAGCCAGCCGCCCCGTCTCCCCGAAGGGTCCACCTATATTCAGCTGCCCGGCTGGGGGCCTGTGCCCTTCGAGCTGAACCTGGAGCAAACCAACTGGGGCCTCGCCAGCCGCACCCACCTCACCTACACCCTCGACCTGGGCGACCTGCCCGCCACCCGCGACAATGCTTCCTGGGCCGAGCTGCGCTTTCGCCTCCAGGTGCCCTGGGGCCTGGCCCAGATTGCCCCCACCGCCACCCCGCCCCTGAGCCAGGACGTCACCGGAGCCACCTGGCCGCTGGAACCCGGCCAGATTACCGTCATCGATACCACCTTCTGGCTACCCAATGCGATCGGCATCGGCAGCCTCGGCATCGCGGCCCTGGTGCTGGCTGGCTACGGCCTCCGCTACCGAATCGCGAGAAGGGTTTAGGTTGGGGCAGCGGGTGTTGGGTGTCGGGTGTTGGGTGTCGGGCCTAAAACCTGAAACCTGAAACCTGAAACCTGAAACCTAAAACCTAAAGCCGTTCCCAAAAACCTTTTCCCAAAATAAAACCCAGCCTGGTTAAATAGACCTAGCGATTTTGTCCTAGCGATCGGAGACCAGCGCCATGCGGCAGATAAATTTCGTCGTTATTTTTGTGATTGCCCTAGCCCTGGTGCTATTCGGCATTGAAAACACCGAGCCCGTGATCATTCACCTGGCGCCGGGTATGGATATCGAAGCGCCCCTCTGCGTCGAGCTGATCATGGCGATGGGGATTGGGGCGGTATTTGCCTGGGTGTTCAGCGTCTGGGCCCAGGTGCAGGGCTATATGTCCTTTGGCAAGCAGGTGCAGCAGCGCGAGCTGCGGATCCAACAGCTCGAAGAGGACGTCCAGCGCTACCAGGTCAAGCTGGAAGAACAGAGCCTGCTGCTGCCCGCCGCCAAAGTCGAAGATGGGGAAGCGGTTGCTTGATGACGGCCAGGGGGGCTGGAGGTGCGGGCCAGATCGACGTCGCTCTCGTTTGTTATGATCTGCCTGAACTGATACTGAATCCGATCTGGCTAAGAATATTCCATCTAAATAAACGTCCCCTTTGAGGTCGCCAATTCGGCCCGTTAGGCCTGTTGCCACTAAACCCTGGATAAGTTTTAGCTGGAACACTCTAACCCCGATTGGGCTGGGCAAACACCGTTTGCCCCTACGCAATCCGCCTGTTTCAAATCGAGGTTACGCAATTCGGATTTGGTATAGCTGGATGTTGATCTGGAGAAGGGATTCTCATGCTCGACGATAGTGATTCTACTAAGACTACTCAGCGATCGCTGCTCCGGTGGGGTTCGCGGTTTGCCGGGGGTGCCGCCCTGGGTGCTTTGCTAGTTGCGCTGCCCCTGACCTACGGCTCTCCACTAGGCCCCGATCCAGTTCAGATCGCCAGCGTCAGTTTCGTGATCATTGGGTGTGGGTTGATGGGGATGCTCTGGGGACAAGCGCTGATCAATGCGGTGCTGGATGCGCTGGGGAAAACGGGCCTTTGAGCTATCATGGGCCGATAGCCGCACCATGGCGACTCAGACAGCGGGGGCTGTCTAACGATCTCCAAGCTTTCTGCACCGCCTGATCTATGTCGTCATCCCTGGCTCAAACCGCGATCGCATTTCTCATCGACCTGGCCGATCAGGGCGAAATCGACCCCTGGGACGTCAAGGTGATCGACGTGATCGATCGCTTTTTGTCGCTGCTCAAGGCCCAGGCGGAAACCCTGGCCAGCCAGGGTCGCACCCCCTACGAGGCCAACCTGTCCGAGTCGGGCCAGGGGTTTCTCTACGCCTCCATGCTGGTGCTGCTCAAGGCCGACACCATGGTGCGGGCTGAAGCCGAGGCCGAGGCCGAAGCCAACCCCGAAGAGGTATGGGAGGAGGAGATCCCGGAGCAGGTGCCGCTGCCCCGCAACCTGGAGCGCCACCTGCACCGCCGCGCCGTGGCCCCCACCCCCCAGCGGCGGCAAGTAACGCTGCAGGAGCTGATTCAGCAGCTGGAAACCATGGCCACGGTGATGGCCGACCACACCCCCCGCCTGCGGACCAGGCGGGCCCGGCCTCAGCCCCAGCGCCAGGCGGTCCGTGCCATCGCCCAGCTGGCCCACCAGGAAAACCTCTCCGAAATTGCCGCCGCCCTCGAAGCCTTTCTCGACCAGTATTGGGACAGCCTGGACGAGGACCTGCTGTGGATCGACTTTGAGCTGTTGCTGCAGCAGTGGCCCACCTTTAAACCCGCCGACCTGGAGGACAACCACGCCTTTGACACCCCCCAGGCCGAAGCAGTGCACGAAAAGGTAGGGGTGTTTTGGGGCCTGCTGTTTCTGTCGGCCCAGTCGAAGGTGGAGCTGGCCCAGGACAGCTTCTACGCCGATTTACGGGTCAGAAACCTGAACCGCGCCCCCCTGAGCGACGCGGACACCGAACTGCCCGCGTTTATTCTGCCCGATTAGAGCTGCTGGGTTGAGGGGACGTTGCGATCGCTACCGTGGCGTTGCTGAACCTAGGGATGAACCCACAATCCAATGCCTCTCGTAGGGGCAAACGGCTGTTTTCCCCTACCCAAATTCATGTCTCAACTCAGCAACGTTGCGATCGCTACCGTTTCGAGAGCGGTCGGGCTATTTTAAAGAAAGTGTAATAACTCCTTGAAGGCGGTTCAGGTTACCGGTGCTCCGACTGGGGCCCTGTTAGCATGACCAGGTGCAAGGGTTAAAGACCCCTCTCAGCTGACGTTGACCCGTTTGAGCTGGCGGCGGGGTTGTTCTTTAGCTCAGCCAGTTGAACCCTCCCAATCCCCAAGCTGCTCCGCAGTCGATCTATAACCTCAATACATATTAAGGATCCTATTTGTATGAAAGCCATGATCTTGGCTGCCGGTAAAGGCACCCGCGTTCGGCCCATTACCTACACCATTCCCAAGCCCATGATTCCGATCATGCAGAAGCCGGTGATGGAGTTTTTGCTCGAACTGCTGCGTCAGCACGGCTTCGACCAGATCATGGTAAACGTGAGCCACCTGGCCAACGAAATCGAGGGCTACTTCCGCGATGGGCAGCGCTTTGGGGTTGAGCTGGCCTACTCCTTTGAAGGTCGGATCGAAGAGAACGGCGAGCTAGTGGGGGAAGCCATCGGCTCCGCAGGGGGAATGCGCAAAATTCAGGATTTTTCCCCCTTCTTTGACGACACCTTTGTGGTGCTCTGCGGCGACGCCCTGATCGACCTTGACCTCACCGAGGCCGTGCGCCGCCACCGGGAAAAAGGATCAATCGCCACCATCATCACCAAAACCGTACCCCTCAAGCAGGTGCCCAGCTACGGGGTAGTGGTCACCGACGGCGAAGGACGGGTCAAGTCCTTCCAGGAAAAACCGGCGGTGGAAGAGGCGCTCAGCACCGAGATCAACACCGGCATTTATATCTTTGAGCCAGAGGTGTTCGACTACATTCCCTCGGGGGTGTCCTTTGACATTGGCGGCGATCTGCTGCCCAAGCTGGTGGCCAACAACGCCCCCTTCTACGGCATTCCCATGGAGTTTGAGTGGGTCGACATCGGCAAGGTGCCCGACTACTGGCGAGCCATTCAGGACGTGCTGACCGGCGTAGTGAACCTGGTGGATATTCCCGGCGAAGAGATTCGCCCCGGCGTCTACGTGGGGCTCAACGTCAAGGCCAACTGGGACAAGGTCAACATCGAAGGGCCGGTCTACATCGGCGGCATGACCCACATCGAAGACGGGGCCACCATCATTGGCCCCAGCGCCATCGGCAACAACTGCTCGATCTGCAGCGGTGCGATCGTCGATAAGAGCGTGATTTTCGAGTATTCGCGCATTGGCCCTGGGGTTCGCCTGGTGGACAAGCTGGTGTTTGGCCGCTACTGCGTCGACAAGACCGGTGCCTCCATCGACATGAAGGCCGCCGCCCTCGACTGGCTGATTACCGACACTCGCCAGGAGTTTCCCCTGGTGCCGCCGGTGGAGCATCGGGCGATCGCGGAACTGCTGGAGCAGCACATCTAACGCCGTATACCCAACCCCTACAAATGGCCCTGGAGCGATTTTGCTCTAGGGTCTTACTCCAAGAAATCTCTATCCATAGATAGTTGCGGAGAACACAGCAAACGGTTGTTTTTGATACAACTACTTCAGGGGCTTTTCTCAATTCTTAGAAAGTAGCGTAGAGTTAGCTGCCTGCCCACGCATTGACCTGCGCAGGCGCCCGGGTGACAGCGACCTGCGTGTCACACTGGTCTTGTCTTGCCCCTGTAGTTAAAGAGAGTTGTACACAATGAGCGATCGCAACCGTCCTTTTCACCTATCGCGGCGGCAGGTCATGCGGGGGCTACTGGCTACATCCGCCTTTGGGCTTACCGCCAAGTTAGGCACCAGCTGTGCCCAGTCGCCCGGCACGGGAGGAGCGGCTGGGGGTGGTGCCGCGGACGACCTGGTCGTAGGCTTTATCTACGTCGGCCCCAAGGATGACTTTGGCTACAACCAGGCCCACGCCGAAGGCGCTGCCGCCATGGCCGCCAACGTGCCCGGCATTCGCCTGGTCGAGGAGGCCAGCGTGCCCGAGACCACCGCCGTAGCCGAGACCATGCGCAGCATGATCGAAATTGATGGGGCCAGGGTGCTGTTTCCCACCTCCTTTGGCTACTTTGACCCCCACATTCTGGCCCTGGCCGCAGAATTTCCCGAGGTCCAGTTCTTCCACGCCGGAGGGATGTACCAGGAAGGGGTACACCCCAACAATGTCGGCAGCTACTTTGGCTATATCGACGAAGCCCAGTACGTGGCTGGGGTGGTAGCCGCCCACATGAGCCCGGCGGGTCGACTCGGCTTTGTGGCGGCCAAGCCCATTCCCCAGCTGCTGCGCAACGTCAATAGCTTTACCCTGGGAGCGCGATCGGTCAACCCCGACGCCACTACCCAGGTGATCTTTACCGGCGACTGGTCGGTGCCCGTGAAAGAGGCCGAGGCCACCAACAGCATGGCCGATCAGGGCATTGAGGTGATCACCTGTCACGTGGACAGCCCCAAGGTGGTGATTGAAACCGCCGAGCGGCGCGGCGTGATGACCTCCGGCTACCACGCCGACCAGAGTTCCCTCGCTCCCCAGGGCTACCTGACCGGAGCCGAATGGGATTGGTCGAGCATTTACACCGCCCTGGGCCAGGACTTTGTCGAGGGCAAAACCCTGATGTCCGGGGACATTCCTCACATTCTGCGGGGTGGGCTGGCCGACAACTTCTGTAAGCTGTCGCCCTACGGGCCGGCGGTCACCGATGAGGCCAAAGCCGCCGGAGACGCCGCTTTAGCAGCCATTGAGTCGGGTGAGCTGGTGATCTATGAAGGGCCGCTGAAGACCAACGCCGGGGCCGAAATTCTGCCCGCAGGCAAGGAACTTAAAACCGACAACCTGGAGCTAGAAAAAATGGACTATTTTGTTGAGGGTGTGATTGGCTCCATTAGCTAGGGAACAGCGATGCAGTTGACGGCAACCTGGCGGCGCTTCACGCGGCGCTCCCTGCGGACATCGCTGGAGCCGGTGGTACTGCCCGTGGGGGCAGTGCTGACGGCCCTGGTCATTTTTGGCGTGTTTTGCGCCCTGGCGGGGGCCAACCCCCTGGCGGTGTACGGCTCGATCTATCGGGCCGCCTTTGGCAGCTGGAGCGCCTGGCAAAATACGTTGATCCGGGCTTCGCCGCTGATGCTGACGGCCCTGTGTACGGCCCTGCCCGCCCGTCTGGGCCTGGTGATCATCGGTAACGAAGGGGCGCTGGTGGTGGGTGGTTTGGCGGCGGTGGTGGTGGGGCTGGGGCTGGGTGCGGCGCTGCCCGGTGGCCTGGTGCTGCTGGCGATGGCCCTGGGCAGCCTGGGGGCAGGCGGCCTGTGGATTATGGCGGCGGGGGCCCTGCGCCATTACCGTGGGGTCAACGAGACCATCAGTAGCCTGCTGCTCAACTACATTGCGATCGCCCTCCTGAACCACCTGGTGCAGGGACCCATGCGTGATCCGGCCTTTGTCAGCAAGCCCTCCAGCTTTGAAATTGCCCCCGCCGCCTGGCTGGGCACGCTGCCCGACACCCGCATTCACTGGGGGCTGGTCTACGGTCTGGCGGCCTCGGTGCTGGCCTACCTTCTGATTCAGCGCACCACCTTTGGCTTTGCCGCCCGCACCGCCGGGGGCAACGTGCGAGCCGCCCGCATCGCCGGCCTGCCCGTGGGCAAGCTCACCCTGGCGGTGTGTTTCTTGGCCGGGTCCTGCGCCGGGTTGGCCGGCATGGTTGAGGTCGCCGCCGTGCAAAAGCGGCTGAACGAGTCGATCGTGTCCAACTACGGCTACGCCGGGATTTTAGTGGCCTTTGTGGCCCGCCACAACCCCCTGGCCACGGTACTGGTGTCGGTGCTGCTGGGGGGTATTCTGGCGGCGGGGGGCATTTTGCAGCGCGCCCACAACCTGCCCGATGCTACGGTGCTGGTGTTCCAGGGCATCGTCTTTCTCTGCGTGCTCTACAGCGAGTCCCTCTACGGACGCTTCGCCGTATTCCAGGAGCGGGAGGCTCAGCCTGAGGGGGCGGTTGTGGCAGGGTAGATGGGTGGATGGGTGGATGGGTAGGTGAGAGTCCCCTAAGGGTGGGCAGTGCCCAGCAGCGTGGAACCAAAGGTTTGGGATAGGCTCTTGGGCCTTGGAGTAACTAGATAAGGAGACAGGATGGCGGCAGGAGCACTGGGCTGGTGGGGGGTACCCCTGGGTATTTTGGCGGGCACTCTGCGGGGCAGCGTGCCATTTTTACTGGTCAGTTTGGGGGAATGCCTGACCGAAAAAAGCGGCAAAATCAATCTTGGCCTGGAAGGTACGCTGCTGATGGGGGCCATGAGCGCCTACGCCGTTTCCTTCCTCAGCTCGGGCCTGGTGGGGCCAACCCTGGCCCCCTGGCTGGGGGTGCTGGCGGCAGGGCTGGCCGGACTGGGGCTGGGGGCCATTCACGGCTGGCTGTCCCAGCAGCCCCGCGTCAACGATGTGGCGGTGGGCATTGCCATGATTATTTTTGGCAGCGGCCTGGCTTTTTTCCTGGGCAAGCCCTTCATTCAGCCCCAGGCTCCCCAGTTGCCCACGCTGGCGGCGGGTAGCTGGAGCAGTCTGCCCCAGGTGCAGTCCGCACTGCAGATCAGCCCGCTGTTTGTGCTGGGGGTGGCGATCGTGCCCTTGATGAGCTGGTTCTTCAAGTCCACCCGGTGGGGATTGTACGTGCGGGCGGTGGGCGATAGTCCCGAAGCGGCCCTGGCCATGGGTATTTCCATTTTTTGGGTGCGGATGGCAGCGATCGCGGGGGGCAGCTGTTTAGCAGGCATTGGCGGCGCCAGCCTATCGCTGTTTTTCCCCGGCGTGTGGACCGAGCGCATCTCCAGCGGCCAGGGCCTGATGGCCGTGGCGCTGGTTATTTTTGCCCGCTGGCAGCCCTGGCAGTGCCTGTGGGCATCGCTGCTGTTTGGCGGTGCCCAGGCCATGGGACCAGCGTTTCAGTCGGTGGGCATCGACTCCTACCGCTACCTGTTCAATGCCGCCCCCTACATTTTGACTCTGGTGATTATGATCATCACCTGTTCGCCACAGCGGACTTTGTCGGGTGCACCAGGCGCTTTGGGCAAGGACAGTTAAACAGGGTTATAAAATCCTTCGTACAGCCCACCGCTAGCGGAGAATTAGCCGCTCGGCCCATGGGCAGTGACGGCTGCTGCTTAACAAATCTGTGCATCACCCAGGGGATGAACCTAGGCTGTCAAACCTAATTTTTAGCTTTGACGCTGCACTAGCCTATCGTTTAGGTCGGGCGTGGCAAGACTTGATATACCCGCCTTTGGGCCACCCTTGATGACACACCCTAGGGCTCAATTTTAGAGCCCCTCACCCAAGCGAAAAGCGCCCTGTTCAGTCAGCCGATGCTTATCGCAGGCTAAACCGGGACGCTGGAACGCTAAACAAATCCCGGAAGCGGGCCTGGCGCTCGGCCACAGGCTCTGGCGCATCGTACCAGAGACTTTCGTAGTAGAAAAAGGCCACCCCCAACCCCTGGGCCGTCGATCGCATCACCTGAGATTGAATCATCGCCATCGGCATGGGGCGGTTGCGTAACCCAGTCAGAATGCCAATGCCCACCGGGATTTGAGTTTGGGCCCTCTGAATTTCGGGCCGCAGAATTTGATCCGTAAAGCTGTTCATGTCCCAGCGGTAGACCTGCACCAGCAATTCATCCACCAGGCCCCGGTCGATCCAGTTTACCCAGTCCTGCAAAAACGAGTTGTAGGCCGTGTCGTAGGGATTGGGCGACACCGAAAAGATGGCCTGGGGGCGATACTGCTTCACCGTCTGGTTGAGCTGCGCCACAAAGTCCGTAATCTTGTCCGCCCGCCAGCGCATCCAGGCCGAATCTCGCGGGTTGCTTGGCACCGACTGGCCAGTCTCCTGCTGGTAGAGCGCCCGGGTGTAGGGGTCATAGCCAAAGTCGCTGGGCAGGGCCGTGTGGTCATCGAACTGAATGCCGTCAATGTCGTAGCGGGCGGCAATTTCGGCCACCAGGCTGGTGATAAACTGCTGCACCTCCGGCTTAAACGGGTTGAGCCACACCACTTCCCCCGCCGCACTGCCCGAGGTCTGGCTGCCGTTCTGGCGCTGGGTCAACCAGTCCGGGTGAGCCGTAGCCAACTCCGATGACGGTGGGGCCATAAAGCCAAACTCAAACCACGGAATGGCCAACAAGCCCTGGCGATGGGCCTGGTTAATCACGTCCGCCAGAATGTCCTGCCCGGCGGCACCGCGGTGAATGTAGGGGATTCCGGCTCGCTGGGCGATCGCGCTGGGATAGAGGGCATAGCCCGAATTCCAGACCACGGGATAGACCGTGTTGAAGTTGAGCTGAGACAACTCGGCCATGGCGCTCTGCACCCGAGCCGAATCTCGCAGCATATTCATATCGTTGGTGGTCAGCCACACCCCCCGAATTTTCTGAAAGCTCTGGGGAATGGGCGCAAACTGCCCCGGCTCTGCCTCCCAAGGCACCACCGATGGCGGCAGAAATGCGATCGCAGGCCCCCCTAGCATCACCACCGCCAGCAGCGTGGTCCAGAACAACAGAATCCGGTGCTTTAGTTTTTGGTTGAGCTGAGAAGTCATAGGGGAAAGGGCGATTGGCTGTCGGCTATTCTATCGGCTTTGGCTTTGGACGCGATCGCCTTGATCTCGCCCTGTTATTCAAGACATATCTCTATGCCCAAAATCCGGACGATTGATCAACTTCAAAAGTTGCACAATCGATAATAACAGGGGGGATGACGCCAGACGTAGTGAGTTTGCGTTGTGCGTCTGGCGTCTCTAAGTCTGCTGGCAATGGCCGCGATCGCGTCGGATCGCACCCATAGAGCACGTGATAGTCGCGTTGAAGATAGCTGATTGACAGACTGCGGTTCGGTTACCTGTCACCCCGGGGGCACGAGGGTTACAGGTCTTTGCTTTCGCCCCGGCCAGAGATAGCGGTTGGGCCGATTCGTGTGGTCTAGAGTTCTCTAGTCAATGACTCGCAGTCGTCCCTGGCGAATTGCCTCAAACACCCGCTGGGCCGTGGCGTGGTCCTGGTTGCTGAGGGTGGGCTGGCTGAGCAAGATCTCCATCAACTCTCGCTGCACCTGACGACTGATGCGACGCTGATCAAAAATTTGGTCAACGATGGCTTTGAGGGACGGGTTCGTGGATTGAGACATGACGACAACCTGAACAATAGGCGGCTACAGTTAATATCGCCTAACGCCCAAAAGAGAACCGTGATGTGGTGTTGAGCCGGACATGATTATTGTCTTACCTGGTGGTGATCCGCCCCAGGGTTGGAGGTGGTTTAAATCACGGGGGCGATCGCCAGGGGCTGTCATCCATTGGCCGCTGATAGCCCAAGAATCAACGACCACAGCCCCTAATCCGTTTGGTGGCCGGACGTGACAACGCAGAGGGTAAAAGGCTTTTGGCCAGAGTTGATGCCACGACACGCCCTGGGGCTCACCCAACAGACCGATTTAGCTCTAAACAGACTGAATCCTCAGCCGAGGAACAGTTGACAAACCAGAAATGAATTGAGATAGGCCCTCCTCTCCCAAATCCAACTCTAACGGAGGCCTGTAAGGGTTCCCATCGAAACACCTCCACTGCTGAATGTGAGTTTGGTCGAGTTAGCAGGTCGCTAGCACCCTGCATGGGATGGGCCAGGTCGTGCTTCAACCCATCATTTTATATATTGAAGATTCTCCTGTATAGATTGGTATTTCCTGATTTACCCTGGGGCTGGTCCTGTATTTAATCTGTCACACCTCCTTTGCTCAACATTGCAAAACCTGTGGTTAAAGGACAACTTGAAAATTTTATTCTCAGACTATTTGTATTCTTCGCCCCGATGACTTAAACGGTCAATTTGCCCGCTTCAAAGCTTTTGGGTCTGCGTAAGTACTCTTCGCTAGAGAGCAATCAACTGCTCCTGAAAAATAGGGGTCTAAAAGATATAAATTGCCCTCAAATCCTAATGGCTCTAGTTATACTGACTAAAGACAAAATTTACAAAGGCCGCAATATTCTCGGAGATTGTCCGTCCGTGGGCTGAGCCAGAATTGGGGCGCTAGGAGGTTAGTGATGAAAAAACAGATATTAGCAGCGATCGCCCTGGCTAGTTTGGGGCTGGGCACCCTGACCGCCAATCCCGCTCTGGCAGCCCAGCGGGTAAGGCTCAACTATCGGGGCTTTAGCCGTACCGTACCCGTTTCCCTGCTCGAAATGCTGGCCAATACCGGTGAGTCGACCGGGGTGCTGGGGGGCTTGCTCAACCAGGCGGGGCAAGATCCCAATGAGCTGCGATCGGTGCTGACGCGCCCACTGGCTGCCGATCCGGTCGTCCTCGATCGCGCCCTCAACAGCCGTCCGGGCGAGTGGGTGCTCGACTACCTGGGGCAGTCTATCCACACTGGCGCGGGTACCGCTAACCGGCAGGCTCTGCGGGCCGCCCTGGTGCTTTCGGCCAGCGACGATGGGCAAATCACCCTGCTAGAGCTACTGCAAAATTACCCCACCGAAGAAGTCGTTTTAGAAGGCGACAATATCCAGGCGGCTTACAATCGCCTGGCTAGCTTTCTGCGGCCGCTGTCTGTCTTGTTCTCCTGGATTTTCTAGGTAGTTGTGGTGCGATCGCATAGCGCGATCGCACCACAGTCTTTGTTTGTTTTTCGGTAGACCTCACCGGGTAGGGGCAACAGGGTCATCGATTCATTAAAGAAACTGCTACCATCCCCACCACAATCGTCACCACGAGCAGCGTTAGCGGCTCTAGCTTAAAATTTGAATCTTTGCTGGGAATGCTCGTCGCGTAAAAAAACGCAAAAAATACCAGCAAAATTACAACCAGATCAAGGCCAGTAAACACAACACTCCCTCCTACGGTCAACTGGAACCAGGGGCGAAAACTGTAACCGTTGAGACAACGCTTACCCTCCTGTCTAGGTATGGCAGCTGCTGTTTTATACGTCACCTATCCAACTCAGTATTTTAATGGCTCCGGCAGCCACTCAACCTTGAAATAAAAGCGTAGATCCCGCTTGATTCCAATATTTTGCCCATAGCATTTTGCTGTGAGGATTGGTAATCGGTACGAGGGGGCCTGGGTCGTAAACCCCATCAGGTGTCAACGTGGCCCCTTTCAGGCAGGATTACTGCTTACTCACTGACAACTAATCCTACGAAAGCCCCATACCCAAGGACATCTGACTATGGCAACTCTAAAAGTCGGCATCAACGGCTTTGGCCGTATTGGTCGCCTGGTGCTGCGCGGCGGCATCAAAAATCCCAACATTGAATTTGTCGGCATCAATGATCTGGTGCCCCCGGAAAACCTCGCCTACCTGCTCAAGTACGACTCTACCCACGGTCGGTTTGAGGGCACCGTCGAAGCTGTGGCCGATGGCATTGTTGTAGACGGTAAAAAAATTCCCTGTATGGCCGAGCGCAACCCAGCCGATCTGCCCTGGGGCGAGCTTGGAGCCGACTACGTGGTTGAGTCCACGGGCCTGTTTACCACCTTTGACACGGCGCACCAGCATATCGCCGCCGGAGCCAAGCGAGTGATTCTCTCGGCACCTACCAAAGACCCTGAGCGAGTGCACACTATGGTTGTGGGCGTTAACCACGAAACGTTTGACTCCGCTAACGACATCGTTGTGTCGAACGCCAGCTGCACCACCAACTGCCTCGCCCCCGTGGCCAAGGTCATCCACGAAAACTTCGGCTTGGCTGAGGGCCTAATGACTACCGTTCATGCCGCCACCGCCACCCAGCCCACCGTCGACGGTCCCTCCAAAAAGGACTTTCGCGGCGGTCGTGGCGCGGGTCAAAATATCATCCCCGCCTCCACCGGAGCCGCGAAGGCCGTGACTCTGGTACTGCCGGAGCTGAAGGGCAAACTGACCGGTATGGCCTTTCGCGTACCCACTCCCAACGTATCGGTGGTTGACCTCACCTTTAGAACCGAGCAGCCCACCAGCTACGAGGCGATCTGTGCCGCAATCAAAACCGCTGCCAACGGCCCGATGAAAGGAATCCTGGGCTACACCGAAGACGATGTAGTCTCCAGCGACTTCATCACCGATCCCCACTCCAGTACCTTCGATGCCGGAGCGGGCATTGCCCTCAACGACAACTTTTTTAAAGTTGTCGCCTGGTACGACAACGAGTGGGGCTACTCCATGCGCGTGGTCGATCTGATGCTCTATATGGCTCAAAAAGAAGGCATTCTCTCCGGTGTAAAGATTCCCGCGACGGTTTAGGGAAAT
The DNA here is from genome assembly GCF_000763385.1 of Leptolyngbya sp. KIOST-1. Lineage (NCBI taxonomy): Bacteria > Bacillati > Cyanobacteriota > Cyanophyceae > Leptolyngbyales > Leptolyngbyaceae > Leptolyngbya > Leptolyngbya sp. KIOST-1. The sequence continues at coordinate 2,074,871 of NZ_JQFA01000002.1, forward strand.
GCTGTAACTCCAGATCCCTGGGTTTTCAAAAACCCAGGGATCATGTACGCGATCGCCTTCGCTAGTCGGAATGGCGACGTTCAATTGCATCGAGATGCGATCGAATAACCAGGTGCTGCAACTGAGTTATTTCTATAGCCATCGCCAGAACCGTTAGGGCCTGACCCATGCCCCTGAAGCGATGGCTATACGCCGTTGCGCCGTCCCAGTTTTTGCCGTTGGAAGAGGCCCATGTCCTAAGCGCAAGGGCCATCACTATAGTTTAGGGGACGGGGGGATGGCATGGTCAGCCTACCTACGCAGGCCGACCGGGATCGAGATGGTCCAGTGCCTTCAGCACTGCCCCCACATCCATCGACAGGTATTCGCCGAGGCGGAGGATGTCGTTGACCTGGGCGCGGCTGTCGGGGCCGAGGGCCGTCTTGGAGACCGCCGCCTGTTTGAGCAGGGCAAACACCTGGCGGTTGAGGTGCTGGTAATACAGCTCCTGGGAGCGCTCCAGGGAGAGGCCCAGGGAGAGCTGCTGGCCCAGGTTGACCAGACGACCCAGCCAGTCCACATCGGCGGCGAGGGATTCGGTCGGGGCCTGGTTGAGAATTTGCCACACCGATCGCCCGATCAGGCGCTCCAGCATGGGCTTGGCCGCCGTCAGCGACAGCGAAGCATTGCAAGTGCTGGCCTCGGTGGCGATCGCCTCCAGTTCATTCAAGTAGTCGCCCCCCTGGCGCAGGGGACTGACGGTGGGATCGCTGGTCTCGCGCTCCAGGGCTTGCAGCACCTCCATGGCCCGGTGGCTGAGGGCGATATCTGCCGCCACCTGTAGCTCCTTGGGTACGGGCAGCCCGTCACGATGGAAGGCCCGCAGCACACCGTAGTTGTCGCGGTAGACCTGGGTATAGAGCTGGTCGAGGCGCAGCAGGGTGTCTTTAGAGAGCAGACCCATCATGCGGTGGCGCTCTTCGGCAAACAGGTCTTGCAGGCCGTAGGTGTGGGGACCAAAGGCGCTGTTGATGGCGAGGATGACCTGGGCGGCGCTGGCCTGGCCCAGGCTCTCAAACACCGTTGCTTTGGCCTGGGTATAGGCAAGGCGCGATCGCATGACCTTAATACCGCAGTGGAAGTCCCAGCCGCCCAGGTGCACTACCGCAAAGGCCAAGCTCAGCTTCTCGCGGGTGATGGTGGAGGTGATTTCGACCTGCCCCACCGCCAGGGAAATGGGCCCCATGCGCTGGCGGCGGTAGTCCTGCTGCTGGACGCTGTAGCAGTAGACGGTCTGCTCGCGGTGGTAGTCGGTAAAGAGCGACCCGATGGCGTAGTGGGCCACCACCTGCTCCAGGGAAATGCGGGAGGGTTTGACCAGGGCCTCGTAGACGCCTGCCCCGGTGGCAAACTCGTCAATGTTGCTGGGGGCATGCAGCAGCCGTTTGACAAATTCCGGCTCCAGGGCGATCCCCGCCACCTCCCCGGCTAGCTCAATGGCTCGGGCGGCATAGCGCAAAATTTGAGTGCCCTCGGGGCGCGAGAGTTCTTCGAAAAACCAGCCGCAGCTGGTGTACATAAACAGGGCGTGGCGCTGCATCTCCAGCAGTTGCAGGGCGGTGACCCGCTCAATGGCCGAAAGTTTGCGGGTCTGGTGGGCCTTGAAGAAGGCGTTGAGGCTCTCGGGGCTGCGATCGCCCATCACCCCCACATAAGCATCACGCGCTGCCCAGGGATCGCGCAGCAGGGCCGCCCCGTGCTCCTCGTATACAGTGGCCAGCTGGTCGCGCAGCCAGTTGAGGCTGTCGCGCAGGGGCCGCCGCCACTGCTGGTTCCAGACCCCACCGCCGCCGCAGCCACAGTCATCCTGCCAGCGATCGACACCGTGGGAGCAGCTCCAGGCGGTGACAGGTTTGAGTTCAGCTTCCCAGGTGGGCGGGTGGGTGGCCAGGTAGTGGGCGTAGTTGGTCACCGTCCAGCCCTGGCGCGGGAATTCGTCGGTAACGGCATAGGCCAGCGCTTTTTCAGCCCCGCCCCGGTGGTGGCCAAAGGTTTCGCCGTCGGTGGCGACCGAAATCAGCTGGAAGGGGCGGTGATCCCCGTGGACGGCCTGGCCGATGCGTCCGACAAAGTGCTGCGACGAACTCAGCACATCGTTAAAGCCCATATCGCGGGAGATCGGGCCGTCGTAGAAGAAGATGTCTACGTAGCGGCTGGGGTCGGGGCTGCCGTCGGCGTGTTTGAGAAAGCAGCGGTAGGGCCGGCTGGGGTCGATCTGGCCACCGCCCACTTCCTGCCAGCTGTCGCGTTCGCCGTTGTAGCTGACCAACGGGCGGCAGCGCTGCACCTGCGACGGAGCCAAAATCGTGAACTTGATCCCCTCGGCGTGGAGCACATCCAGGGTGGGGTAGTCGATCGCGGTTTCGGCCAGCCAAATGCCCTCTGGCTGGCGACCAAAGCGGCGGCGAAAGTCCTCAATGCCCCAGCGCACCTGGGTGACTTTGTCGCGCGGGTTGGCCAGGGGCAGAATGATGTGGTTGTAGACCTGGGCGATCGCATTGCCGTGGCCATTCAAGCGCTCACAGCTGTTGCGATCGGCGTCGAGAATGCGCTGGTAGGTTTCCAGGTCGTAGCGCTCCATCCAGCTCAGCAGGGTGGGGCCAATGTTGAAGCTGATGTATTCAAAAGTATTGACAATGCGGACGACTTCGCCGCGATCGTTGAGGATGCGGGCAAAGGCGTTGGGCCGATAGCACTCGTGGTGGATGCGCTCGTTCCAGTTGTGGTAAGGGGCGGCGCTGGGCTGCTTCTCGATCGCGTCCAGGTAGGGATTTTCGCGCGGTGGCTGGTAGAAGTGGCCGTGAACACAGACAAAGACCCCCGTGCTGACAGCGGGGATCAGCCCATCGTGGGGGCCATGGGGGGACGGATGAGCCGCAGAGGGAGCCTGCAACGCCGAATGCTGGAGTGAATCAGCCATAGGAAAAGGAAAATGAGTGAGGAATCGAACATCAAACCAGGGGCCAGCCTCAGCTGCGCCGCCAACGGGGATCGGGTTTGCAAAAAACTTAGGGCCGGGGATCATTGCCCTGGGGGCAGTTCGGCAAGGTGAGTAGGTTCACAACCGGTGACAGGAATGCCCTGGGGATCACCTGAGCTTGGGGGTACAGCTGGGGCAGCACGGAGAATTGGGGGCAATCGCAGCGATCTGAGTACCTTCCACCAGGTGCAGATGTCTCTGGTAATTTTAACTCTCTTTTGAGAAACAGTCGGGAGTGCTTAATCTCCGTTGACCTTTCGCAACAGCTTTCACCCTCAACCCACCGGACGGGAATCCGCTCCCCACTTGCCCCCCTTCACCCCTTCACCCCTTCACCCCTTCACCCCTTCACCCCTTCACCCCTTCACCCATCCACACCTCACCCACTCCCCTGCGGCAGCACCACCGTCACCGTCGTCCCCTCACCCCGCTGACTTTCCAGGTGAATGTGGCCCCGATGGGCATCGACAATCACCCTGGCGATCGCCAGCCCCAGCCCGGTGCCCTGTTCGCCGTGGCGCAAACGGGAGGGATCGGCTCGGAAGAAGCGATCGAAGGCGTGGGTCAGCGCTTCCTCGTCCATGCCGATGCCAGTATCGCTGACGGTGACCTGCACGCCTGGATGGCCCTGGTACTTAGTGGGTTTGACCTGTACCGTCACGCTGCCCCCGGCGGGGGTGTACTGCACCGCATTGCTGATCAGGTTGGTAAATAGTCGCGTGAGCTGGCCGGGATCGCCCAGAATCGTGGAGCTGGCGGTGGGCGGTGCCGCCAGATTTTGGGGATTGCCTGAACGATGCTTCCCCTGATCTTCGGACGCGACCTCCACCCGCAGGGCAAGCTGGCGCTCGGCGGCCATCACCTGCTGCTCTTCCACCACCTCCTCCAGCAGCCCCTCCAGGCTGAGGGAAGCTGGGGCAAAGGCGATCAGGCCGCTCTCCTGACGGGCCAGAAACAGCAGATCATCCACCAGTCGCCCCAGCCGCCGGGTCAGCCGCTCAATTACCTCAAACTGCTTCTGCTGGATGGCCACATCCGGGTCGGGATCCGACAGGGCCACCTGGGCATTGGTCTGGATCACGGCGATCGGGTTGCGCAGTTCGTGGGAGGCATCGGCGGTGAACTGCTTCAGCTGCTGGTAGGAGTCGCGCACGGGGGCGATCGCGATCCCCGACAGCAGCCAGCCGATCGCCGCCACCGCCCCCACCATCAGGCTGGTACCCAGGGCCAGATCCACGATCAAGCGCCGGCTGGGCTTGGTCACCTCAAACCAGGGGTGGCTGACCCGCAGGTAGCCCAGCACCTGGCCGTTGGCCTGCACCCGCTCGGTAATCTGGCGAAAGAACGTGTCTAGACCGACCTGCACCGTTTCGCCAGCGGGGTTCACATGCAGGGGCACGGGCTGGAGGTCGGTAAAGGTAGACCACAGCAGTTGCCCATCGGGGCCAAACCACTCCAGGTCAATGTGGTCGTCTTCGACGGCGCGGGCATTGTCGCGAAAGCTGGCCTCGACATTCACCCGTAGCGGCGAACTGCTGGCCTTAGGGGTGGTAAAGATGTGATCCCCAGCGGCGTCAGGTTCGATCACGAGCGATCGCTCCACAATTTCCACTACATGGTTGAGCGTGTCATCCACCCGCTCGACCAGGGTGGTACGCACGTAAAGGTAAAAGCCGCTGGCAAACAGCAGCAGCAGCACCGCCGTCACCGCCGTATACCAGAGCGCCAGTCGCCGCCGTGTCGCCTGAAACATAAGATCCCTAAGGCAATCTCTGGATGACAAAATCGAGTACTGATACAGCCATATCAATAGCCTGCTCAGTGTCGCTCCGACTGGGTTCTGATAAATCTCCCGGATAGCGAAACTCTGAGCCGTAGGGTGTCAGCGTCGCGGCAATCAACTGAAGGCTATGGAAATCAGCATCAAAAGGAATACAAAGATTCACTAAAACTATCAAGTTATGCGTTTTCTGAAACATTGCACCTTGATAAGTCAGGTAGCCTTTTAGCGCTTTTTCTGCGGATTGCTGACAGTGATAAACAGAGATGGCGAAAAGCGGTTCTGAGTTTTCTATTAAAACGTGCGCAGCCTGTAGATCTTGCCTGCTTTTAGCAAGCCACTGTTGAACTTCATGGAGTTCGTCATCATTCACGTCACTACCATTCATACAGCAGCCTGCCTTCGTTCACAGCGCGCCGAATAAAGGAACTTCGCACATTGAGCTTACGCTGCACCTCTTCTCGTGTCATGACTAAGACGTCGGTCGGGATGCCGATGCCCCGCAGCGCCTTGTAGGCAACCCGGGCTCGGCGGTAGCCAGGCTCATCGGACTGCGAGACGATCACCAGCAGGTCGATATCGCTGTCTTCGTTGGGTTCGCCGTAGGCATAGGAGCCAAACAAAATGATCTGCTCTGGCTGAAGGGCAGCTACCAAACGCTGGGTGATGGAATCGAGCAGAGCGGCGGTGAGCGGTGGCATAGGTTACCTGGCCCTGGGAGAGTGGGGGCGACCACTATTTCTATCCTAATCCAGCGTCATGCAGCCACAAACCTCCTGCCCTACCATAGGTGAGGATATGGGGGAACCTCCCCGATAGAACCCCGAGATTGTATTGAGGAGACGATCTGTGCCCAATTTTTTAGCTGCTGTAAAGCGTTCGAAGCAGTGGAACCTCAAGCGATGGGGCATGGCCCTAGTGGCCACGGCAGCCCTCGGCTTTTGCCTTTGGGCGGGCGGTCAGCCCTCGACGGTCTTGGCCCAGAGCGAACCCGCTGTGGAACGAGCCACCCCTACCAATGCCACGGCCTACCGCTTCACCGTAGGCGACTACAGGGCCACGGTGGTCAGCGACGGCACGCTGACCTTCCCGGTGGGCTTCTTTGTGCCCAATGCCGATCCCGATGCCGCTGCCGCCGCCCTTGAGGACAACTTTTTGCCCACCGACAATGTGCTCGCCCACCTGAACGTGCTGTACCTGGAAACCGACGAGCACCGGGTGCTGATCGACAGTGGGGCAGGGGACACCTTTGGCCCCACCGTGGGCTATCTGGCCAATAACTTAGAGGCGGCGAGCATTGCCCCCGATACCATCGACACCGTGATCATCACCCACGCCCACCCCGACCACATCGGCGGCATTCTCGACGGCAGCGGCAACCCGGTGTTTGCCAACGCCCGCTACTACATCTCGCAGCCGGAGTGGGACTTCTGGACGGCACCGACGGTGGAGATGCCCAACACCCTCACCGATGCGGATACCCAGGCAACCCTGGTATCCGTGGCGCAGACCTGGCTGGGGGCGATCGCCAGTCGCACCACTCGCTTTGCCCTGGGCGACGAGATCATCCCCGGCGTGGTCTCGGTGGCATCGGTGGGCCACACCCCCGGCCAGTCTTCTTACCTGATCACCTCCGGCGACGACAGCCTGCTGGCCACGGGGGACGTTTTCTTTAGCGACCCCCTCAACCTGGAGAACCCCGACTGGGAAGTGGTGTTTGACACCGACCCCACCGCCGGTGTGGCCGCCCGGAAACAGCTGCTGGAAATGGTCGTGGGCGATCGCCGCAAGCTGCTGGTGCCCCACATGCCCTTCCCCGGCCTCGGTCACGTGCGCGCCCAGGGCGACGCCTACGGCTGGGAGCCAATCGTCTGGGATTTTGGGTTCGGGGCTTAGGAGTTTGCCAGGTGGAAGGTAATGGGGGATCGGGGTTCAAGGTTTAAGGTGTACGGTTCACGGGCTGAGACCTGAAACCTGAAACCTCGTCTAGCCCCAAAGGCGATCGCGCTATGCTTGAGGCATTCCTGCTCCAGGCATGCTTGTTTGCAGCGCCCATGGTAACAACGCGCCCACCTTCGCCGCTTTCCCCCAGCCCTGCCATGGTGCTGCGGGGGGTGAGCTGGCCCACCTACAAAGGGTTAAGCTGGCAGTGAAAGTACCCCCGTGGTTTCCCTTGCCGTGACCCATACCTCCCCAACTTCAACAAAAGCGACTCGGCCCCGGCGGCGAGGCAAAGGTAAAGGGGATACGGCAGAGCAAGCGCCTCCCCTCAGCCGCAAAGAGGAGCGGGCCAAAAAGCGCCAGGCCCAGAAGGCCCGCAAAGCCCTGATCCAATACCTGTCGGGCACGCTGTTCGTCGCTGGACTGGTGGGGGTGCTGCTGGCGCTCTTGGGCGAGCCCAAGCTGGGGCTGGCGGCGGTGGTGGCGATCGCCTGCCTTTTCCTCTCCTTCAAATACCCGCGCCAGGCCATCTACGGGCTGATCATCTACGTGCCCTTTGGCGGCACCGTGGTCTATGCCCTGGGGGGCAGCGGCATTTTGCAGCTGGCCAAAGACGCGATTTACATTCCGGCCCTGATTGGGGTGATCCAATTCTGCCGCCGCACCCGGCAGCCGCTGATTCTGCCGCCGCTGATCAAACTGCCGCTGCTGGCGCTGCTGGGGTTGAGCGGGCTGACGCTGCTGGTGGTCAACGGCGGGCAGCAGTTGGCTACCGACGGTAGCGAGACACCAATTTTAATCGGCGTGCTGGGGCTGAAGGTACTGATCGGCTACGTGCTGATTATTCCGTGCATTTACTACCTGCTGCGCGATCGCGAGGACGTATATTTTCTGCTCCGCCTCCAGGTGGTGCTGATTCTGGTCTGCTGCGGCCTGGGGCTGATCCAGTACCTGATGCTGCGGACAGGCATTTGTCAGGGCACCGTGGGAGAGGGCGAAGAATTGTTTAAAGCGTCGCTACAGGCCCGCTGCTTTGTGGGCGGATCGCTGCTGTACACCCCCGAACAGGGCCAAATTCGCCTGCCGGGCACGTTTAATGCCCCCTGGCAGTGGGGCTGGTTTTTGATCTCCAGCGGATTTTTTGCCTTTGGCACGGCGTTTAGCGATCGCAGCCCCCTCTGGCGCATTGTAGGGTTGGCCTCGCTGGCGGCGGTGGGGGTGATGGCGGTGGTGTCGGGCCAGCGCATCGCCCTGGCCCTGGTGCCTGCCACCATTGTGGGCCTGCTGGTGCTCACGGGGCAGGTGGCCAACCTGAAGCGTTTTTTGCCGGTGGGCATCGGTCTGGCCGTCATTCTCAGCGTGTTTATGGCCCAAAACCCGGTGGTGGTGCAAGAACGGTGGGCCAGCTTCGAGAGCCGCTGGAGCGCCTCGCCGCCCCACGAGTTTATTGTGCAGCAGTTTGCCTGGGCACAGAAACAGCAGGAGGGGATCTTGGGCCGGGGGGTGGGCCGCGCCACCAATGCCGCCCGCATCTTTGGCAAAACCGAACTGGTCGAGACCTACCACCCCAAGCTGCTCTACGAAATTGGTCCCCTGGGGCTGCTGGCCACTCTGGCGGTGTACCTGATGCTGACGGTGGCTACCTTCCAGGCCTACCGCTCCATCAAAGACCCCAACCTGCGGGGCTACGGCGCATCCATGTGGGTGTTTGTGCTGTTTATCAGCCTGTTTCCCTACTACTACCCGCTGGATGTGGATCCGGTGAATGTGTACTACTGGCTGGCGGCGGGCATTGTGCTCAAACTGCCCGAAATCGACCAAAAAGAGCGCTTGCAGCAGCGTCTAGACGAGGCCAGTCGTCGCCGCAAGCTCACCCCCCGCGAGAAAAAGCAGCTGCAAAAGCAAGAGACAATCGTGTTTGAGTAGCCGCTGGGCAAATGGCTTAACCTGCACGAATAGTACGCTTGAACTTTGTGCGCTATACTTCACTTCGTTGATGGTTGCTTGGGAGACAAAGCTATGGCTCAGGTCAAAAATGGGGCAACGGCAGTGGCGGAAGCAGAAGTAACGGCAGCAGAAGCAGCGGCGACAGAGGATGTGCTTGCGTCCGACGATCTCGAATCGGTAGATGCCGATCAGATCGACGATCTGTTCAAAGACCTCAAAACCCTGCTTAGCACCGTCGAAAAGCTACAAAAAGCCCGTCAGGATGTGGGCGATATCAAGCCTTTGATTCTGCGCCTGCTCGACGGCGAACTGCTCTCGGGCGACGAACTGGAAGAACTGCGCGGCGGCATCGGCGGCCTGTCAAAAATCCTCAAGCTCTATAACGACTACCAGAGCGCCCTGGAGCGTGCCCAGCCCGCCCGCACCATTCTCGACCAGCTCTTGAAGTCTTAATGAATTCGTAGGGTGCATTAGGTGGCCTATCACCCTCGTATCCAGCACTCAAATTGCGCCCGCCGTAATCCACCATTCCCGGTCGCGAGACGTTTAGCCGAGAGTCTGCCATTGCTTGAGTTCCCCTAATGGTGCATCGCTGCTAGTGGTGCATCGCTAGGGGATGCACCCTACAGTTGGATTGGGTGCGTTCAAGACGCAAAGAGCATTTGACTACCGAGCGTTCCAGGAGGCTGCCGCATCGCTGACGGCTTGTTCGACCGTTTTTTGGCCCAGCATTGCCGCTTGCAGATTGTCGTAAATAATTGCCTGCAATTCCTTCACCCCATCCATCGCTGGAATCAGCACCTCAGCCTGGTTCATCTGTTCGGCGCTGACCGATCGCGCCTGTTCTACCCCTTTGGTGCCCGCAGCGGCAAAGTAGCTATCCTCCAGCGCCCCGGCGGTCGAGGGCAACACGTTGGCCGCCTTGGCGAAGGCCAGCTGGTTGGCGTCGTTGGTGACGTAGAGGGCAAAGTCGATCGCTGCGTCAGGCACGTCGGTACTGGCTGGAATCACCAGATTCATCACCGCCACGTTGGTCTTGCCGGTGTCGCCGGTAATCTGGGGGCCGCTGCCGGTGACACCGGCAATGCTGGGGGCGTTGGCCTCAATGGTGGGAAAGAATTCTGCCCCCGTGGAAAGCAGTGCCACTTCGCCCGCCTGGTAGAGATCAATGGCGCGGCGGTGGCCCTGGGTCAGCACCTCCTGGGGCAGCAGCTGTTGCTGGTAGAGGTCACTCCAGTACTGAAAGACGGCGCGACCGGCGTCGGTGTCGAAGGCGGCCTGGCCCTGGTCGTCTACCAGCTCGACCCCCATCTGCACAAAGGACTGCAGCACGTCGGCGGAGTCTTCGGGCACAAAGGTGGTGAAGTAGGCGTACTTGCCGGTGGCGTCTTTTACCTGGCGGGCCACCTCGGCCAGCTCGGCGTAGGTGGTGGGCGGCTCGACCCCAGCGGCGGCCAGCAGGTCCTGGTTGTGCAGGGTGACGTTGGTAGTCAGGTACCAGGGAATGCCAAAACTCTGACCGTTGAGGGTGTTGGCCTCCCAGATGTTGGGCAGGTAGACCTGCCTGGCCTCGGCGGGCACCTTGTCATCCAGGGGTAGCCAGGCGTTGCGGCTGGCCAGCTGGGCGGCAAAGTCGGGGTTGAGGTTGACCACGTCGGGGGCGGTACCAGCGGTGACGGCGGTGAGAATTTTGCTCTGCATGTCGGCCCAGGGCACATCCACCCAGCGCACGGTGGTGCCAGGGTTTTGGGCTTCGTATTCGGCAATCAGTCCGTTGAAGTAGTCGGTAAAGTCGGGCTGGAGCTGCATCGTCCAGAATTCAACCTCCTGGCTGCCATCGGTCGGGGTGTTGGCCGTGGGCTGCCCGCTTCCGCAGGCCACCAACCAGCTCATCATCAAACCCAATAGGGCAAACAAACTAAATCGGGCGTAGGAGCGTAGTCTCATGGCATGTCCAGGGATAGGGGCTACCGCAACACAGTCAACCTTACTCAGCCACACGCCCAAGGCGCTGACGAGCTAATGTTTTGCAAACATCTATTCGGTCAGGGCAGGTTCGACATCGGGGCATTGCGGTGCAATGCCCCGACCAGAGAAATCCGCCAGTCGAGGGGGCCCAACTAGATCGATGGCTGCAATACGGTTGTTCATTTTCTCTTAAAGTGGACAAGATTGGTGGGGCGACAGCACCAATCCAGTGAACAAGTGTGCGGCTACAGCATGACCTGCACGGCGCTGGAACAGGCGATCGCCCGCGCTTTGGCCTCCTCCACTGTATCGCCCAGGGCCAGAGCCACGCCCATGCGGCGGTTGGGGTGGGCGACGGGTTTACCAAACAGCCGCACCTTGCTGGTCGGCACCTTCAGCGCCTCGTCCAGGCCCGAGTAGCGGGGGTTGTCGCTCTGGCCAGGGGCTAAAATCACCGCCGAGGCCCCCGGCTGCACCAGGGAAATCTCACCGATGGGCAGGCCCGCGATCGCCCGCACATGCAGCTCAAACTCTGACTGGTGCTGGCTCACCATGGTTACCATGCCGGTGTCGTGGGGGCGGGGGCTGACCTCGCTAAAGTAGACGGTCTGGGGCTGGTCGGGGGGCCCAGCGATGAACAGTTCCACGCCAAACAGCCCCCAGCCCCCCAGGGCATCGGTGACCGCTCTGGCCATCGCCTGGCAGGCGGCCAGGGTATCGGGGTGGAGGGCACAGGGCTGCCACGACTCGCGGTAGTCCCCCGCCTCCTGGCGGTGGCCGATGGGGGGGCAGAAGTGGGTGCCATCCGCCGCCCGCACGGTCAGCAGGGTAATCTCGGTGTCAAAGGGCACAAAGCCCTCGACAATGACGCGATCGCCCTTGCCCCGGCCCGCCTCCCTGGCGTAGGTCCAGGCAGCCAGCACCTCAGATTCCTGGCGCACGGTGCTCTGGCCCTTGCCCGAGGAACTCATGATCGGCTTCACTACGCAGGGCAGGCCGATGGCCGCGATCGCCGCCCAATACTCCGCCTCGGTACTGGCGAAGCGAAAGGGCGAGGTCTTGAGGCCCAGCTCTTCCGCCGCCAGCCGTCGAATGCCCTCGCGGTTCATCGTTAGCTGGGTGGCCCGCGCGGTGGGGATGACCCGCCAGCCTTCGGCTTCGAGGGCAACTAGGGTATCGGTGGCGATCGCTTCCACCTCCGGCACAATCAGCCCCGGCTGCTCCTGCTCTACCACCTGCCGCAGGGCCGCGCCATCCAGCATGTCGATTACGTGGCGGCGATGGGCCACTGCCATGGCCGGAGCCTGGTCGTAGCGATCGACGGCCACCACCTCCAACCCCAGTCGCACGGCCTCCAGGGCCACCTCCCGGCCCAGTTCGCCCGACCCCAGCAGTAGCAGGGTTTGGGCATCGACCTTCAGAGGGGTGCCCAGGGGCAGCAGGGGAGCAGTCATCGTCAATTACTCCAGAGATAGAGAACGGGTCAGCACAAAGCAATATTTTCTCAATATTAAGTGCTCACTTTTCAAAATTGTGTGTAATATCGCTGGTGATACCAGCTATAGATTGACCTGGTATTCCATCAGGAGCAGTGGTGAAACCAATGGGTGCGAGTTAAACCGAGAGCGCCTTGTCTGCCTTCCCAGCGAGGAAACTAGCGCGTAAAAAAGAAAAGTGGAAAAACTGAATTAAATTGTGTACCATTCGTTAGCACTTTTCCCCAGGGATAGCTGCTGCGCCACTTAGATCCCTTCAACCATTGCCCAAAGCGGGTCTTTGGCAGGGTTATAAATGGGCCGTTTGGGTCTGCTTGGTTGTCGTCAAGCCAGGCAGGTTTTCTGGTTACCCACCTGTTTTTCGGATACTGCCGTGGATAGTCTCAAAGCTATTTTTAGTCGCAAACCTCGGGGGGTTGGAATTGAGTTGACCCCCGAGAAAGTCAATTTGGCCCGGCTGAAAAAGCAGGGAACCTCGCTTAAGTTAGATGCACTGGCTTCGGTTGAACTGGCCGAAGGAATCTACGAAGAGGGGCAAATTCTAGACACAGCCGCTATGGCCGACGCCATTCAAACGGTGCTGGCGGAAAGCAAGCTCAAGGTCAAGCAGGCCACCACTGCCATTCCGGGGCGGGCAATTACCCGCGTGATTCCGGTGCCCGCCGAGCTCGACGATGAGGAGCTGCGGGAAATGGTGCTCAATCAGGAGGCCAGTCTCTACCTGCCTTTCCCCCGCGAAGAGGCCGATGTGGACTACCAGAAGCTGGGCTACTTTGTGGACGAAGACGGCATCGAGAAGGTGCAGGTGCTGCTGGTGGCGGTGCGCAAAGACCTGACCGACCCCTATATAGAAGTGTTTCAGCAGGCGGGGCTGGTGCTCAACGTGCTGGAAACCTCCAGCTTTGCGCTGATTCGCACCATTCGGGAGCAGCTGCGGCAGTTCACCCCCCAGGAAGCTGCTGCGGTGGTGGATATCGAGTTTGAAAATACTGAGATCTCAATCGTGGTCGATGGGGTGCCGCATTTTTCGCGCACCGTCCCCATCGGCACGTTTCAGATCCAAAGCGCCCTCAGCCGCGCCATGAACCTGCCCCCCTCGCGCAACACCGAGTTGCTCCAGGGTATGACGGTGCCGATTCAAACCATGGACACCGTGGGTGCGCCCCAGATGGGCAACACCAACCCCGGCACGACCGCTATGCTGCGGGTACTGGGCGAGCTTTCGGACGAATTGCGCCGCTCCATCGACTTTTACCTGAACCAGGGGGAGGACATGGAGGTGGCCCAGCTGTTGCTGGCGGGGCCAGGGGCTTCGATTGGCCAACTCGATGAGTTTCTGGCCCAGCGGCTGAGCCTGCCCGCCAGCCAGATTGACCCCATTTCGGCGCTGGCGCTGGATGTCGCTGAAGACATTCCCGAAAGTCAGCGGGCTGGGTTGGCGACGGTGATTGGCCTTGGCCTGCGGGAGGTATAGCTATGTACGGTCTGGATATCAATTTCCTCAAGGACCGCGAAGTTCGGGTCTTTGAAGCCAAGCCTCGAGCCAGAGCGGGCCGAGCAACGGTGGTCGGCGATCGCCGACCCCTCTACATTGGCCTGGCGGCGGCGCTGGTTCCCCTGGCGCTGGTGGGCGGCTTCTGGGCCGTCACCCGGGGGCAGGTCAATCAGCTCCAGGCCCGCAGTGCTGAGCTCGATGCCGAAAGCGCTGCACTGCAAAGCCAGCTCCAGGAAATTAGCGGCATTCAGCAGCAGATTGACCTGGTGCGGGCCGAAAACAATGCTTTCGTGACCGTGTTCAATGACATCGTGCCCTGGTCGGCGCTGCTCCAGGACATTCGCACCCGAACTCCGGCCAGGGTGCAAATCGTCAGCCTCAGTCAGACCGCCGGCACCTCCCTGGAGGTCGATCCCAATGTGGTGCCACCCGCTGCCGGGGGCATTTCGATTGGGGGAGTGTCCTGCGCCTACGACGCCATCAACGACTTTGCCCTGGTGCTGCAGCGATCGCCCCTGCTACAGTCCCAGACCGTAGCGATTACCCAGGCCCAGCAGCAGCCTACCCTGCTCGACCCCCAAACCCAGGGGCGCTGTCCTGGGGCTGCGGTGGACGACCCCGACTTTTTGATCGACTACACCATCGGTGCCAACATCACCAATACTCCGGCCTCTCAGCTGATCGATGAGCTAGAGCGCCAGGGTACGGTCGGTTTAGTAACCCGTCTTCGGGCCCTGAGAGAACAAGGAGTGATCGAATGACCGCCACAGGAGACTTCCTTCCCGGTGAGGATAACCAGGGCCTAGAGCAGGTAGGACCCACCTACCCGACGGCCTTTGGCATCGAGCTGACACCCAAGGTTCAGGCCATTGGTCTGGGCATACTGGGTCTGCTGGGAGCCTTTGCCCTCTACAACTTTGTGGTGCAGCCCGTGCAGGAGCAGAGAACGGCTCTGGAGGCCGAAGTGGCCCAGAAGCAGGCCCAGGTTGACCAGCAGCGGGCCAGTCTGCAGGACCGCGCGGCTCTCCAGGCTCAGCTCAACTCCGCCCTCGAGCAGCGGGCGGGCATTTACAGCCTCCTGGGCGATGCCCAGACCATTGATACGCTGCTGCTCGACATCAACCAGCAAATTCAGAACAGCAACGCGGCGATCGCCGATGTGCTGCGGGCCGACCCCGCCCGCCTCGACAATGCCCAGCTGGCGGCACTGGGCCTCAACCGCGAACAACTACAGCGGGTGAGGACAGAGTTTGCCGGTGAACCACAGCTGCAACGGCAGCTCTACACCTCCGAGCTACTGCGGTTTAACCCCAGCCCTTCGGTGCTGCTGGCCGATGGCCCCGCCGAGCTCAACGGCAGGCTGGAACGCTACACCGTCGATGTGTCAATGCAGGCCCTGTTCCCCCAGACCCTCAGCATCATGCGCAATATCGAGCGCCTGGAGCCGCTGATCATCATCCGGGACGTGCAGCAGAGCATTGCGCCGCCACCTGATGGGGCTTCAGAGGAGCAGCTTTTGGGGGTTAGTCGCCTGTTGCTGACCGACTTCACCCTGGAAGTGCTGGTGCCCATCGGCGATCCCAGCGTGCCGCCGGAGCCCCCACCGGAAGTCCCCGCCGAGGGCGAAGAAGGTGCAGTCCCTCCTGAAGGGGGTTAACTCAGCCTTTTGGAGCTTAGCGTCCAGCGCCACCCCGTGGCCCCCAATCTACCAACTAACCTACCTAGCCCAGTCAAACCCCGCGCGGCCCAGCCGCACCTGTGATGGAGGAGTGAACCGTGAACCGCCTGATGAACCTGCAACCGTTTTTGCTGAGCAGTGCCCTGGTTGCCCTGGCTGCCCAGCCTGGCCTGGCTTCAGTGACCAGCATTACCAATGTCCGCCTCAACCCCACTTCCACCGGCCTTGAGCTGGTGTTTGAAACCCAGGGCGGCGATAGCAGCAATGTCTTTACCGTCAACCAGGGCAATAGCCTGGTCGCCGACATTACCCGCGCTCAGCTCAACTTGCCCAACGGCAGCACCTTTAGCCAGGCCAACCCCGCCCCTGGCATTGCTCAGGTGTCGGTGGTTCCCCTCGATGCCAACAGCGTGCGGGTGACCATTGACGGCGATGGTCAGGCCCCGGTCGGCCAGGTCGCCTCCAACCGCGATCGCGTAGTGCTGTCGGTTCGCAACGACGGTAGGGCCCAGGCCCCTACCCCAGTGCCCACCGAGCTGGAGACGGTGCCGGCCCCTGCCACTCCTCCTGCAGTCGCCCAGGCCACGCCGCCCTCTACCGTTGCCCAGGCGACTCCCGCTCCAGAGGTGCCGGTCCCAGCCAGTCCCGATGTGCTGGTGCCTAACCCCGAAGTCACCATTGACGGCACCCCAGTGCCCCGGCCCCAGCGCCAGCAGGTTCCTCCGTTCCTGCCCCGGGCCGTAGCCCCGCCGGTGGGAGATATTTCCGTCGCTGAGGGAGCCCCTGCGTTTAGCACGATCAACCTGGGTAGTAACGAGCGGATTCCCAGGCTGCTGCTGCGGGATGCTCCGGCTCGCGAAGTTCTGTCCCTGCTAGCTCGGGCGGCTGGGCTCAACCTGGTCTTTACCCCCGCCGGCGCGACTACCCCCGGAGCACCGGATGCCGCCGGCAGTCCTGACGGTCCGCCTGTGAGCCTCGACATTGAAAACGAGTCCGTCCAGGATGTGTTTAACCACGTGCTGCGGGTGACGGGCCTCCAGGCCAACCGGGTTGGGCGCAGTATCTATGTGGGGCCACAGCTGCCCGTCTCCGCCCAGAATGTCGTCGCTCGCACCCTCAGGCTTAACCAGGTCGATGCTACGGTAGCTACCAATTTCCTGGTGGCGCTGGGGGCTGAGAGTGCCGTCAGCCGTGAGCGGCTGGTCACCAACGTCAATGCGGTAACGGTTGGCGAAGGGTCTCCTCCCATTACTGAGACTCAGACCTCAACGGTGGAGCAAATTGAAGTCAACCGGGTGGATTATGTAGACAGTCAGGGTATTCTGCGCGGTCTGCAGGTGGTGGCCGATGAACGAACCAACTCTGTCACGCTGGTTGGCCGAGCCGACCTGATTGCCATCGCCACCGAGCAGCTGACCCGCATCGACCTGAGACGACGGCAGGTGGCCATCAACCTCCGGGTGATTGACATCGACCTCAATGCGCTGGAGGCCTTTGGCACCAGCTTCTCCTTCCAGACCGGCAACTTTGGCATCGGCAGCACGGGTGGCCTGGGCATTCTCAACCTGGGAGCTGGCATTCCTACCCAGGTCTTCCCAGGGGGCACGCCCACGGCTACGCCGATTGGGCCGCGCAGCATTCAGGGTGGCGGAACCAATGCCAACGTCGCCGGTAACTTCCTGCTTCAGATCCTGGCTACGGTGCAGAACGGCAACGGCAAGATTATCACCGACCCGACGCTGATTGTGCAGGAGGGGCAGACGGCTTACCGTTCAGCTCACCCAGGACGTGGTTACCGACGTCACCCAGACCGTCACCATCCCCGATACAGGTCCCCCGGTGGTGACCACCCAGACAGAAATTGAGCTGGCGGGTCTGGTGCTGCAGATCAACGTCGATCGCATTGACGATAACGGCTTTGTCTCCCTGTCCGTAGCGCCCAGTATTGCGGCGCCTACCCAGGTGTTTGACACCGGTCAGGGCAACATTGTCCTCCTGTCGCGGCGGCAGCTGAGTTCTGGCCAGGTACGGGTGCGCGATTCGCAGACCCTGCTGCTCTCCGGTATTATCCAGGAGTCAGAACGCTCTACCGTCAACAAGATTCCGATTCTGGGCGATATTCCGATTCTGGGGGCGCTATTCCGCAGTACCTCGACGGACAGCAACCGTCAGGAACTGATTATCCTGCTGACTCCCCAGATTTTGGATGACTCTGATCAGTCGGTGTTTGGGTACCAGTACACCCCCAGTGAGCAGGTGCAGGAAGTGCTGGAGAATCGAAGTCGTTAGGTGATGCTGATGCTCTAAACCAGCCAGCCAGGCGCTTCAGGTTGTAAACGGTTCAATCGGCAGGGTAGGGGTGATAAAGCGCACCTCTACCCTGTTTGCTACGTACCTGCAATTGGCCCAGCAGCGCCTACTCGGCAATCCTATTCAGCGAAATAGGAGCCGTACATGACGTATTCGTCCCGCTGGAGCTGGGCCTCGCTGGGGAAAAACGCGATTTCTAAAGATGTTGCGGCCCCCGTGGCATTGGCTTTGGGCATCAGCCGAATGTACTGGTTTTGGGTGTCGTAAAAGCTGGGGCTGGACTCCAGCCTGAGCAGGTAGCCCCCCTCGGTGCTCACCAGGGTATAGGGGCTGCGCTGACCGCTACTCCACTCCACCTGGTTGGGGGTGATGGCCATGGTGCCAAATGCCAGCAGGACGTTGCTGAGGGGCTGCCACTCATGGATGAGGGCATCGGGAAGGGTGGCAGTGGCGGGCGCTGTGCCTGGGGTTGTCGTTGGGGCGGTGGGAGCCGGAGTGGGAGCGGTGGCGGTGGGCGGGGTTGGGGCGACCGAGTCGGTCGGGGGCAGCACGGTTGGGCGACACCCGGCGATCGCAATCCCAGCTCCCATTACCAGCCCCCATCCCAGCCGCCCTGGGCGACACCGCAACAGCAGCTGAGCCAGTTTTGCGGCCAAATCGATCATGTCTAAACTCCACAGCAGGGCCTGCTGCCATACTAGCGTTTTGCAGGCGTGGCAATACCCGTCAGCCCAGGCTGTCGTTGGCCTGGAGGTGCCTCTAAACCGGGGCAACAGGTCGACTGCCCCGGCGGAAGACAGTTTTTTGGCGGCAGAATGCATCGGCGATCGCTGGGGTGGGTAAAGTATAGGCAGGACTGCTCTGGGGGCAGAGGTGTAACCAGGTTTAGTGTTGTAATCACAGAGACTTGATACACACCAGGTGCGATCGCTAAAGTTGGGGTGAACCCAGGGAGATAGGGGCATGGCTCAAACGGTTCAGTCTGCAACAACGACGGCAAAAACAGGCACTCAGCCCGACGTCGAGCTACGCCGGGTCCTCAAGCAGTTTGGGGCAGACTTAGCCGTTCGTCAGCTCGACCTGACGGTGCGTCAGGGCGAGTTTTTCAGCATTTTAGGTCCCTCCGGCTGTGGCAAAACGACCACCCTCCGGCTCATCGCCGGGTTTGAAACCCCCACCGCCGGAGACGTGCTTATACAGGGCACCAACGTCAGTACGGTGCCCGCCCACCGCCGCCCGGTCAACACGGTATTCCAGAGCTACGCGCTGTTTGACCACATGAGCGTCAAGGACAATATTGCTTTTGGCCTCAAGATTCGACGGTTGGGGGCGGCCCAGGTGCGCGATCGCGTGGCCGAGGCGCTGCGCCTGGTGCGGATGGAGGCCATGGCCAATCGCTATCCCGCCCAGCTCTCTGGCGGGCAACAGCAGCGGGTGGCCCTGGCCCGGGCCCTGGTCAACCGTCCCGCCGTGATGCTTTTGGACGAGCCCCTCGGGGCCCTCGACCAAAAGCTGCGGAAGCAGATGCAGGTGGAGCTGTCCAACCTGCACCGCCAGCTGGGCATCACCTTCATCATGGTCACCCACGACCAGGAAGAGGCGCTGTCGCTCTCCGACCGCATCGCCGTGATGAACAACGGCCAGATTGAGCAGATCGGTACCCCCAGCGAAATCTATGACCGGCCCCGTACCCCCTTTGTGGCCGACTTCATTGGCGATACCAACCTTCTGCCCGGGCGCGTGGACCAGGCCCACCCCGCCCAGGTACAGGTCACCACCGAGAGCGGGCTGCGGGTTCTGGCCCAGGCCGTTCAGTCCCCTGGCCCCACCGCTCAGGATGTCGTGGTCAGCGTGCGGCCCGAAAAAATCAGCCTCAGCCTCAGCGCCCCCGGCAGCGGGGGCAACTGCTATCAGGGGCAGGTCAGCCACCTGATGTACCTGGGCACCCACCTGCACTGCGTCGTTCGCCTCAGCTCCGGCGAAGCTCTCACGGTGCGGCAGCCCAACCGACCCACCGGGGCGATCGCCGTCGATACCCCCGTCTACGTCCACTGGGCCGCCGATGATTGCCTGGTGCTGGATGCCGCCTGAGGAAGGCCAGGTGACCTATCCACAGGATGGCTGCCCTCAGCGCCGGTTGTCCCTCCAGATACATCCCCTGGAACCTGTGCTCCTATACTGGGGAACGAAAGCCTGAGCTTGCACCCTATCCTTCTGTCTTTGTTGCCCAACCGACTAGCCCCCTGGAGAATACCGTGTCTGTAAAGCGACCCCTGACTTCCCCCTACCCACGCCGCCCAGCTGTCAGTCGGCGGCGATTTTTGCAGGGGTCGGCGGCGGTCATGGCGGGCCTTGCCGCCACGAACTGTCGCCAGAACCTGGCCGGTCCCCCCACGGGTGGCGGCGGCGGGGATGGCACGCTGCGAATTTACACCTGGGCCAACTACACCGACGACAATCTGGCTGCCGCCTTCACCGAACTCACCGGTATTCCGGTCGTGGTCGATATTTTTGACTCCAACGAAATCATGCTGACCCGGTTGCAGGCGGGCGGTGGCGATGCCTACAGCATCATCTACCCCTCGGACTACATGGTGTCAGAGATGATCGACCTGGGGCTGCTCACCGAGTTAGACCAGAGTCGCCTGAGTGGCCTGGAAAACCTCAAGCCCCAGTGGCAAAACCCAGCCTATGACCCCAACAACGCTCACAGCGTGCCCTTTTGCTGGGGCACTACAGGTCTGCTCTACAACAGCGAAGTAACCCCCGGCACACCCGATGACTGGACCTTTCTGTGGGACAACCAGGACGCTCTATCCCGTCGGATTACCATGCTCGACGACATGCGCGAGACCCTGGGGGCCACCCTAAAATCCCTCGGCTATTCCTACAATTCCAACAACCCCCAGGAAATTGAAGCGGCCTACAACCGGCTGCTCGAACTCAGACCCCACATCGCCGCCTTTAAAACCACTGGCTTTGAGAACGAACTGCTGGGGGGTGACTTGAGCGTGTCGATGGCCTACTCCAGCGATGCGATCGCCCTCACCCTCGAAGACGATCGCATGGAGTACGTCATCCCCGCCAGCGGCGCATCCCTGTGGACCGACACCCTGGCCATTCCCGCCACCGCCCCCAATGTCGATGCCGCTTACCAGTGGATCAACTTCATGCTGGACCCCGAGGTGGCCAGCGCCGCCGTAGAGCGTCTCTTCTTTGCCACCGCCAACCAGGCCGCCTTTGACCGCCTTCCCGCCGACATTCAGGCCAACGAAGACCTCTACCCGCCCGATTCGGTGCTGGACCGGAGTGAAGGCATTGTGGCCGTAGATACCGCCAGTACGGATTTGTTTGACCAGTTTTGGACCGAGGTCACCAGCGCTTAAGGGGTAGATGGGTGGATGGGGCGGTGAGTGGATGGGCGGTTGAAATCGATGGACAAACGAAGCCGTAGAACAACCCGTACTCCCTTCCCCTCCCCCTTCCACGCCCTCCCCCTTCCACCTAACCCCCATGGCCCCCTCCCCCACCTCCGCTCCCTCTACCCCCTGGACCGTTCGCTTTGCTCCCCGGCGGTGGCTGGGGCCTCTGGTGCTGCTGGGGCCTGCGGGGGTGTGGCTGCTGCTGCTGCTGTTGCTGCCGACGCTACTCATTCTTGAGGTTAGCCTGGTGCCGGGGCTGCGCCTGGGCCAGCCCAGCGGTGGCTACGGGCTGGGTAACTACCTGCAGATTTTGCAGCCGGTGTACCTGCGGGTGATTGGGCGATCGCTGGCCTTTGCGGTGGGAGCGACGGTGCTGTGCCTGCTGATGGGGTTTCCGGTGGCCTACTGGCTGGCGCTGATGTCGCCCCGGCGCTGGCGCAACCTGCTGCTGGTGGCCTTTATTTTGCCCCTGTGGACCTCCTCGCTGCTGCGGGCCTACGCCTGGACGGCGATTTTGCGCCCCAGCGGTGTCCTCAATACCCTATTCACCGGCGTGGGGCTACCGGCCCAAAACTGGCTCAACACCCCTACGGCGGTGTTCATCGGCCTCACCTACGGCTTTTTGCCCTACATGGTGCTAATTCTCTACGCCTCCCTGGAAAAACTCGACGTTCGCCTGCTGGAGGCTGCCGCCGACCTGGGCGCAACGCCATCCCAGAGCTTTTGGAAAGTCACGGTGCCC
Organism: Leptolyngbya sp. KIOST-1; assembly: GCF_000763385.1. Taxonomy (NCBI): domain Bacteria; kingdom Bacillati; phylum Cyanobacteriota; class Cyanophyceae; order Leptolyngbyales; family Leptolyngbyaceae; genus Leptolyngbya; species Leptolyngbya sp. KIOST-1. Next base: position 2,096,669 of record NZ_JQFA01000002.1, read on the forward strand.
CAAACCCTGCCCGGCATTGCCGCCGGGTGCCTGCTGGTGTTTATCAGCACCCTGGGGGACTTTGTGGTGCCCACCCTGCTGGGCGGGGCGTCATCGATGAATATTTCCCGCCTGATCTACAACCAGTTTCTGGGCCCCACTCGGGCCTGGGGGTTTGGTTCGGCCCTCAGCATGGTGCTGATTTTGGCCGTCAGCCTGGCGATCGCCCTGCTGCTGCGCTATGGCGACAGAAGCACCGTCTCCGAAACCTAACCGCCCATTCCACCTACCCACCCCATGCCCCGCCTCACCTGGCCCAGCCTCTTCACCGCCCTGATGTACGCTTTCATGTACTTTCCCATCCTTGTGCTGGGGGTGTACAGCTTCAACGACTCGCGCTACAGCGCCAGTTGGGAGGGGTTCAGCCTGCGCTGGTACCGGGCCCTGTTCAGCGATCGCCGGCTGCTGTCGGCGCTCCAGGACAGCCTCACCATTGCGATCGTGGCGGTGGCGATCTCGGCGGTGCTGGGTACGCTGATGGCCATTGGTCTGGCCCGCTACCGCTTTCGGGGCAAGGGGATCTATCGGGGGGTGTCCTACCTGCCGCTGATTGTGCCGGATATTGCGATCGCGGTTGCCACCCTGGTCTTTTTGGCCTCGATGGCGATTCCCCTCAGCCTGGCCACCATCATTGCCGCCCACATGGTGTTTTGCCTGGCCTACATTGCGGTGGTGGTGTCCAGTCGTCTCCAGCGCCTCGACCCCAATCTGGAGGAAGCCGCCCTCGACCTTGGCGCCACCCCCACCCAGGCGTTGATTAAGGTGCTCATTCCCCAGTTGGCGCCGGGCATTTTGGCGGGGTGCCTGCTGGCCTTTGTGCTCAGTATGGACGACCTGCTGATCTCCAGCTTCACCGCCGGGGGCGGCGCCAACCCGCTCCCGATCGAAATTTTTAGCCGCGTTCGCACCGGGGTCAAGCCCGATATCAATGCCCTCAGCGTGGTGCTGATTTTGGGTTCAGCCCTGCTGGCGGGACTGGCCGAGTACATACGCTACTGGGGCGATCGCCTGTCTCGCCAGGAGCAGTAGCGCTGGTCACTGGCGATCGGTTGATCCCTGGCGACACCAGTCAACTGGCCTGGGCGCGGGTGCTGAGGGAGTAGCAAAATCGATCGGCCCGCGAGATGGTGGACCCGTGCAGCACCGGCTGTTGCTCGCAGCTGTAGGCCGTGTAGCGATAGACCATCAGGGCGTGGCCCAGGGGTACCTCCAGATAGCCGCTGAGGTCGTAGTCGGCGTGGGTACATTCAATCACCGCATCCAGGCGCTCAATGGGAATGCCGTGCTGAGCCAGGGTGGGAAAGGTCATCTGCTGCGCTAGCAGGGGGGCAAAGCGTTCGCCCAACTCGGCGATCAGATAGGTCACATCCACCGCCCCGGCGGCCCCATCCATACGAAAGAGCTTTTTCTGAAAATAAACCGGCGCGGCCTTGGCGAGGCCCAGGGCCAGGGCCGCATCCCTGGGGGCGGCGACGGGCTCCAGCAGCAGGTTCTCAAAGCTAAAGCTGATGTCCTGGCGAGCCATGTCCTGCTCCAGAAACACCAGCGGGCTGGAGAGGGAATAGGTGACTTTCTTCTGGGGCGTGACAAAGACGCCCTTGCCCCGATAGGCGATCGCCAGCCCCTGGCTGACCAGATTGGCCACCGCCTGACGGGCGGTGATCCGGCTGACCCCAAAGGTTTCCATCAGCTGATGCTCGCTGGGCAGGCGATCGCCCGACAGGTACTCCCCCGACTCAATCTGGTGGCGCAGCTTTTCCGAAATGCTGATGTGTAGGGGGGTAGACATAGGTCAGAAAACCATCATCAAGCCGCAGAAGGACTTAGCTACAGCGTTGGTTGCTCCAGGTAAAGTATGCTAAGCTCACTTGTTATAACAAGTTGGACGGGTTGTTGGGCTGGCCGCGGTGGTCAGCAGGTCGTTGTGGGAATAGTGATGCAATCGCCTGGGGCCTGTGCCTATCGGGCTGATTTCCACTTTTTCATTATGTGACCTTGCCAAGGCATTTTCTACCAGAACGTTAACCATGCTTACGAATACTACCCCTGCTGTCCCTCATACTCCGACCCCCAGTCAGCCGCGCCAGGTGCTGTCGGCAGCGGCGTTAGCCACTCTCAACCAGCGATCGAACCGGGCCGGAGCCCTGCGGTTCCTGGGCCACCTGGGGGTAATTGTCCTGGGCGGCTTCCTGTGGGGCAATGCTCCTCTGGGGCTGGCGCTGCCCGGGTTAGTCGCCTGTGGGGCGGGGCTGGCGCTGATGTTCTGCGCCATGCACGAGAGCTGCCACCGCACCGCCTTTGCCAACCCCAGGCTCAATGATGCCGCCGCCTGGCTGGCGGGTCTGCTGTCGTTCTACAACAGCACGTTTTATCGGCGGTACCACAAGTGGCACCACCGCTACACGCAAATTCCAGGCAAAGACCCGGAGCTAGACGACCCCAAGCCCACCGGTCTGGCCGACTACCTCTGGCAGCTCAGCGGCATCCCCTGGTGGAGCGGCAAATTGCGCTGCCATGGTCGGGTCGCCCTGGGCAATCTGGATGGCTGCTACTACATCGCCGAAAGCGGCCAGGCTGAGGTGATTCGCTCGGTGAGGCTACAGCTTTTGACCTACGTCGGGGTTATGGCGGTGTCTGCCCTGCTGGGTCATCCGTGGTTCTTGTTCACCCACTGGTTGCTGCCCCTGGCGGTGGGTCAACCCCTGCTGCGGTTTGTGCTGCTGGCCGAGCACACCGGCTGTCCCAACGACGAAAACCCCCTGATCAACACCCGCACCACCCTCACCCTCTGGCCCCTGCGCTGGCTGATGTGGAACATGCCCTACCACGCCGAACATCACCTCTACCCGTCAATTCCCTTTCAGGCGCTGCCGGCTGCCCACGAGCAGCTCAAGTCCTACTTTGAGCGGGTCGAGGTGGGCTACCTGCGGGTAAATCGCGGCATTGTGGCGAAATTTAGCCAGGGTTAGCGTATGGGTACAGCAGAGCAGTTTACGCTCCGGGACTTTCCGCTCCAGTGTGGAGCGGTGCTGCCCGAGGCGAGGGTGGTTTACCAGGTCTATGGCGACCTAAAGCCGGATGGCACCAACGCCATTCTCTACCCCACCTCCTACGGGGCCCAGCACACCGATGTTGACTGGCTAGTGCGCCTCGACGGCATCCTCGACCCCAGCCGCTGGTGCGTCGTGATGGTGAACATGTTTGGGAATGGGCTTTCCACTTCGCCCAGCAATACCCCAGCGGTGGGGCGTCCCGGCGTCTACTTCACCCACTACGACAACGTGCGCGCCCAGCACGCCCTGATCACCCAGGCCCTCGGCATCGAGCGGCTGGCCCTGGTCTACGGCTGGTCGATGGGGGCGCAGCAGGGCTACCACTGGGCCGCCCTCTACCCCGATCGCGTGCAGCGGCTGGCCGCCCTCTGCGGCACTGCCAAGACCACCGACCACAACAAAATTTTTCTCTACAGCCTGCGGGCCGCCCTCACCAGCGACCCAGCCTGGAATGGCGATCGCTTTGAAGGCACCCCCGATCGCGGCTTTCACACCTTTGCCCAGATCTACGCCAGCTGGGCGGCGTCCCAGGCCTACTACCGGGCCAAACCCTACCTGGCCTGGGGCTACGACTCCCTCGAAGACTACATTCTGCGCGGCTGGGAGGCGGGCTACCGCCAGCGCGACCCCCACAACCTGCTGGCCATGATCGACACCTGGCTGCGCTGCGACCTGGGCGATAACCCTGTCTACGGCGGCGACTACACCAAAGCCATGGGCTCAATCACGGCCCAAACCCTGGTCATGCCCGCCACCACCGACCTCTACTTCACCCCGGAAGACTGCGAGGCCGAAGCGGCCCTGATCCCCAACTCGGAGTACCGACCGATTCCGTCGATCTGGGGCCACCGGGCCGGGAACCCCTACCAAAACCCCGAGGATGAGGCGTTTATCAAAGAGGCGATCGCAGACCTATTAAGCCAGTGAGTGGCTCAGGCATTAAGGTTCGAGCTGAATCGTGGGCTCACAATGCACCGGAAAATTGACCGAATTCGCAATGAAGCACTTCTGATGGACCTGTTCGTGGAGTTGGGTGGCTAGCTCGGTATTGCTCTGCGGCACCAGGGTGACAACGGGACGCAGCAGAACCTTGGCAAACCGTCCGCTGCCGTCCTCGGTTTCAATCATGGTGCCGATGGGGTAGTCCACATAGCCCGTAACCACAACCCTGGCCTCGGCGCACAGGTGCAGGTACCAGAGCATGTGGCAGCTCGAAAGCGAGGCCACCAGCAGTTCTTCTGGGTTGTATTTGGTTTTGTCGCCGCGAAAGGACGGGTCAGCCGAGGCCACAATAGGGGGTTTGTCGGCAGCGCTGATGGTGTGGGCGCGATCGTAGGTGCTGTAGCTGTGGGTGCCTTGGCCATTGTTGCCGGTCCAGTGAATCTCAACTCGATAGAGATGGGACTTTGCTTTAGCCATGTCAGTCCTCGCCAGTACAGTGCTTATTGTTCTATGGGTTTACCAGCCGAGTCTACCTAACAGGGCCAATTTATCAGGCTGCTGCGCTTGTTAGACTGCATCCGACACCTTAGTTACTGCGCTAGAATCCGAGCCTGCGGCAAGATGGGAGACTCCTGATGGATGACGACAGCACTCATGTTCCGGTCACGTTCGAGCACTGCGATCATGTTCAGGGGCCTTTCTACCATGGGACTAGGGCAAGCCTAAGTCTAGTTCCCCCCGAGTTTGTGTCGAGTAAAATAGAGGGAAAGCGCTCAGGAGGCCAACCCGATGGCCAAGCAACGACGGAAGCGTGGAACCGCAGGCGATAAACTCCGCCTGGAGCAGTGAGAGCGGCCCCAAAATCTGCCGCTGAATTGGGCTCTTCTTGCTGCCTGAGGGGGCCACCAGTCCCGTGAACACTATCGGCGGCACTGAGAACCCCATCCCAGTATCAATTTCCAGCTCTGTACCCACCCGCAGCAATGACGCCGCCACCGGCAGCAGCGTCACCAGCATCGCCGCTGGCGTCGCCCCAATCCAGTCAGCGATCTGCTCCAAGGGTTCCGCCAGATCAGCGTGAAGATACTCCCCCAGACACAGCTGGTAGTCGCCAATTTTCAGCAGCTGGTGAATCTCAGCCCGGCGATCATCCCGTTCCTCGGTTTGCTCCAGCTCCGCCTGCACCAGAGTGACCAGGTTACCAATATCCCTGGCCGATAGCCCCGTCTCCTGGTGCCATTGCACTACCTGCGCAGCGAGGGCCAGTTCGGTGGGGCTAGTGCCAAGGTAGGTGCGAATCTGGTCTTGCAAGGCCTGCACCGACAATCGCTCGGGGCCTTGGGTAGCGCTGACCATCTGCCGCCGGTCTTGCACCGCCGCTCTGATCTGCTCAGCTGTGGCCCCATCGTGAATCCAATCCACCACATCCAGCCCGCCATGCTTCGGCAGGTTTTGCCAGCGCAGACTGTCAGGGTAGGGGTAGCACCACTGGGCCGAGGGAAAGTCCTGGGCAACTTCTCCCATATGGGCAACTCCAACCTGGTCGCGATCTGGGCACAGCACCAACTGGGCCGCTTGCAAATCCTCAGCGTAATCGCCATAGCTGCGGTACTTCTTCGAGCCCCCCAAAGTAGTGGTCGCGGGAATGCCAATTCCCCACAAGGCATCCGCGCAGCCTTCTCCCTCCACCATCCAGATGGGTTGACCCATAGCGATCGCATTCTGGACATCCCGGTAGCGGTAAATCGGCACCTGGGCTCTAATCTCAGGGGTTAACCCCTTGATCCACTGCTGCCCGTTCCAGTGGTACTGCACAAAAAACTTCGCGCCGTTGCCCCGATCTACCCGCGTCACCTTTACCAGAGGCTGTCCGGTTCGGCTGGGATAGAAATAATCCTGCCGCTGCTGGGGTCGAACGGGCTTCTCAGGGGAGGCGGTGGCTGCAAAGTATTGCCCCCACATGCCATCGGCTGTTGCGCCCCGGTAGACGTAGCCGTCTACCGCCCCATCCTGGTCTACATGGCACCTTATATGCCATGCAAAATTTCCACGGGAAATGGGGCTCCGCCGAGCAATCCAGTCGAGCCATGGCATTACTCTGGAACTTTCATCCATTTTGTCGCAAAACTCGGACAGCGATGGATGGCTGCTTATGCCCCTTTGAACAACTCAACGGTTTCCGCTATCACAATAACTGGGTGCGCAATCTGCTGATTGCCTCATCGTTGAATGGCAGAAGGCCGTTGCCCAAGAAAGCTGACACAAAATAAGTTGGAACTAGGCCTAAGTCCAGGGGACGAGCTTTTCCCCGGCTATGGCTCCAACTTCGAGGACGGTCGAGTATCAAACAACATCTACTTCACGGTTACCCTGGATGCCGCTATCTGGGGTGCGGAGTTGGCCAAAGGTAAGGAGCCAGGTCGAATCTACGTTGTCGAGCCCACAGGCCCTTTCGAAGACGACCCCAACCTGACAAATAAGCGTTTCCCTGGCAATCCGACCAAATCTTACAGAAGTCGAGTCCCACTGCGTGTAGTTAGCGAGGTCAAAGACTGGGCAGGCCATCCACCGGACGTGCTGCAAGCCATGCGAGATCATCTGGCTGAGCTGGAGCGACAGGGACTGGCAATTATTGAAGACTAATTCCCGCGATCGCCTCGTTAGGCTAACTATGTATTCAGTGTCAGATCCGGTGGATAACGGTGAAGTTGTGCGGCGGCAGATAGCCTCGAACACCTACCGATAACCTCTGTTCCGTCCGCACCAACGCAGTGTTAGCTGGCTGGCAACTACTCAAGTTTTACTCCAACAACCAAGCAAACAAATCTTTGATTGTAAGCTGTAACTCACTTGCAAACGATGGTACAGGAACAACTTCATCTGGCTCATCCAACACTTCAGGTTCTTGCTTGGGACGATAGACAAACACGGTTTGTTCATCTGGATCGATTAACCAACCCATTTGGGTTCCATGTCGTAGACAGTGAAGGATATTCTTAGTTACTTTTGTTTGGCTTTGGTCAGGAGACAGAATTTCAATTGTCCAATCTGGCGCAGCAGAGAACGTGTTGGCAACCTCTCCATTCTCATCACGGGGAATTCGGTTCCAAAGAAACACTGCAACATCCGGAACCGTTGAGCGACCACCAAAGGTACTGCGTAGCTCAGGAAATGCACGAGCAATACACTTGGACTTAACTACCCCATTTATAGCAGGTACGAGTTCCCCCTGGATAGCACTATGTTTCCCTTGAGGCATCGGTTTCTGAATAATTTGACCATCAATGTATTCACTCGCAGGTTTCGTTTCTGGTAATTGCAAAAACTCCGCTAAGGTCAGTGTTTTAGATGGTGTTTGTACCATTTGGGTTTACCCCCATCAGACAGATCAGAAACTAATCTCTAGTTTACTCGGAAATGCAATGAGGTTGACTGCTCTGCCTCAACCGATAGACTAAGCAAGCTAACTATAACTTAAGTGTCAGATCAGCTAGATAAGCCCTCCATTTCCGGGTATTATCCAGCAGATCCACGGGATAATACCTGGATCTTTAGGAATTAAACATCATTTCTGATAGCTAATGTCTTAGCTTTTGGATGTTATCCAGCAGATTTGAGGGTTAAGTATAGGTTTTGGGGGTGTTATCCAGCGAAAGTGCTGGATAATACCCCGGAGCCAGGGGTTATTCAGCATTTGCCTATTTCACCTCCGCCAAGCCTGCTTGACCAAAGGAGGGAAGCAAATTGCCTCAAGTGTTTCAGCCTCAAGGCCGAGAAGTCCTATGTTCGTTTGTTCATTCATTCGCGACTTCTTTCCGTTTGGATATCTTTCTGCGATCGGCTGGTGAGTGAAACCTTCCCTGGATATCTCCTGAAACCGTGAGCCGCAAACCCTGGTAACCCGTCACATTTAATTTGACAGGCTATCCTGTCTCGTCAAGATTCGCCGCCCGTTACCCCAGCGCCAGCCCCCTCTACCCGCGCAGTGATCGACGGTAAGAGGCGGGCTTATCCCCCACCGTGCTTATCCCCCACCGTAGCGTTGCAGTGGATCATGCCCTGGAGGGTTGGTTCAAAGAAGGTGTAGGGAAAGCGGGCCTCGGGGCGACTGACCGCATCCAGGCGCTGGAGCAACTCGGCGGGGATCTCAAGGTCCAGGGCACCCAGGTTGTCTTCGAGCTGGTGCAGCTTGGTGGCCCCGATAATCACCGAGGCGATGGCGGGGCGGTTGGCCACCCAGTTGAGCGCCACCTGGGCCATGGAGCGGCCCAGTTCCCCGGCTACGGCCTCCAGTTCCGCCAAGATCGCCCAATTCTGCTTGGTAAATTTGTTGAAGGCCGGGTTGCCGCTGTTGGCCAGGGTGCTCAAGCGGCCCTCGCCTACGCCCCCCTGCTCCGAGGGCCGGTACTTGCCCGACAGCAGCCCGCTAGCCAGGGGCGACCAGACTATGATCCCCGTCCCCAGGGCCTGGGCCATAGCGGTGTACTCAAACTCAATATTGCGCTCCACCAGAGAATATTCCAGCTGCACCGCGCTGATCGTCTCCCAGTGGCGGGCCGTGGCCAGGGTTTGGGCCTGGGCCACGACCAGGCTGGGGCATCGGACAGGGCCACGTAGCGCACCTTGCCCGATCGCCCCTTGCTCCAGCACCAGACCTTTCAGCGGCGGCACCAGGCCCAGGATTTCCACCTGCAGGCAAATGATGCAGACCCTGCTGGTGGAGGCCGAGGGCGTCACCCCCAAACAGTTTTTAGCCCAACGTCGCTAACCTGATCCCATGCCCAGTCAGTACAGCTTCACCGACTACTCCCCCGCCTGGCCCCTGGCCGAGGTCAAAAACTGGCTCACCTGCCTGGAGCCGTTACTCCACGTGCTGCTGGAAACCAGTCTGTAGGAGCAGGCCCCTGGGTTCTGACAGAACCCAGGGGCCTGGCGTTCCTCATGTCACCGTTTCAGCTAAATAGAGATTGGTGACGTAGCGGAGGGTGGCGGGGCCGTCCGGGGCGGCCCAGATTTGGTGCCAGGCGGCGATCGCCTCTAAAAACTGCTCGTAGGCCTCCCCCTGCTTTGGCATGTAGGAGGAGCTGAGCGTTCGCCCCACCACCTCTGGCCGGGTCAGGCTTTGGGCGTAGTCGAAGCTGTGGTGACGCACGGGGGCAAACCCAGGGTGCTCCTCGACCACGTGGAGAGAGTTGGTGTGGTCGTGGTGGCGAATGGCGCGGGTGGCAGCGGCCTGGATGATCTGGCGGTAGGCGGCGGTGCCGGGGTCGTCGAGGTTCCAGTCGTTCCACAGCAGGGCCAGCCGCCCGCCGGGGCGCAAAATGCGGCTAAACTCTGCCACCGCCGGGGGTGCATTGAACCAGTGGAACGACTGGCAGCAGGTGACCACATCCACGCTGCGATCGCCCAGCCCGGTCTGCTCGGCGGTACCCGACTGAACGGTCACCTGGGCATGGGGGGCGGCAGCCGCCCGCATCTCGGCGTTGGGCTCCAGGGCAATCACCCTGGCCCCCAGATCCCCCAGCAGGCGGCTGGAGATGCCCGTGCCAGCACCAATGTCGGCTACCACCAGTTGGGCAGGCTCACTCAGGCCGAAGAGAATGGCGGCGATCGCCGCCCTGGGGTAACTGGACCGATAGCGGGCATAGTCCTGGGCCCGGTCAGAGAACCGCCCCAGGGGATCAAGGGTGTGAAGGGGTAAAGACTGGCTAGCCATGTCAACTCGCCACAAACGCCACGCCGACATCCTAGCGATTTTACCCAGGGGCAGCCAGGCTTTTTTCGTCTGGGCGCAGCAAAAAGGGCGCCCCTTAGGACGCCCTTTTTCACAGATACTGCTGAGCCAGAGGGTACAAAAACCCCAAAGCCTCCCGATCTAGTTCTCCAGAATGACCTTAGCCACCATACCGGCCCCACGGTGGGGAGCGCAGTAGTAGGTGTAGGTACCAGCGGGCATATCGCTGGTAAAGGTGGTGGAGTAGTTTTCGCCGGGGGCGAAGGTCAGCTGAGTGTGGGAAATGCTGTCGGCCAGGGACTTGTCGCCGGGGGTGTTTGCCGCATCAAACACGACATTGTGGGGGGCCATTTTGTTGTTAACCCAGGTCACCGTATCGCCGGGCTTGACGGTAATGGTGCTGGGTTCAAACACCAGCAGACCAGCATCAGACCCCATTTTAACGTCGTAGTTGGTGGCTGCAGCGGGGGCAGAAGCCAGGGTGAGGGTACCCACAACTAGCAGAGCAGACAGAATAACCAGGCCCAGACGCTGGGCGGCGCGAAATACACGTTGCATAACTACCTCTAAAGCTCGTATCTCCAGTTCAATCAAGGGCTGCCTAAACAGCCTTCCTAAGGCATATTACCTGCTTTGGGCGGTAACTTGGGGCTTTTGCCATGGCGTAATTGCCGCTGTGGGTACAGGATTGACCGAAACAGCCGCTGGTTCAGATGTAGCTCATCCAGCCCAGGCTCAGCCCCCAAGCCATCCAACCTTCCCTAGACCTGAGGAGCAGAGAAGCGAGTCTTACCAGCTCCCCACATGTCGCCAATGACCTTGGGCTGAAGCAAAATATGACCCGAGATGGCCACCAGATCTTCCTCAGTTAAACTACGCATTTTGGGGAAGATATCGGCGCTCTTTTTGCTGGGGTGGACCTGAGAAATGTCGGTTAGACCATCGTAGGTGGTCGGTTCTTTCAGGTAGTCCACCAGCGCATCAATGTTGTCGCGGGGGGGCAGGGCACCGGCTAGAGAGTCGGGATCGAGACCAACGGTGGGGTTGGTTTTGGTGATCCCCCCCACGTGGCAGGTGCCACAGGCGTAGTTAAACTGGCGACGGCCACGGGTGACCTGCTCCAGAGATAGCACCAGGGTATCTCCTTCGGGGTTGAGCAGCACGGTACGGGTGGCCTCATCTAGCTCAGCCGCGACAGCGTCTCCCATGACCAGGTGGCTGACAAAGAAGAGTGCGACCGCAACTAGCCAAATGCATCTCTTCAACATGGTTCTCCTCGAATGTATAGGGCTTGGGTATGAAATCAACACAGCGAATTTAATGGGGTTTTACCATCAAATCTTCTCGTAATGTCTATCATGCCACCGAAGGGGGCCATTCCCAAGGTTTCGCCGTTATAAATCGACCCCGATGTGGGTTGGGGCTACGGTTTCTAGGCCATTGCTCCAGGGGGCGTGGCCGTCGGGAGAGACGGAGGCGGCCACGGGCTGGTGCAGACGAATCAGCTGAGCGAGGGTCGCTTTGAGCTGGGTGCGCGGCACAATTAAATCGACAAAGCCGTGGTCGCGCAGGTACTCGGCGGTCTGAAAATCGTCGGGCAGTTTTTCCCGCAGGGTTTGCTCGACTACCCGGCGCCCGGCAAAGCCAATAGTGGCTTTGGGTTCCGCCACAATGATGTCGCCCAGCATGGCAAAACTGGCGGTAACGCCGCCCGTGGTGGGGTGGGTGAGCACCGGCATATAGAGTAGTTTGGCGGCCTGGTGCTGCTGCAAGGCTCCAGAGATTTTAGCCATCTGCATCAGGCTGAGCATGCCCTCCTGCATGCGGGCTCCGCCGGAGGCGCAGACGATGATTACGGGACGATTCGTGGCGGTGCCGCGCTCGATCAGGCGGGTGAGCTTTTCGCCCACCACCGAGCCCATGCTACCGCCCATGAAGCGAAAGTCCATCACGCCGAGGGCAACGGGCAGGCCGTCCAGCTCGCCCAGGCCGGTCTGTACCGCGTCGGTGAGCTTGGTCTTGGTCTGGGTGTCGCGCAGGCGATCGCCGTAGCCCTTGCGGTCTTTGAATTTCAGGGGATCTTCAGGCTGAATGTGGGTGTCCAGCGCCTGCCAGGTGTTGGCGTCGATAAGCTGTCGAATGCGCTCATCGCTGAAGATGCGGTGGTGGTGGCCGCACTCGCCGCAGACCCACTGGTTGGCCCGCAGATCTTTGGTGTAGGTGAGAACGTCGCAGTGCTCACACTTGGTCCACAGGCCGTCGGCAATTTCCCGCTCCTGGCGGTCTTCGCTGATGGGGCCTGACTTACGGCGATTGGCAAACCAGTCAAACAGAGACATGCGTGTGGGTTAGCTCAACGGCGATGAAACAACTGCCAAAAGTGTCCAATCTGAACACAACTCCCATCCTAGCGGGTTTGCGACCGCTGCGATAGATGGGCTGAGCCGGGGGGCAGGCAGTATCCCCGGACGGCATTCATCATAATCGCCCATGGCTGTCCACGGTGAGGGGGCAGGGCGGCACAATCATTTGGTGGTCATGACGTAGACCCCATTCCAGTCCTGGGGCGGCGGTTGCTGCTGATACTGCCGCGCCCGATTCAGGTGTACGGCGACGGCTTTGTCGTCGGGGCGCATCTGCTGGGCCTGCTCGAACAGACGCAGGGCCTCGTCAAAGCGCAGGCTGGTATAGGCGCTGCGGGCCCTGGCGTAGAGGTCTAAGAAGGCTTCGGTGCCGGGGCTGAGGGGAACGTCGCGCTTGTCGATCAGCTCGTAGAGGCCGACGGCCTGCTGTTTGCCCTTGACCTGGGTGCGGTCGAGCTCGCGCACCCAAATTTTGTCGGCGCAGAGGGCGTAGGTGTACTCGCTGAGGACGATATCGCAGCCGTATTCTTTGGTGACGCCCTCCAGGCGGGAGCTGAGGTTGACCCCGTCGCCAATCACGGTGTACTCCATTTTGCGCTGGGAGCCAATGTTGCCCGACACCACCTCGCCCGAGCTAATGCCGATGCCGATGCGGATTTCGGGCTGGCCCAGGGCGCCCCGCTCGGCGTTGAACTGGGCCAGCCGCCGCCGCATGTCGAGGGCGCTCTGCACCGCGGCCCAGGCGTGGTTGCTGAGGGGCAGCGGCGCTCCAAATACCGCCATCAGGGCGTCGCCAATGAACTTGTCGAGGGTGCCCTCGAAGTTAAACACCGACTCCACCATGGTTTCAAAGTAGGCGTTGAGCATTTCCACCACTTTGTCGGCTTCCAGGTCCTCGGTCAGGGTGGTGTAGCCGCGAATGTCGGAAAACAGCACGGTGACGTCTTTGCGCTCCCCCTTCATCAGCAGATCGTCGCCCAGGGCCATCACCTGCTCGGCCACGCCGGGGGTCATATAGCGGTAGAGGGTGCTCTTCATTCGCTTTTCCTGGCTGATGTCTTCCAGCACCAGCAGGCCCCCCAGCACGCCGCCCTCGGGGTTGTTGAGGGGGTTGACGGTGAGGTTGATGCTGCGCTCGATGCGCTGCACCAGGTTGGCGGGCACGGGCGGGGCGGTGGGATCGCCCCAGGGTCGGTAGATTTCGGGGGCGGCGGGATCGCTCAGGGCCAACTCAGAGACGGGGTCGAGGCCGGTGCCGGGGCCGGGGGCTACGGCCACCCGCAGGCTCTGCTCGGGGACGTAGTGGCGGGCGCCGTGCTGGAGGCTGTCTTCGAGGCGAAAGCGCAGGCTCTCGATTGGGATCGCGTCCCAAACGGGGCGGTGTAGCAGGGCCGACTGCCAGCGATCGCGGATGGTGCGGCCGTGGTCGCGCTCCTCGGGGCAGCCGAGCAGCTCCAGGGCGGCGTCGTTGATGGTGACAATCCGCCCCTCCATATCGGTGGAAATCACCGCATCGGAGAGGCTCTGCAGCATGTCTTTCTGGTACTGTTTCTCGACCAGCACGCTCTCAAACAGCTTGGCATTCTCCAGCGCTACCCCCGCCTGAATGTTGAAGGCCCGCATGAAGGCCTCATCGGAGCTGGTAAAGGTGCCCTGGGTCTTGTTGATCAGCTGGGTGACGGCGATCAGCTTGCCGCCTGAGTCGAACACGGGCATACAGAGGATGGTGCGGGTGGTGTAGCCGGTGCGCTTGTCGGCGTCGGGGTTAAAGCGGGGATCCTGGTAGGCATCGGGAATGTTCAGCACCTCGCCCGTGGTGGCCACATGGCCGACAATGCCGCTGGTGATGGGGCTGCGCAGCTCCACCAGCGATTTGCCGTCCCCCGACTTCACCTTGGACCACAGGTCGCCGCTCTCTTCATCGATCAGCCACAGGGTGCTGCGATCGGCCTGCATCAGCTGGCGGGCCTCTTCCATCACCGATTGCAGGGTTTTCTCCAGATCTAAGCTCTGCTCCAGGGAGGAGATTGCCTTTAGCAGGGCTGCTACACCCTTCTGGTTGCGGGCGGCCACATAAAAAGAGTTGCAGCTCTCCAGAATCACCCCCAGCGATTCGGCAAACTCCTTAAAGTGGCGCTCGTCCTGATCGTCGAAGGGGGTGTGGTTGAGCTTGTTGAGCAGCTGCACCACCGCCACAATGCTGTTGCTTTTTTTGCTCAGCACCGGCATGCAGAGAATGCTGCGGGTGCGATAGCCGTGCTTCTGGTCGTAGGTGCTGTCGAAGCGATCGTCGGCGTAGGCGTCGGGAATGTTCAGGGGCGTCAGGTTGGTGGCCACATAGCCCGAGATCCCCTTGCCCATGGGGACCCGAATTTCGAGCGATCGCTCCCCATCCCCCTGGGCAATTTTCGACCACAGCTCCTGCTTTTCGTGATCCACCATAAAAATAGTGGTGCGCTCGGCCTGGAGGATCTGGCCAATCTTGAGGGTAAAGGCCTCCAGAATTTGCTCCAGCATGATCTCCAACGACTCGTTGTTGATCATGTCGATGGCGCGCAAAAAATGCTCGAACTCTGCCGTGATCTGGTCCAGCAGATTGATGAACTGGGGCGTCGGCAGGTCGCGCACCCGGTTGGTGAGGGAACTGTGCTGGTTGACCAGAGACAGCGCGGTGATCATGCTGCGGTCGATCTGAGATGCCATAGGATCCCTACTCAAGCGTGGCAGATGGGAGTACAAGCAGTGGGCGCAGTCAGCCGCCTGGGTTGAGTTGAAGATCGCACAGGGGGGAGCCTTTCCCGTGTCGGCGGGTACAGGATCTGCAGCTGGAAGCCACACTTCCCCCTGCGTCATGACGTTGTTAAAGGTTACGAAGGAACCGACTCAGCGCCAATCCCCCTAACTACTCTAACCGTATCCTCCAGGGCTTAGGACAGAACGTTGCGATTTGCACAGAATGCTCAGCCCCTGGCTATGCCATAGCATACCCAGCCCTTCCCTAGGAATGCGCTTCGCTCAGCCCAGCTGAGCCAAACTCGGCCTCCAGAAAAGCAATGATTTCTCCCCAGGCGGCGTCGCTGGCGGCCGGATCGTAGCGGTAGCCATCGTCGCGCATGAAGGTATGGTTGGCCGAATAGATCAGCGTCTTAGGCTCAATGCCGGCGGTGGCCAGGGTCTTGAGCAGGGTGTCGCGCCCTTCGGCAGGCACGTGGGGATCCTGGTCGCCAAAAATAAATAGCAGCCGAGCCGAGATGTCGCCCAACCGCTCCAGGGTGTCGGCTTTGTCTCGCCCTAGCTTGCCGCTGTGAATGCCCGTCGGATAGCAACACACCGCTGCTTTTACCCCAGGGTTGAGAGCCGCACGACAGGCCAGATGACCTCCAATGCAAAAACCCAGGGTGGCAATTTGGCCGGGGGCGACGGTGGCATCGTTGTGTAGCCAGTCGAGGACGGCTGCGGCATCGGCGTCGTGGTGGGCAACTTCGGTGCGTCGGGCGGCATCGTTGCCCCGTAGGCGACCCACGTCGTTGGGTTCAATCACGGTGCCGGGGGGTTCCAGGCGGTGAAAGATCTCTGGGGCGACGACGACATAGCCGTAGCCCGCCAGGCGATCGGCCAGGCGCACCATGGGGCCACCCAGCTGGTAAATGTCGGAATAGAACAAAATGCCGGGATACTGACCGGGTACCGTCGGTTTGGCCATGTAGAGGCGCATTAGGCTGTCGTCTACGGTCAGACCCACGTCACGGCGCTGAATTTGCACAGGGTTACCTCCAGGGTTCGCCAGGGGGATTAGGTATCAGGTTTTGGGTTTGCGGTATCAGGTTCACGGTTCTAGGTTCGTGGTTTTGGGTTCGCGGTTTTGGGTTCGCGGTTACTGTGAAACCCAGAACCAGAGGCCTGAACCCTCACACCTCAATTGCTACAGCAATGCCGTACTGATAGTGCAGGATGATTGAATCGACAAGCGGTTACCTAAGACACAAGCGCTGGCTATGACACCCTTTTTTATCCCCGATACCGCCCTGCAGGCAACCCTGGATCAGGTGCTCGATCAGGTGCGGGTTGAGTTTGCCCTCACCCCGACGCAACTGGCGGTCACTTGGCTGTGGTACGACCCGCCCTACATCACCAATACCGGCGGTGCCCTGAGCGCCACCGACTTTTGGCAGCGTCCGCCGCGCGGAGCTAGCTACCGGGGCGTGGAGCTGATCTATCCGGCCAGCGTGGTGAAGCTGTTTTACCTGGTGGCGGCCCACGAATGGCTGGAGCAGGGCATGATCCCGCCGTCTGCCGAGCTGGATCGGGCGCTGCGGGACATGATTGTGGACTCCAGCAACGACGCCACCTCCCTGGTGGTCGATGTGCTCAGCGGCACCACCAGCGGCCCGGAGCTGCCCCCTGGTCCCTTCGAGACCTGGTGCCACCAGCGCAACATCGTCAATCGGTTTTTTCAGTCGCTTCAGTGGCCTGAGTTGAGCGGGGTCAACCTCAACCAGAAACCCTGGGGCGATGGTCCCTACGGACGGGAACGGGTTTTTGTGGGGGAGCACTACGACAATCGCAATCGACTCACCACCAACGCTGTGGCGCGACTGATCCACAGCATTGCCGGGGGGGTGGCGGTCTCGGCAGCGCGATCGCAGTCCATGCTGACCTTGATGCAGCGAACCGTGCCCTCGGGCCTTCCAGCCCCCGGCGAAGAAGACCAGGTGACCGGCTTTTTGGGGGCGGGGTTGCCGCCCGGCACCAGGCTGTACTCGAAGGCCGGCTACACCAGTCAGGTGCGCCACGATGCGATTTACTTTGAGCTGCCCACGGGGGCACCCGGTCTGCTGGTGGCCTTTACCAAAGGCCACCAGCAGAGTCAGAACCGCGATCTGCTGCCGCGCCTAGCCGACCTGATTGGGCAGGCCATGGTCAGTGCGGCCCCGCTGGCTTGAGCGGTGGGCATCGATGGCTTTCGCTGTTTCACACAGGCTACAGCCCCTGACGGGCTGCTGGAGTCGGGCCTGAAAACGCTGACAGGATCAAGCCGTTGATCAGCGTGGACGGCAGATCTTGAGGCGTTTGCGGCAAAATCTCTGGCTAAATTTTGAGTATGACCATTGATCCCCGTTTTGATCTGTCTTTGAGTAGAGTCGCATCTATCTTAGGTAGGTGCAAAATGTTGTCAACATAGCCTTGCCACTCGGTTGAAGATGGTACAATTCAGCCAATTTCAAAGATAAATGTGGTGTGAAGGCCCGTAGTCTGCGGAAAAGTTCAGTTTTGATTTTTCCTGCTTTGGCTCCGGTAAGCCGATTGTGAGATTGGTTGTTTCGAATGTAGCGATCGCTGGCATTTAGCCAACGTGACCAACTGTTAAAAATTTGAGGAGTGAACGAAATTATGGCGTATCTCAAGCAAGTTTCTCTGGTGCTTGGTCTGGCCGCCGCCGCTGGAATGGCAAGCCCTGCCCTGGCCCAAACCGAGTTGAGCAATCTAGAACTGACCGACAGCGTTTTGGCCGAGGTCGAAGTTTTGCCCGCTGCGATTGAGTCGGCGGCAGGCAACCCCGTAGAGGCCGCTGAGCCTGTGGAAACGGCCGAGGCTGAGGAAATTGATGCGATCGGAGTCGCCCAGGCGACGGCCAGCGAAGCGAGCCTGCTGGCCCTGCCCGAAGCCAATACGTTCTCTAGCAACGGTCTGTTTGACACCGCTGATATCGAGTCGGCGCTGATGGCTGCCACCATTGAGGCGGCTCCTGAAGCTACCAATTCCATTGACCTGGCTCAGGTGACTGCGCCTGGGGCGGTGGCGGTTAGCCCTGCTTACGTAGGGGTAGGTGGCAACATTGGTGTGGGCAACCGGGGCGATAGCGCTCTGTCCAGCTTTGGCTTCAACATCATCAGCAAAATTTCCCTCGGTCCTCGCTTCTCGGTGCGGGCTGGAGCGACCGCTACCAACGATCGCTGGGGCTTCACCATTCCCATTACCTACAACTTCAACCCCGGTACCTACGGCGGAGTTCTCGCTCAGCCCTACGTAGGGGCTGGGGTCGAAATTCCCACCAGTGGTGACATCGGGCTGTTGGTCAATGCCGGGGCCGACGTGCCCATCTCCCCCAACTTCACCCTCAACGGGGTCGCCAACTTCCGGCTGACCAGCGGCTTTGCCCTGGGCATTTCCCTTGGCGTGGGCTACAACTTCCCCTTCTTCTTTGACTAAGGCCTGAACGGGAAGCACCAGGGGCCGAGGTGGGCTAAAGCCCCACTGAGCCCCTAATCCAGCCGGGGAGTCGTGAGCGATCGCGGCTCCCCTGCTTTTTTCTATCCTGGGCTTTTGTCTGGGCACTCTGAGGGCTCAGGTTGAGGGTGCTGCGATGGCAGAAACAACAGTGGCCTGGGGTGAAGTGCTCCAGGCCTTTCAGCATATTTGGGGCTATAGCGATTTTCGTCCGCCTCAGGACGCGATCGTCAGGGCGCTATTGGAGCGTCGAGATCTGCTGGTGGTGCTGCCGACAGGTGGGGGCAAATCCATCTGCTTTCAGCTGCCAGCGCTGTTGCAGTCGGGCCTGACGCTGGTAGTGTCGCCCCTGGTGGCGCTGATGGAAAACCAGGTTCAGGACCTCCACGACAAAGCCCTGCCTGCGGCTACGCTGCACAGCCAACTGCTGCCGCCCCAGCGGCGCAAAATTCTCCAGGCGCTGGAGCAACAGGCCCTGCGACTGCTCTACCTGTCGCCCGAAACCCTGCTCAGTCCGCCGGTCTGGGAGCGTCTGTGTCAACCCAGCCTGTGCCTCAACGGCCTGATCCTGGATGAGGCCCACTGTCTGGTCCAGTGGGGCGAAACCTTTCGTCCGGCCTATCGCCGATTGGGGGCGGTACGGACGGCGCTGCTGGCCTGTCGCCCACCCGGAACCACGCTGCCGATTGCCGCCTTCACCGCCACCGCAGACCCCTCGGCCCAGAGCATTCTGAAGCAGGTTTTGCAGCTCCAGTCGCCCCAGGTGGTGCGGCTCACCCCCCACCGCGCTAATCTGAACCTGCGGGTCAGGGCGGTGGTGAGCGAGGGGCAGCGCAAAGGCACCCTGGGGCGATATTTGCAGCAGCATGCCGGCCAAGCCGGGCTGGTCTATGTGCGCACCCGCAGGGACAGCGAGGCGCTGGCCCTGCAGTTGGCCGATCGCTACCGGGTGGCCCCCTACCACGCCGGGTTGAGCAGCCGCGATCGCCGCCAGATCGAAGCCGACTGGATGGCCGACCGGCTCCAGTTCGTGGTGGCGACCAGTGCCTTCGGCATGGGCATTTCCAAATCGAATACCCGCTGGGTGGTGCACTACCAGGCCCCCTGCACCATTACCGAGTACGTGCAGGAGGTGGGGCGGGCGGGGCGTGACGGCAACCCCGCCGAGGCCCTGACCCTGGTGAGCGAGCCCACGGGCTGGCTGGAGCCGGGCGATCGCCAGCGGGCCAAATTTTTTGAGGCTCAGACCCAGGCGCTGCAGCAAAAGGCCCAGCGGCTGGTCAGCCAGATTCCGCCCCATGGCGATGTGCGGGAGATTAGCCAGCGGTTTGACCACGGGGCCATTTCGCTGTCGTGGCTGCACAGCGTGGGGCAGCTAGAGTGGGTCAGTCCCTTTCACTACCAGCTCACGCCCCAGGGGCGATCGCCCTCGAGGCTGCAGGTGTCTGCCAGCCAGCAGATGCACCAGTTTTTGCACAGCCGCCAGTGCCGCTGGCAGGGGCTACTGGTGGCCTTTGGGTTTCGCACGGAGGCGCAGCGGCTGGGTTCCTGCGGGCACTGCGATAACTGCCAGCGCGATCGCCCCCGCCGGGCGAACTAAGAGCCGCTTCTCAACGTCTTAACTCCCGGACCCTCAGCCCCCTGTTTGAGGGCCATGTTTCTGTCTTTGGGGTGCATTTTTCATCGGCAAAATTGAAATTTCAGCCGTTTACTCAGCCCACTTTTCTATGGTTTGGCCGACCTGAGGTATCGGATTTTTAAGTTTTGCGTTTGATTATTTCAGTCAACTCCCTTAGCATGGCGAGGATACCCATACGGTCTCTATGAATATTCTCCTGATCTATCCACGGTTTCCGAAAAGCTTTTGGTCGTTTGACAAAACTCTGGAACTGGTCGGTCTCAAGGCGCAGCTCCCCCCCCTGGGGCTGGTGACCGTAGCGGCTATCTTGCCCCAGAGCTGGAACTACAAGCTGGTAGACCGCAACGTGCGCGAGGTGCGCGAAGACGAATGGCGCTGGGCAGACATTGTGGTGATCTCGGCGATGATCGTTCACCGCACCGACTTTTTTGACGCCGTGCGCACCGCCAAGCGCTACGGCAAGCTGGTGGCGGTGGGCGGCCCCTACCCCACCTCTATGCCCCAGGAGTCAGAGGAGGCCGGGGCCGATTTCTTGATTCTCGACGAAGGGGAAATCACCCTGCCCATGTTTGTGGAGGCGGTGGAACGGGGTGACCAGGGCGGCACCTTCCGCTCCGGCGGCGAAAAGCCCGATGTCACCAGCACTCCCATCCCTCGCTACGACCTGCTGGAGATGGACGCCTACGCCGAAATGTCGGTGCAGTTTTCCCGCGGCTGCCCGTTTCAGTGCGAGTTTTGCGACATCATCGTGCTCTACGGCCGCAAGCCCCGCACCAAGTCCCCCGAACAGCTATTGGCCGAACTCCAGTCCCTCTACGACCTGGGTTGGCGGCGCAGCATCTTCATGGTCGATGACAACTTCATCGGCAACAAGCGCAACGTCAAGCTGTTGCTCAAGGCGATGAAACCCTGGATGGAGGAGCACGGCTATCCCTTCTCCTTTGCCACTGAGGCATCAGTAGACCTGGCCCAGGATCCAGAACTGATGCAGATGATGGTGGACTGCAACTTCGGCACCGTCTTTTTGGGCATTGAGACTCCCGACGACGACAGCCTGACCTTGACCAAAAAATTCCAGAATACGCGCGATCCCCTCTCGGAGTCGGTGATTTCTATCGCCCAGGCGGGACTGCGGGTGATGGCGGGGCTGATCGTCGGCTTCGACGGCGAAAAGACTGGGGCCGGTCGGCGAATCTACGAATTTGTCGAGCAGACCGCCATTCCCACCGCCCTGGTGAGTATGCTGCAAGCCCTGCCCGACACCGCCCTCTGGCACCGCCTCGAGAAAGAGGGCCGCCTGCTGGGCAAGAGCGCCGACATCAACCAGACCACCCTGATGAACTTTGTGCCCACCCGGCCCATCGAAGAAATCACCGAAGAATACATTCAGGTGTTCTGGGATCTCTACGACCCGCTGACGGTGCTCAACCGCACCTTCCGCCACTTTCTCATGCTGGGGGAGGCCCAGAAGCGCAACTACAAAAACCGCACCACCTCAGCGGGGGCTCCCGATATTAACTGGGTGACCATTCGCGCCTTCCTGATTGTGGTGTGGCGCCAGGGCCTTTTGCGTAAAACTCGCCTGCGCTTCTGGAGCAACCTGGCCGTCATGCTGTGGCGCTACCCGGCCGTGGCGGCCAACTACGTGTCGGTGTGCGCCCAGGCCGAGCACTTCCTCGACTTCCGCCAGATCGTGCGGCAGAACATTGAAGCGCAGCTGGCGGCCTACCTGGAGGCGAAAAAGGCCACCGATCAGGCCACCGCCGCCGAATCCGTGGCGGTATCCGTGAGCTAGGTTTAGCTTGTGACCTGGCAAACCATGACAAGATGGTCGAGGACTTCAGGTGCCTCGGCCATCTTTTTGCTTGCACAAAACCTGGCACCAGCTTGAGGAATAAAAACTCGCTGCCGTTTAGGACTGCGCCAAAGGCGGGTCTATCGGCATTTGGACTAGCCAGCATGTAAGCCAATGCCTGGGGAGTGGATAACGGATTTAGCGATCGCCCCTTTCCCCCAGCGCGGCCTCTAGCAGGCAGGAGTGTCGCCACTGTCGGTAGGCCCGCTGGTAGTCGGCCCAGGCTTTGAGCTGGCCGTCGGGGCCTTCGTAGCGGTGCTTAAACTGCTCCCAGCAGACTTTTTCTTCCATGGGGGGCCTCGCCGCTATTCAAAACAACTTGGATTGGATCCTAAATTGATAATGCCAGAGCCATCGCCGCCCTAGGGCAATCCGCAACACATCTTGAGCTTCTGGGGACGGATCGGGGGTGGGGCGATAAGATGTGGGGGCGATCGCTCTCCCAGATGTAGCGCTAAATCTGACAAAAAAAAGTTTTTCAGACGCTAGATCTGAAAATAATCCGTTATGATAATCGACCATTGGGGCGATCCGCTGAAGCTGGGCTAGGATTTTGCCGATTCATGCGGTTTCCTGGTGCCCAGGCTGGGCGATAACGCAACGATTTGAATTGCAGTGTTTGACAATGCGCTGTTTGGTAACGCACTCAACCTACGTCCTCTCTTGCTAGCAAAAGGCTGATCCCATGGTTCAAGAACTTCCCCGTACCCGGCAGCAGGGGCCATTCCCTGAGGCAGCTCCAGCGGCGTTTCCCGTGTTTTACCGCACCTACAGCCGCCGGGGCGAGGTGGTGGAGGGACAGCGGGAGACCTGGGATCAGGTGTGCGATCGCACCCTGGCAGGCCTGGTCGAACTCGGCAACCTCACCGCCGACGAGGTCGAGCTGCTGGGCCGCATGCAGCGCCAGGTGAAGGCCCTGCCCTCCGGTCGCTGGCTGTGGGTGGGCGGCACCGCCTGGAGCAAACAGCCGGAGAATTTCTCTGGAGCCTACAACTGCACCAGCACCAACGTGGTGGACTGGCGCGCCTTCGGCCTGATGATGGACTTGGCGATGATGGGCTGCGGCACCGGGGCGATTCTAGAACCCAAGTACATCAGCCAGATTCCCGCCATCCGCAACCGCATCACCGTTACCATGGCAGGCGACATTGGCGAGACTCCGGTGGCTGAGCGGCAGGAAAAAACCGACGTCACCGTTGAGGGCAACCAGATCACCATCCGCGTCGGTGACAGTCGCCAGGGCTGGGTCAAGTCCTACGAAACCCTGCTGGAGCTATCCACCGACCAGCGGTTTAGCGGCGAAGTGAACGTCACTATCGACCTGCGCGACGTGCGCCCCGCCGGAGAAAAGCTCAAGGGCTTTGGCGGCGTGGCCAACCCCATTCGCCTGTCGCTGCTCTACGATCGCTGCGCCAACATCCTCAACAAAGCTCTGGGTCGCCAGCTCAACTCCGTCGAGTGCTGCCTGCTGATCGACGAAGCCGCCGCCTGCGTGGTGGCTGGCAACATTCGCCGTAGTGCGGGCATGCGCCAGTTCGACAGCGCCGACGAACTGGCCGCCAGCGCCAAGGACAACCTCTGGCAGCAGGACAGCGAGGGCAACTGGCGCATTGACCCCGAGCGCGACGTGCTGCGGATGGCCAACCACACCCGCGTCTTCCACACCAAGCCCAGCCGGCAAGACTGCGTAGATTCTGTCCGCAAGCAGTTCTACTCCGGCGAGGGGGCGATCCAGTGGGCTGGGGAGGCGAAAAAGCGAGCTGGAGCCGATGACCGCTACGGTCTCAACCCCTGCGGCGAAATCCTCGGCTCCAACTTTCACTGCAACCTGGCGGAAGTCCACCTCAACCAGCTCGATCCTGAGAACCTGCAAGAGCAGGAGGACGCCTTCAGGGCGGCGGCGCTCTCCGTGGCGGTGCTGCTCAACCATCAGTTCCAGGAGCCCCGCTACCAGAAGTCGCGCCTGGAGGATCCCATTGTGGGGGTCTCCTTCACGGGGCTGTTTGACTTCTTTGTGATCGCCTTTGGGGTGGAGTGGCTGCGCTGGTGGGAGGCGGGCCGCCCCGATACCATGCAGGGCCTCGAGTTCAAAGCCAGGGAAAAAGAGTTCCTCACCCGCTGGAAGGACATCGTCCACCAGGAGGTGTGGCGCTACTGCGATGCTCACGGCCTGGTGCGGCCCAACCGCTGCACCACCGTGCAGCCCGCCGGCACCAAGTCGCTGCTGACGGGCGCTAGCCCCGGCTGGCACCCGCCCAAGGCCCAGCGCTTCATTCGCCGCATCACCTTCCGCAAAAACGACCCGGTGGCCATGGCCTGCATTGACTACGGCTACGCGGTGGTGCCCTCCCAGTCAGACAAGGACGAGCAAGGCAACCTGCTGAACGACCCCTTTGACCCCCGCTGCACCGAGTGGCTGGTGGAAATTCCCGTAGAAGTGCTGTGGGCGAATTTGCCAGGGGCGGATGCGATCGCGATCGAGAAATTCTCGGCGGCGGCCCAGTTCGACTTCTACATGCAGGTGCAGGCCCACTACACCACCCACAACACCTCCGCCACCATCGAGTTCCGGGAACCCGAGCTAGAGGATCTGGCCGATCGCATCTATCAGGCCATTCAGAACGACGAGGGCTACATCTCCGCCGCCCTGCTGGCCCGGTTTGACGACCTGCAAACCTTCCCCCGCTTACCCTTTGAGCCCATCGACAAGGCTACCTTCGAGGCCCAAAAGCAGCAGGTGGTCGCGCGGCGCGGCACCGACAACTTCCACGCGGCTCTGTCGCGCTACGACGCGGGTGAGGTGATCGAGGCTGGCCCGGCGGGCTGCGATTCTGACAAGTGCATGCTGCCAGAGAAGAAGCCTGACTAAGCTGGGCTGACGAGGCAACAGAACAAGGAATAGAGGCATATCCAAGGGGCTCTGGCTAAGGCTAGAGCCCCTTTTCTGTCACACCGCGATGACTACGCCTGGGACAGTGATCTTGGCGGCAGATTTTAACCTTCGTAGGGTGTGCATTGCTTGTCACAGCAGCCAGTTGATGAAGCCGCTAGTACGGGTGGTCAGAAATAGGGCAACCCTTGCTGAGGGTTTCAGGTGCTGGGTTTCAGGTTTCAGGAACAGTTGGCTAACTTATGCCGCAGGGTGCCAGGGGCTATCATCAATTAGCTGCCAAACAGCCGAAAATTTAGGGTTACAGCCCCTAGCCTGTCGTTTGGGTCAGGCGTGGCAAAGCTTGATATACCGGGCTTTTAGCCACAATTGATGACACGCCCTAGTTGATAAAGGGCTTCAACTTAAATCGCTAAGGTCGTCAAGGCCTCGGAGCCTATCATCGTCAGCACTGTCGGGCTCAGGGCTGTTGAGCAGAGCGTCTAAATCCAGACTGTCGGTGTCGAAACTGGACTCCAGCCCAAACGGATCGTCCTCGGTAGCTTCGATATTGCTATCCAGAAGGTTGTCAAAACCGATGTCATCGGATGTTGCGGGCGGGGCGGTATTGTCCAGGTCAAAGGCGGGGTCTGTGCCAAATGGGTCTTCCTGGGGGGGGAGGGGATCAGGCTCTAAGCCAAATGGGTCGGTTGGGGAGCTGTCGGGGGCGGGGATGGACTCCAGGTTTAGCGCTTCAGTATTCTCCAGATCCCTGTCCAGACCAGAGTCGAAGCTGACGTCTGATGTCAGCCCTGATGCTATCTCTGGGGAAAATTCTGGAGCCACCTCAGGGAATGGCGCAGCGGGTTCGATCGCAGCCTCAAGCTCTAGATCTAGACCTGCATCCTCGCTGGTGACCAGGCTGGCGGCGGCGATCGCCGTGTCGAGGTCAAACTCACCGGGGTCACTGACTGAACCAGCGGCAGCCTCGGGCGAGGCTTGCAGCAGCTGCAGCCGGGCCTCATAGCTCTGCTCTAGCTCCTGGGTCCGCTGGGTCAGTTCGTCCTGGTAGTGCTCAATCTTTTCGGCCAGCTTTTGCTCGTATTCCTCGCGCAGGCTGGTCTCTATCTCGCGCCGCAGGTTCAGCTCCAGCTCCTCGGCGGAGGGCTCGCTCGCTGCGGGGGAACCCGCGCCCCGGGCCAGTTGCAGCTGAGCGTCGTAGGTGGCCTGCATCTGGGCCAGTCGCTGCTCCATCTCATCCTGGTACTGGGCAACGCGCTCGGCCAGGCGCTGGTCATACTCCGCCTGGAGCCGAGCCTCTACCTCAGCCAGATCGCCAGCCCCGGCACGGGCTTCAGGGGTGGGCTCCGGCACCAGGTTGCCCAACGGGATAGCGCCACTGTCTGCGGCCAGGCGAGCCTGGGTCTCATCCTGGTAGTGGGCGATCGCCTCTGCCAGGCGCTGCTCGTACTCTTGCTGGGCCTGCGATCGCGCTTCGACCAGTTTCTCTTGGAGGTGCTGCTCGTAGGCCTGCTGGATTTTGGTGGCGGCCTCTTTGAGACGGGTTTCGTACTGTTTGCGAATGCGTTGCTCAATGCTGCTGTCCGATTCGCCAGAGGCGTTGCCCGACAGAGCCTGGCGGGCCTGAAACTCGGCCTCTAGCTGGCTGCGCTGCTCATCGTACTGAGTCTGGTAGCGCTCCATGCGTTCCGCCAGCTGGGCTTCGTAGTCGTTTTGCAGCTGGCGGGTGGCATCGCGCAGTCGCTGCTCGTGCTCCTGGGCTAGCTCGTCCTGCCGCTGCTGGCTCTGCTGCAACGCCTCACTCAGCTCATTCACCTGGCCCTGGCGCAGGTAGTAGCCCACAATGACCGCCAGAAGTAGGCCAATTAAAGCAGCAACAATAAGACCTTGCGTGAGTTGAGGCATCGTGTTTTCCCCTGTAGACATTAAAAGCCGAGCCGCAGATCATTCACGCTTGAGAGGCCAAAAACGGCGCCTCCCCCGCTTTAGCAGCTGCTAAATAGTGACGATCAATGATATACGCTGCATCTGGTTTGGGATCTCTAAACTTTCCCCGCCGCCTGGTCCGGCACAGGGGCCGAGAGCGACTTTGAGGGCGTGTTATTCATTCTGGGTGACAGCCTCCTTGATGTCAGTCCCTCCGATTCCCCGCCAGCCGTTTCGATGACAGATTATGTCCTTGGTCGGCGTCAGCCCTGCGGTCCCTTGGGCGCATCCTCTACAATGAAGCTAACTTTACCGGTCTCGCCAGTGGGCACACCGATCGGTTCACTGACCAGGATTCCGTCGTTCCTCTGCCCTATTTCTCCGTTGCGTATGACCTATTCTCCCCACCGTCAGCCTGCCCTGCACAAGGCCGTTGCGCCAGAGAGCAACACCCCTGCTTCCCAGCCCAACCCGGATGAGGACGGTGCCCTCCAACTGGCCTACACCATTGCCGCTGCCGCTGACGAGCGCAAAGCGGGCAACATCACGATTTTGCAGGTGGGAGATGTGTCGTATCTGGCCGACTATTTTGTGGTGGCGACCGGCTTTTCGGCGGTACAGGTGCGCGCTATCACCCGCTCTATTGAGGCGGCTCTCGAAACCGACTACAATCGGCGTCCCCTACGGGTTGAAGGCCAGGGCGAGGGCAACTGGATCGTGATGGACTACGGCGAAGTCATTGCCCACATCTTTATGCCCGAGGCCCGTGACTACTACGATCTAGAAGCCTTTTGGGGCCACGCCAACCAAATCGTTTACCAGCCTTCCGGACCCCATTTCGCCGGTGGCCAGGGCTAAGCAAGCTGGACCTGAGGTCGACGGTCGGCGATGAGGTCAGACCCCGGTTGAGCGAGGGGTTAACCCCTGGGAGCGAACGAATTGCTGTGCAGAGATTCCTAATGGTGGGCAATTCGTTTAGTCTAGAGCTAGATTTGCGTATTGTCGGTGGCCATGCCTCAACGATGTCCGGTACCGGCTGAGCAGCAGCCCATCAACGAATACCAGGATGTGCGAGATTCCTGGTTTTATGGCTGGGGTAGCCGCAATTTAACCGGCTACCTCAAGCCCCTGGTTGTACTTTGGATCGTCGGTTGGGCGGTGGCTGGGCCGATGGCCGCCGCCAGTTTTGTACCCATCAAGCATCCCCTGCCCTTTGGCCTCAGTGCGGCCATGGGAGCCCTGGTACTGCCTATGCTGGCCCTGCTACAGCTCTACGTTGGCTGGGCTCATGTGGGAGGAAGGCTGCGGCAGACCACGGTGCCCTACGAAGAGTCGGGCTGGTACGACGGCCAGCTCTGGGTTAAGCCGGAGGAGGTTTCAAACCGCGATCGCCTGATTGTAGACTACCAGGTACAGCCTGTACTTCAGCGCATTCGCCGCACCCTGGGGGTGATGGCGCTGATGTTGGCCCTGGGCCTGATAGTCTGGCCCAGGTTGCATTAGCGCCCACGGCGGCTATCGACGACTAACCGCTCACCCCCTTGTTCACCACCGCAGAGCCCCTAATTATGACCAGCAGTCGGGTTAATCGACACCAAACTAAAGAGCTAGAGATACAGCTGCTGCGGGAAGGCATCGTCGAGTCCAACCACATCGCCCACGTGGCCGTGTGCGACAACCGGGGCCGCACCCTGTCGGTCGCCGGCAACGGTGAGTTGGGTACCTTCATTCGCTCGGCGCTCAAGCCCTTTCAGGCCCTGGCGGTGACCGCGGCCGGGGCGCTGGAACGCTACAGCCTGGGCGATCGCGACCTGGCCATTATGTGTGGCTCCCACCAGGGCACCATCGAGCAGGTGCGTCAGGTTTTTCATATCCTCTGGCAGGCGGACCTCGACACCACCGCCCTGCGCTGCCCCACCCCAGCGGGCAAAAAAAGCCCCCTGGAGCACAACTGCTCGGGCAAGCACGCCGGTATGCTGGCGGTTTCTCAGCAGCGCAACTGGCCCCTGGAGAGCTACCTCGATCGGAATCACCCGGTACAAAAGCTAATTGTGGCCCGCATTTCGGAACTGCTGGGCATGCCCTCTGATGAATTTATCTGCGCCCACGACGACTGTGGTGCCCCCACCTACTTCATGCAGCTGAGCCAGATGGCCACTCTGTTTGCCATGCTCTCCTCGGGCAGCAACCTGGATATGGAGCGGATTGTGCGGGCGATGACCAGCCACCCCGACATGGTGGGTGGCCCCGACGCCTTCGACACCATTTTGATGGAGCTGACCAACGGCGCTCTGGTGAGCAAATCAGGAGCCGAAGGGATTCAGTGCATTGGTCGAGTCGGCGAGGGCTTGGGGCTGGCCATTAAGGTGATTGACGGAGCCAAGCGGGCCAAGTACGCCACGGCCATTTTCACCCTCCGTCAGCTGGGCTGGATATCGCCTTCGGTCGCCGATACCCTGGCGGAAACCTACATGGAAATTGGCAACTACAAGCGCCTTGATGTAGTTGGCGATCTGCCAATGATGTACTAACAGTGGTTGGATGGTTACGTTTTGGGCGGCCCACAGGATATTTTGAGCAAAAAATTGCTTGAGCGAAAATCAGATTGTTATTTAAGAACATTTAGCGCTATAGTGAATAAGCCGACGCGGGGTAGAGCAGTCTGGTAGCTCGTCGGGCTCATAACCCGAAGGTCCATGGTTCAAATCCATGCCCCGCCACCAAACTAAGTAAGGGCTTCTGAGATTTCAGGAGCCCTTACTTTTTGTCTAAAGATGGGTTGGGGCTGGGCTGGGCGATCGCTGGCCTGGCTTGGCCAACGTCCCCTCCGTGGGCGATAGTGGGGTTGGTTTACCGCACGTTTCTGCTCCATGGCTCAGCCCAAAATCATTGTTCTCGACGACGACCCCACCGGTTCCCAGACGGTACACAGCTGCCTGTTGCTGATGCAGTGGGATGTGGAGACCCTGCGGGAAGGACTGCGGGACAGTGCGCCAATTTTCTTTGTGCTGACCAATACCCGCGCTTTGACCCCGGTGGCGGCGGAAGCGGTCACTCGGGAGGTTTGCCAGAACCTGAAGCAGGCGATCGCCCTGGAGGGCATCGAGGACTTTCTGGTGGTCAGCCGCTCCGATTCCACCCTGCGGGGCCACTACCCGGTGGAAACCGACGCGATCGCAGACGAACTCGGCCCCTTCGACGCCCACTTTCTGGTGCCCGCCTTCTTCGAGGGGGGCCGCATCACCCGCGACAGCACCCACTACTTGACCGTTGAGGGCACCCCCACCCCGGTCCATGAGACCGAATTTGCCAAAGACTCGGTATTTGGCTACAGCACCAGCTACCTGCCCGACTACGTGGCGGAAAAAACTAAGGGCCGCATCCCCGCCGCTACCGTGGAGCGCTTTGTGCTGACGGATCTGCGCAGCGGCTCCCTGGACCGGTTGATGGCTCTGGAACACAACGTCTGCTGCGCCGTTGATGGCGAAACCCAGGCCGACCTCAACCAGTTTGCTCAGGACCTGCTGGCCGCCGCCGCCCAGGGCAAGAAATTTCTATTTCGTAGTGCTGCCAGCATCCTCACCGCCCTGGCGGCTCTGCCCCCCCAGCCCATCGACGCCGACCACATGAGAACCTACGTGCGCGGCGGCGTGCCCGGGGCGATCATCGTCGGCTCCCACGTCAAAAAGACCACCCAGCAGCTGGAGAAACTGCTGCAGGAGCCGGGGGTGACGGGCATCGAAGTCGATGTGGCCCAGTTGCGCGATGGGGGCCCAACCGCCCACAGCGATCTGCTCGCCCACATCTTGGCCCAGGTGGAAACGGCCCACAGCAAAGGCCAGGTGCCCGTGGTCTACACCAGCCGCGACGAACTTACCTTCGATACGGTGCAGGCCCGCCTAGACTTTGGGGTTGAGGTCTCAACTCTGTTGATGGACGTAATCAAGGGACTGCCCGCCGACATTGGCTTTCTCATCAGCAAGGGCGGCATCACCTCCAACGACACCCTCAGTACCGGACTGGCCCTGCGCACCGCCCGCCTGCTGGGGCAGATTCTACCCGGCGTTTCGGCGGTGCGCACCCCCGCCGACCATCCCCAGTTCCCAGATTTGCCCGTGGTGTTGTTTCCTGGCAATGTAGGCGATGGGGATGCGCTGGCGCTGGCCTACCGGCGACTCAACGGCTAACAGGCTTTTTCCTACCGGCCAGCTTCTTGGCGTTCCTCCCGCAGGTCTTCGATCAGCTGAGCCAGCTGGTCGCTGCTGGTGTGGTAGACCTCGTTGCAGAAGTGGCAGGTAGCCTCGGCCCCATTGTCTTTTTCGATCATGTCCTGGAGTTCGGCTTCACCCAGCATTTTGAGGGCCCCCAGCATGCGATCGAAGGAACAGGGGCACTTAAACTGCACCATCTGGGTTTCGGGCAAGATCTCCAGACCCAGGTCGCCCACCAGGTCGGTAAAGATCTGGGGCAGGGTTTTGTTGGCCCGCAGCAGGGGGGTAAAGCCGGTCAGGCCCGCCAGGCGACTTTCGATCAGTGCCACCATCTCGGTGTCTTCGGCGGCGCGGGGCAAGATTTGCAGCAGCAGTCCCCCGGCGGCCTCTACGCCGTTGGCCCCCACAAACACCCCCAGCACCAGGGCCGAGGGGGTCTGCTCGGAGTTGACCAGGTAGTGGGTGAGGTCGTCGCCGATTTCGCCGGAAACCAGCTCAACGGTGCTGGAGTAGGGATAGCCGTAGCCCATGTCGCGCACCACGTAGACATAGCCCTCCCGGCCCACGGCCCCACCCACGTCCAGCTTGCCCTGGGGGTTGGGGGGCAGCTCAATGGCAGGGTTATCCACGTAGCCCCGGGCGGTGCCGTCCATACCCGCATCCACCAGGATGCCGCCCAGGGGCCCATTGCCCCGTACCCGAATGTTGACCCGCCCCTGGGGTTGCTTCATGCTGGAGGCCAGCAGCAGCCCCGCCGACAGGGTGCGCCCCAGGGCCGCCGTGGCGACGTAGGACAGGTTGTGGCGCTGTCGGGCCACCTCAGTCAAGGTTGTGGTGATGACGCCAACCACCCGAATGCCACCGTCGGCGGCGGTTGCTCGAATCAATTGATCTACCATGCGCTGCCCCAGTCATTCCTTCATATTGCTTAGTAATTATTGTAGAAGGTTTGGGGGGGTGGGTTTGAGAAGGGGTAACCGTCCCCTGGGGCGGGGGGCAATTGCCCGTCGTAGCTCCCATCTGACCGAGTTTCTTTTGGCATACTGGGAGGTGTTGTTTGCGGGCATGTCAACTCCCTATGCTAGGCACATTTCAGCACAGCCGCCTTCGGGTCGAAGTTGAGGCCACCCAGGGCCAAATTCAGGCCAGCTTGGTGCAGCCCAGCTGCTTTAGTCGCTGGCTCTGGCCCCAGCGCTTTAGCCAGGGGTTGCCCAGCGCACTGCACAGCGGGTTGAGTTTTAACAGCTATCTTGGCCCGGTTGAGATTCACCACGAGGTCAAGCTGGTGAATGACCACTGCCTGCACATGGTGCTGTCCGGGGGCATTGATGGTTTTCACGAGTGGTACTGGGGCGATCGCTGGGTGCAGTCGCGTCTGGAGGGGGTTTCGGCGCTGCCCCTCAACCTGGGTCAGAGCCTGGCGATCGCCCGCCTGCGGCAATTTTTGCAGCAACCCAATCCCTGAGACCTACTCTACCCGCTGCCTGGGGGTTAAAGGTTCCGGCGGCACCTGCCCCAGCAGCTGCACCAACTCATCTAGAAACTGACCCTGGGCTTTAATAATGCGTTTTCTGGCCTCGTCGAGCTCGAACCAGGCGGCCTGATCCACCTCGGGAAATTCCTTCAGCACGCCTGAACGGGGTGGCCACTCCAGCATAAAGGTGTTGCTGTGCAGGGTAGCGGGGTTAAAGTTGCCCTCAAAGGCCCAGGCAAACACCAACTTACCTCCGGCCTGACGGACGGGGTGCAGGGGCCAAAACACCCCCGTAGGCATCTGCCCCGTCTCCTCAAAAAACTCGCGCTTGGCAGCCTCAAAGGTATCTTCCCCAGGGTCAATTTCACCCTTGGGAATCGTCCAAGCCTGCCAGCGGCGATTTGTCCAGTAGGGACCGCCCGAATGCACCAGCAAAACCTCCAGGCGGTGATTTTGGGTGCGATACATGAGTAGCCCGGCACTTTTCTTAGTCATAGCAGCGATTCCCTTTTGGGGGAGGCTTTGCCAACGCCCTAGTCCCTGGCCCGTCTGCAGAGGGTTAGGCGTGTTGCCGTCCTGACACCTCAACTGGTACCAGCACTCGAACAGGAACTCACTGACTTTCAGATTGTAGCTGGCCGACCCAAAGCCTTTGGGCTGGTTTTGGCTTAGATTGCCCTGCTATGGTCTGACTTGACCAAAACTGAGCCCGCGTCACCCTGAATAAGCCCCATAGCCTGAGCCAAATAGAGGCTGAAGATACCCAAAGGGAACGAGTTTTGGCCTAGCATACCTTTAGACCCTGTGCTGGAGAGACAGCCCAGGACATCTATTTGACGTGACGAACAGTGTTTGTCAAGGCTAACTATGCCCTATCAATATGACCTTGGCCCCGGCCAAAAGATATATCTTGACAACCCTGGATCCACAACTGCGATTTCTCTAGTCAGCGGGGGACCAGGACAGCAGCAACAGTCAACGACTCAGGTGTCTACTGGGGCCTGGACCGAAATCCCGCAGGCCGCCAGAGTGGGAAATGGCGTGCTGATTCGCTGTGTGACGGCGCAGGGGGTCTTCATCTGGCAAATTCAGGGTATGCAGGTTGGGGCCGCCGACCCCTCTGCCTGGACGGCTCACCAGGCTGTTCCTCTGGAGTCTACGACGGCCGAGTCATGGGCCATGCCCCCCATGACACCGATGGCACCGATGCCCCCATTAACTATGGGCAACATGACCCTGGGCGACATGCAGATGTCCTCCAATCCCATGACCATGCGCATGGGCGACATGACCCTGAGCATGGGTGAGGCTAAGGCCCCGGGGTCGATGGCCGCCCCTGCCAGTACCCCCGAGGGTCAAAAATTTTGTACCCAGTGTGGTACCGCCGTGAACCCCAGCGATCGCTTCTGCGGCAGCTGCGGCCATCGGCTTCACTAAACCGTGGCGTCAATTTTGGATAACCAATCAAAAACCGGGAGGTCTGCATCCCGGTTTTAAGGCGTGTCATCAATTGGGGCCGAAAGCTCGGTATATCAAGCTTTGTCACGCCCGATCCAAAACGCCAGGCAAGGGGCTGTAACCCTTAATTTTTAGGCGTTTGGCAGCTCATCAATGACAGCCCCTAGGCTTTGCTGGTCAACCCCGACCGAGGACTACTCAAACAGGTGCCTCGGTCGGGGTTATGAGTTGTGGCGTTGCCGGATTGAGTAATGAATCTCTAAACTTGACATCCTTTCATCGCCCCTAAATCCCCCAATTTCTGGGGGACTTTGAGATTTCGACTCCCCCCAGAATTGGGGGGCTGGGGGGGGCAAATCATACCTGCATTCAGCAACGCCTAAGTTGTCCTAAGCTGCTGGGTTGGGTTGATCGGTACGCAGGGTCTTTTCGCTGTTGTCGGCGAAGAAGGTGGCATAGACCCAACCGGCTAGCAGGGCACCCAGGATAGGGGCCACCCAAAAGAGCCATAGCTGATACTCAAACAGGTGCCTCGGTCGGGGTTATGAGTTGTGGCGTTGCCGGATTGAGTAATGAATCTCTAAACTTGACATCCTTTCATCGCCCCCTAAATCCCCCAATTCTGGGGGACTTTGAGATTTCGACTCCCCCCAGAATTGGGGGGCTGGGGGGCAAATCATACCTGCATTCAGCAACGCCTAAGTTGTCCTAAGCTGCTGGGTTGGGTTGATCGGTACGCAGGGTCTTTTCGCTGTTGTCGGCGAAGAAGGTGGCATAGACCCAACCGGCTAGCAGGGCACCCAGGATAGGGGCCACCCAAAAGAGCCATAGCTGACCTACCAGTGGTCCTCCGACAAACAGCGCCGGACCAGTGCTGCGGGCGGGGTTGACCGAAGTGTTGGTGACTGGAATGCTAATCAGGTGAATCAGCGTCAGGCCCAGGCCAATGGCCACCGGGGCCAAGCCCACCGGAGCGCGAAAGTCGGTGGCCCCCAGGATGATCATCAGGAAGAAGAAGGTCATCACCACTTCGCAGACAAAGCAGGCCAACAGGCTAAACCCGCCTGGCGAGTGGGCCCCAAAGCCGTTGGTAGCCAGGGGGTTGCCTGCCGAGGGGTCGATGGCAAAACCCGGCTGCCCCGTGGCAATCAGGTAAATAATGCCTGCTCCCAGGATTCCCCCCAGCACCTGAGCCACAATGTAGGGCAGCAGTTCACCGCTGGGAAAGCGCCCCGCGGCCCACAGCCCAAAGGACACTGCGGGGTTGAGGTGACAACCGGAGATATGGCCAATGGCGTAGGCCATGGTCAATACCGTGAGGCCAAAGGCCAGGGACACCCCCAAAAAGCCGATGCCCAAATTGAAGGCACCGCTGCCGTCAAGAAAAATACCCGCCAGAACGGCGCTGCCGCAGCCGCCCAGCACGAGCCATAACGTTCCCAAAAACTCAGCCAAACAACGCTTTGTAATAGGCATTGCCAACCACTCCTACTTGACAGGTTTTTACAGACAATTTCGTGTGACTCGATACAGACCGAAGACCGACGATTGATTAGGTTTGGCAATCCTATCTCAAGACTATAAAAGTTTGATAAGCTCGTTGGCCTCGGCGGCTGGCCAGGCGCTTCGTGGATCAACCCAGTCCTGGTAACCTAGGAAAGGCACCGCGAAGGTCCAGCGCCCGATCGCTACACTTCCGCCTGAAGTTATTAGGAAGCCACGCTCACCATGGGAATGCAAGTCTGGCCGGGTCGTCCCCATCCCCTAGGCGCTACCTGGGATGGCACGGGCACAAACTTTGCCTTGTTTTCAGAGAATGCAACGGCGGTTGAACTCTGTCTGTTTGACGATGGCGATCGCGAAACCCGCCTGCCGCTGACTGAGGTTGACAACTATGTCTGGCACGGCTACTTGAACGAGGTTAAGCCCGGGCAGCGCTATGGCTTCCGGGTCTATGGCCCCCACGATCCGGGGGCAGGGCAGCGGTTCAACCCCCACAAACTGCTGATCGATCCCTACGCCCGGGCCTTAGACGGCGACGTTCAGTTTGATCCAGCCATCTTTGGCTATGACATCGAGGCCACCGACGATCTGGAGCATCTGGACCTGTCGTTTTCTGAGGTCGACAGTGCCCCCTTCATGCCTAAGGCCGTTGTGGTCGATCCTAGCTTTGACTGGGAGGGCGATCGCCCCCTCGACACCCCCTGGCACCGCACCATCATCTACGAAACCCACGTGAAGGGCCTCACCCGGCTCCACCCCGAGGTGCCGGAACCGCTGCGGGGCACCTATGCCGGGCTGGCCCACCCCGCCACTATCGACCACCTCACCCGGCTGGGCATTACCGCCGTCGAGCTGCTGCCTGTGCACCATTTCCACGCCTACCCTGGCCACCTGGCCAACACGGGGTTGCGCAACTACTGGGGATACGACTCGCTCAACTACTTTGCCCCCTACGGCGGCTATAGCAGGGCCGGGCAGGCCGGGGGCCAGGTGAACGAATTTAAGCAGATGGTGAAGGCCCTGCACCAGGCCGGCATCGAGGTGATCTTAGATGTGGTCTACAACCACACCGGGGAGGGTAGCCACCTGGGGCCAACCCTGAGCCTACGGGGCATCGACAATGCCGTCTACTACCGCCTGGTGGAGGACGCTCCCCGCTACTACATGGACTTCACCGGCTGCGGCAACTCCCTGAACGTGCGCCATCCCCAGATTCTCAAGCTGATTATGGACAGCCTGCGCTACTGGGTACTGGAGATGCACGTCGACGGCTTTCGCTTTGACCTGGCTTCGGCCCTGGCCCGGGAACTCTACGAGGTGGATAGCCTGGCCGCCTTCTTCGATATCATCCACCAGGACCCGGTGTTGTCGACCATCAAGCTGATCGCCGAACCCTGGGATTTGGGCGAGGGTGGCTACCAGGTGGGGAATTTTCCGCTGCTGTGGTCGGAGTGGAACGGCAAGTACCGCGACTCCATGCGCGACTTCTGGCGGGACCACGACTGTCGCCTGGGAGAGTTTGCCTTTCGCATCACCGGCAGCTCAGACCTGTACCAGGCCAATGGCAAGCGCCCCCACGCCAGCATCAATTTCATTACCTGTCACGACGGCTTCACCCTGCGGGATCTGGTCAGCTATAACGAAAAACACAACCTGGCCAACCACGAGAACAACCGCGATGGCGAGAGCTACAACCGCTCCTGGAACTGCGGGGCTGAGGGAGATACCGACGACCCCGACATTCTGGCCCTGCGGCGTCGCCAGCAGCGCAACCTGCTGGCGACGCTGTTTTTGTCCCAGGGAGTTCCAATGATTCTGGGCGGGGACGAAATTGGCCGCACCCAGCAGGGCAACAACAACACCTACTGCCAGGACAGCCGA
This sequence comes from Leptolyngbya sp. KIOST-1, assembly GCF_000763385.1. Classification (NCBI taxonomy): domain Bacteria; kingdom Bacillati; phylum Cyanobacteriota; class Cyanophyceae; order Leptolyngbyales; family Leptolyngbyaceae; genus Leptolyngbya; species Leptolyngbya sp. KIOST-1. Next base: position 2,133,865 of record NZ_JQFA01000002.1, read on the forward strand.
CTGTCCTGGTTTGATTGGTCGCTGACCCCCATGCAGCAGGATCAGCTGGATTTTGTCTGTCAGCTGATTAGACTGCGGCGGGAGCACCCCGCCTTTGCCCGGCGCCACTGGTTTCAGGGTCGCGCTATCCACGGTTCTGGCGTCCACGATATTGGCTGGTACAACCCCGATGGCAGCGAGATTAGCATCGATCAGTGGCACGACGGTTCGGCCAAGGCGATCGCGGTCTACCTCAACGGCGAAGAACTCATGACCGTCCAAACCGCTGGTCAGCGGCTTGTAGACGACAGCTTTTTGCTGTTCTTTAACGCCCAGGCGGAGGCCCAGGCGTTTCAAATTCCCGCTGAGGTGAAAAAAGAGCGCTGGTCCATGGTGCTCAACACCAGCGACCCCAAAGGCTTTATTCAAGAAAAGCGGATTTATAAACCGGGCAGCGCGATCGCCGTTGCCGACTTCTCGCTGGTCGTGCTGTGCAGCCCCCGAGTCCAGCCCGCCGGGGCTCAACGATGACGACCTACGACCGGATCTATGCTGTGGTGCGCCAAATTCCCCGGGGCAAAGTGGCCACCTACGGGCAGGTGGCGGAACTGGCGGGGCTGGTGGGTAAACCTCGCCTGGTGGGCTATGCCCTCTACCGGGTGGACATGTCGATTCCAGATGTGCCCTGGCAGCGCGTGATCAACGCCAGGGGAGAAGTATCCGAGTCCCCCCTGCGGAATGGCACCGACTACATTCAGCGGGCAATGCTAGAGGACGAAGGAGTGGAGTTTGACCATCGGGGTCGAGTCGATCTCAGCCTATACAAATGGCGCCCGCCCGATACCGTGATCGAGCAGGCGCTGGCAGCATTTAGAGAACGTTTTGATAGAGAACGTTTGGACCAGTAGCCCGGTGGTGGGCCGCTACTAGTCGACCGCTACGGCCACTTCTTCCTCCACGTAGGCCTCTTCGGAGTCATCGATCAGCTCACCCGCCTGCTCTGCGGCCTGACGGCGCATGGCTTCGCGATACTTGGCAGCCATTTCTTCGGCTTTGTCGTAGACCAGATCCGGGTTTTTCACCATATCGCCGGGCTCGGGCTCCAGCTGCTTGGTCGAGAGGGAAATCCGTCCCCGCTCGGCATCGAGGTCGATGATCATGACCTTGATTTCGTCGTTGACGTTGAGTACGCTGTGGGGCGTGTCAATGTGATCGTGGGAGATTTCGGAGATGTGCAGCAGACCGCTAACGCCGCCGATGTCGATAAAGGCACCGTAGGGCTTCAGGCCACGCACAGCCCCCAGCACGACTTCGCCCACCTGCAGGCCGTTCATCTTGCGCTCCACCAGCGCCCGACGGTGGCTGAGCACCAGGCGGTTGCGCTCTTCGTCCACCTCCAGGAACTTCAGGGGCAAGTCTTCGCCGACCAGGTCTTCCTTAGGCTTGCGGGTGCTGATGTGGGAGCCAGGAATAAACCCACGCAGCCCTTCAATCCGAACCAGGGCACCGCCACGGTTGGTGGCAAACACGCCCGAGCGCACGGTGGCATCTTCCTGCTGGAGCTGGCGCACCCGTTCCCAGGCCCGCATGTACTCAATCCGGCGGATGGAGAGGGTCAGCTGCCCGTCCTCGTTCTCGTCGGTGAGAATGAAAAACTCGCGAGTTTCGTTGGAGCGCAGCACATCCTCGGGGTGGTCAACCCGGTTGATTGACATCTCCTGAATGGGCAGGTAGGCAGCGGTTTTAGCACCAATATCAATCAGGGCACCCCTGGGCTCAAGACTAAACACGGTGCCAGAGACGGTATCGCCTGGGTTGAAGTGATAGTCGTACTGGTCCAGTAGTGCGGCAAAGTCTTCGTGTGTAAACCCGATGTCAGCGTCCTTTACGTCCTGATTGAGCATGCTAGTGTTGTCCTAATGATTTCTCCGTATTACTGCGGTTTCCGTGTAGACGTACAAAACAATCAACTCAGATATGTGACAGCCCTACCCCCACGCAGCAGCGTGCAGGCGTAGACAGCCCGATAAACCCACAGGATTAAAATTATAGCCGAAGAGACGGTGTTGTTGATAGCTCACCGTCAGGATTGATCGAGTTGGTTGCGCCAAAGGGCTGTAACCAGAGATTTAGAGCGCCCTGAAGAGGCGACCCTATAGAGATGTAGAGACGACGTAGGTAGATGGATGGCTGTTTTCGCTCTCCTTCTGAGGGCGATCGCCCTGATCATCCTGAAGCTCACTTAGGGTTTCGGCGAAATCACGAATGCCCTGAAACTGGCGGTACACCGAGGCGAACCGCACAAAGGCGACTTCATTGACTGTCTGTAGTTTGGCCAGCACCATTTCGCCAATTTCGACGCTGGTGACTTCTCGGGTGGCGCGCTGCTGAAGTTCGGCTTCAATATCGTCAACAATTGCCTCCATGGCCAGGGAGGAAACCGGCGTTTTTTCACAGGCCCGTACGATGCCGCGCAGCACCTTGGAGCGCTCAAACAGTTCCCGGTCCTCGCTGCGCTTGATCACAGTAACCGGCACGTACTCGATCCGTTCGTAGGTGGTAAATCGCCGTTCGCAGCGCAGACATTCTCGCCGTCTGCGAATGCTGCGCCCCGCCTCCGCCGACCGCGACTCTAATACTCGGTTGTTGAGGTGCTGACAAAACGGACAATGCATAGACACACTCCCAACGGGAGAACAGGGAACCCAGCTACGCACCACGGGAGGGTAGTCGGGAAAAAATAAAGACAAGCCTTTCATGTACAGGAAAGACTTGCCTCTATATTAATTAAATTGTGAGAAAACAATCGAAATAGCCCAAAAGTATCGCTTAAGTTACGCAAACCCGGCAACTCTTAGCGGCTCAGTGACCATTTCGGCAGGACTAGTCCTTGGGAATACGGGGGGGTTCGCGAAAGGCGATCGCAAAAAACAGGGTGCCAATGATGCAGGCAAAAATGAAGATGTAAGCGACAGCTTCCATGGTTGAAAAGGCTCCTAGTCGACCGAACTATCTTTAGTTTACAGGGATTTTAAGGCAACTGCCCGGTGGCGAAAGTGTAGACTCAACCACCGGGCAGCTTTAATCAGGCGAAACTAAACCGTTTCTTCTTTACGGGTAGAGGTATCCCCCACCTTGGCAAAGAAGCCCCACTCCACCTGCTCGGGAGACAGATCGGGGTCGATACCTGCAAACACATCGCGGAACAGGGTGCGAGACCCGTGCCAGATGTGGCCAAAGAAGAACAGCAGCGCAAATACCGCGTGGCCGTAGGTGAACCAGCCGCGAGTGCTGGTGCGGAAGACCCCGTCAGAGCCCAGGGTCTCGCGGTCGAACTCGAAGGGCTCACCGAGTTGAGCCTTACGGGCGTAGCGCTTGACCAGCGCCGGTTCGGTAATGGTCTGGCCGGCCAGATCGCCACCGTAGAAGGTGACGCTTACGCCAGTCTGCTCAAAGCTGTACTTAGATTCAGCCCGGCGGAAGGGAATGTCAGCTCGGACAATACCGTCTTTGTCGACCAGCACCACGGGGAAGGTCTCAAAGAAGTTGGGCAGGCGACGCACAAAGAGTTCGCGACCTTCCTTGTCCTTGAAAACAGGATGGCCCAGCCAACCCTCAGCAATGCCGTCGCCCTGAACCATCGGACCAACCCGGAACAGACCGCCCTTGGCCGGGCTGTTGCCCACGTAGTCGTAGAAGGCCAGTTTTTCGGGAATGGCGCCGTAGGCCTCAGCCAGGCTATACCCGGCGTTGACGTCGGCCTGTACCCGCCGCTGAATTTCCTGCTTGAAGTAGTCGCCATCCCACTGGTAGCGGGTGGGGCCAAACAGCTCGATGGGGGTAGCGGCACTGCCGTACCACATGGTACCGGCCACCACAAAGGCCGCAAAGAACACCGCCGCAATACTGCTAGAGAGAACGGTCTCGATGTTACCCATGCGCAGCGCTTTGTAGAGGCGCTGGGGCGGACGCACCGTCAGGTGGAACAGACCGGCAATAATGCCCACAATACCGGCCGCGATGTGGTGAGCCACAATACCGCCAGGGTTGAAGGGGTTAAAGCCAGCCGCTCCCCATTCAGGCGCGACCCCCTGAACATGGCCCGTCAGGCCGTAGGGGTCGGACACCCACATGCCAGGTCCCCAGAGACCGGTCAGGTGAAACGCGCCAAACCCGAAGCAGAGTAGACCCGACAGAAACAGGTGAATGCCAAACATTTTGGGCAGATCCAGCGCCGGTTCGCCGGTGCGAGGATCGCGGAACAGGTCTAGATCCCAGTAGACCCAGTGCCAGCAGGCGGCCAGAAACAGCAGACCCGACAGCACAATGTGGGCCGCAGCCACGCCCTCAAAGGACCAGAAGCCGGGGTTGACAGCGGTTGAGCCGGTTACGCTCCAGCCGCCCCAGGACTCGGTCACGCCCAGGCGAGCCATAAAGGGCAGCACAAACATGCCCTGCCGCCACATGGGGTTGAGCACGGGGTCGCTGGGGTCAAAGGTGGCCAGTTCGAATAGCGCCATGGAGCCGGCCCAGCCAGCTACCAGGGCCGTGTGCATTAGGTGTACAGCAATCAGTCGCCCGGGATCGTTAATGACGACCGTATGTACCCGGTACCAGGGTAGTCCCATTGACTACTCTCCTCCTCTAGGTAAAACAGTGATGTTTTGTGGAATTGATCTTAAGCATTGCCAGATACTGATTAGCCTATCAGAATCGGGCTCCCAGAACCGCCCCAATTGACGCCATCATCCGGGTATTGCTTTGCGGGCCACACCGTTGTTGGATGCTGAATCATTTGGTACAGATGAGATGTAACAATGAAATTACTTAACGAAGTGTAACTAGTCCGAATTGCCCTCGCAAGCTGCCCGAGCCCTGAGCGGTGGCGATCGCGAGGGGGCGCAGTAGATAATCAACTCGGTCTAGCGGCTAAAGGCTTGATCTACCGCCATTGTCGACGCAGAACATAAAGGAGATTTCCCTGATGGCTAATGTTAAGTTTGTTAACGAAGAGGCGGAGATCATTGTTGCCGACGGGTCCAACCTGCGTTTCAAGGCGCTAGAAAACCGCATCGACCTCTATACGTTTGGCGGCAAGCTGATGAACTGCGGCGGCTATGGCCAGTGCGGCACCTGCGTTGTGGATGTTGTGGAGGGGGGCGAGAATCTTTCGCCCCGGACCCAGGTGGAGGAGCGCAAGCTGAAAAAGTGGCCTGCCAGCTGTCGCCTGGCCTGCCAGACTACGGTGCAAGGTCCCGTTTCGGTGGTCACCAAGCCCAGCCGTAAGTCGAAGGCCTCGGCCAAGGCGACCAAGAGCGCCTGAAGCGGGATAGGGGCGCTGAGACTCCACGCTAGTGTCGCTGGGCAGGTGTGGAACTGCCTGGGTTGATGTGTTGGGTTTCAGGGGCTAGATTTCAGGGGCTAGGGCTCAGGTGTCGGGTTTCTGGACTGATGGGCTGACTAATGCCATCGAGTACTCGTGCGTGGCGGGCATTCTCACCGGGGAGAGTGATATTCTAAATTTATGGGAGTCTTTGCCGACGTGAGGTGGCGATCAGCCCGACCTCGACCGCTGGGTTAGGTTGATGGTGCTGCTGACGTAAAGGCTCTGAAGCGACGTTGTTGGGTTGAGAGTAGAGACAAGCATGGAAGTTAATAAACTGGGTTTTGTGGCCAGCATTCTCTTTGTGCTGGTGCCGACGGTTTTCTTGCTGATTCTGTACATTCAGACCTCCAGCAAACAAACGGGTTCGTAGCCTGTCTTGGTTGGGGTAGTGGCTGAGCCATCTGGAGTCAGTCGCCACCCTGTGGGGTCTAGGTGTAGTCTTGAGGCGCTGGTTTAACCGGCGCTTTTTTGTCAATGTTTTGATCACCTTCAACCGCCTCCCCTGCGGCGATCGCACGTTTTATCGAGCCTATGACCTACTGTTTAGGCATTCTGGTGAAGGAGGGTCTGGTGCTGGCCGCCGACTCGCGCACCAATGCCGGTGTGGACTATATCTCGTCGTACCGGAAGCTGTTTGAGTTTTCAAAGCCGGGCGATCGCGTCATTTTGCTCTGCACCTCCGGCAATCTGTCGATTACCCAGGCGGTGGTGCACCAGTTGGCCCAGGACATCAAGCGCGATCGCAAACCCAATCTGCACAGTCTGCCCACCCTTTACGACGTGGCCCGCTACCTGGGGGAACAGATTCGCGCCCTGCAGGAGACCGATCGCCCCTGGTTAGAAAAGGACCAGATTGACTTTCAGTGCAGCTTTTTGCTGGGGGGACAGGTGCAGGGAGATGCGCCGGAGCTGTTCCTGGTCTACAGCCAGGGCAACTGTATCCAGGCCACCCCAGAAACGCCGTTTTTGCAGATTGGCGAAACCAAGTACGGCAAGCCAATTTTAGATCGTACCCTGGGGTTTGACGTGCCCCTCGATGCGGTGGCCAAGTGTGCGCTGCTCTCGATTGACTCGACCATGCGCTCCAACCTGTCGGTGGGACCGCCCATTCACCTGGTGATGTATCAGGCTGGCAGCTTTGAGGTGCGCCACCGAGCCCAGTTTCAGGCGGGGGACCCCTACCTGATCAAAATGCGTAAGCACTGGGAAGTCGCCCTGCGGGAGGCCTCGGTCACAATGCCCGACATTTCCTGGAACCAGGGCGACCTCCCCTCCCCCCTGGGGATTGCCGATTTGGGCAATGGTTAGGCCGTAGGCTGGGGGTTGGGCAACCCCAAGGCAATCGCAGCAGGGGTTGTCTGCTTCAGGTGCAAGACAGGGGCGCTGGAGCCTTGAATCTGCACAGCGATCGCCGCTGTGTAGTGGGCCTCTGGCGGTCCCTGGTAAAGCTTCATCGCTGGCGTTAGGGGGGCAGGGGCCGCAACCTCTATCGCCGTTAGCGCCGCAGAAATCTCTCCCTCCGCTATCTCCAGGGCGATCGCCTGTAGGGAGTCGGCAATGCCCAAACCCTGGGCTTTGAGCCAGGCTTCTTTGCCGGTCCAGTAGCGCAAAAACCGATGGTCGGCCTGGGGATGCTCTAGCCTGAGCACGGTGGCGGCCTCGGTGGTCGTGAGGTAGCGGCGGCACAGCTGTGGCAGGTGCCGTACGGAGCGCAGCCTCTCAATATCGACCCCAATCGCCCCAATGTTAGGGGCCACAGTGACCCCCAGCAGCAGGCGGGTGCCGCTGTGGGAGAGATTGAACACGGGCGTTACGCCTGGGTGATGGGGACAGAGGGCTGGCTTGCCGCGAGGCCCGTAGGCAAAGGTGAGAGCCTGGGGCGGTTGTTTAGTGTAGCGACTGAGCAGGTGGCGCAGGCAGCCCCGGCTCAGGATAAATTGGCGCTGGGCCCCGGCTAACCTAAGGTCCTCAAGGCGGGCCTGTTCCTCGGCTGACAGGACCGTTCTCAGGCTTTCCAGTTCCGATCGCTCAACCTGCTCGGTAGCGATTAGCCAGAGGTCCACGGTTGAGGAGCGAGGGGATGGCTGTGGCACCTGGCCTGGGGCTGGCATGGGCAGTGGAGGGGGCGATCGCAGGGACTGAATCTAGCGCTATTGTGCAGCAAGCTGGGCACTCTGGACACAGCCCCCTGCTATAACTCCGCTATGCCACCGACGCCCCCTACCGCTGGTCCGGCAGATCCGGCTGCCTTTCGCCCCTCCCCGGCCGTTCCCCGGCCGGTGCAGGTCTGCATTGTGGGCGGCGGGTTTGGCGGACTGTACTGTGCCCTGGCTCTGCATCGGCGGTTGGGCAAAGGGACTCCGGTGCGCATTACCCTGGTGGAGCCGCGCGATCGCTTCAGCTTCACGCCGCTGCTCTACGAATTGCTCACCCAGGAGCTGGCCCCCTGGGAAATCGCCCCCGCTTATCGCGATCTCCTCAAGCACACCGCCATCCACCTGTGCCAGGACTGGGTTGAGCGCATTGACTTGGGTCAGCAAATCGTCACCCTGCGCCACGGCCCCCCCCTCACCTACGACTACCTGGTGGTGGCCATGGGCAGCCAGCTGCGACCACCCAGCCTCCCCAGCAGCCAGACCCATACCCTGCCGTTTACCACCCTGCACGACGCCGAACAGCTGGAGCGGCGACTCGGGGACCTCGACTCCTTGTCCCAGGTGCGGGTGGTGGTGGCTGGGGCTGGGGCCAGTGGGGTTGAGCTGGCCTGCAAACTGAGCGATCGCCTCGGGGCGCGGGGCCAGGTCACCCTGGTCGATCGACGGGGAGAAATTCTGCGATCGTACCCCAGCCGCCTTCAGCGGGCGGCGGCGCGCGCCCTGGCCAAACGGGGGGTAGAGGTCTACCTCAACGCCGCCATTGAAGCGGTGGAGGCCAACGGGGTGACCTTTGGCTACGAGGGCAAAACCCGCCATGCCCAGGCCGATTTGATGCTCTGGACGGTCGGCACGGTGCCGCGATCGTGGCCGGGGAACGACGCTCCCAAACCCACCCTTATGGGCCAGTGCCAGGTGTTGTCTACCCTGCAGCTGCCCGACCACAGCAATGTCTTTGTGCTGGGCGATATGGCGGCCATGCCTGCCCCTGGCCGAGACCGCGCCCCCGCCACCGCCCAGGCCGCCTACCAGGCTGGCCCCGCTGTGGCCCACAACATCCTGGCGCTGATCGCCCATCGCCCCCTCAAGCCCTTTGTCTACAACCATCTGGGCGACATGCTCACCCTGGGGCAGGGGGAAGCAGTGGTCTGTGGCTTTGGGCTGTGCATTACCGGGCGGCTGGGCGGCTTTTCGCGCCGCTGGGCCTACTGGCTGCGGCTGCCCACTGCGGCCCACCGCTGGCGAGTGCTCAAGCACTGGCTGGGGTTGAAGGCTTAGGGCGTGTCATCTTCGCTATACCGGAGGAGCTTAGCTATTCTGTGGCTGTAGTTTGCACGGCATTCTAGTCGAAGCAGTTGGGCTAGAATCAGCCCTCGGCGGGGTTGGGTTTGAAAACCGGCGGGAGCTCCTAGAGCGGTTTTAGGGTTCTCAATAGAGCGGAGTACACAATGGCTGAGGTCTAGCTCCCCCCAGTCCTTAGCCGTCTAAGTTGCACTCTGTATCCCACTCGATTAGGCGGGCCGGGGGGAATCCTCACGATGTACTTTTTACAAGAGAAATTCGCCATATAACGCCTGACGCACGGGTAAGGCCAGGTTGGTTTGGGCTGCCCCTTTCTCTCTTACCAAACGCACTGCTATGACTAAAGAACTCACCACGTCCATCGACATTGAGGCCTCGCCTCAGACGGTTTGGCAGATCTTGACCGACTTTTCGGCCTACGGGCAGTGGAATCCGTTTATTCGCTCGATCAGCGGTGCGGCGGTGCAGGGCAGTCGGCTGGAGGCTCAGATTCAGCCCCCGGGAGGGCAGGGTATGACCTTCAAACCCACCGTGCTCGTCGCGGAGCCTGAGAAAGAATTTCGCTGGCTGGGACGCCTTCTAATTCCTGGCCTGTTTGACGGTGAACACCGATTTCAGATCGAGCCGCTGGGCGACAACCGGGTGCGGTTCATCCACGGCGAGACATTTTCGGGGCTGCTGGTGCCGCTGCTGGCCAAGAGTTTAGACACCGACGTGCGGACGGGCTTTGAGGCGATGAACCAGGCGCTCAAAGCGCGGGCTGAGGCGGGTATGGGGCAGTAAGTCCAGCGACTGTTGGTAGCTGGATAGCTGACCAGTTAGAAAACTGAACCCCAATCCGGCCATCCGAACGGTTGGGATTGGTCTAATAGATGGGTAAGGAACAGGCCCGCTACCACTGGTTGGCTCTAGCGCACCTCAACCCTGGGGAACTGACTGCACAGCCCCTATCTACAGCTAGCAGTCAGGCCCTGATCGGCTAGCGGTGGCACGGCCTCGCCCACCTAACTCTATTGTTTGGAGAACGTTCATGATTCTTTGGCGACGGACGCTCGGCGTCGGTTTAGGTTTGGTGGCTGCTGGCAGCCTGTGCACTGTGGCCCAGGCATCCTCTGTTCTGGCGGAGGTCATCGACGACGCTCCCGGCCTGGTACAGGTTGACGAGCTTCCCGTTGAGCAGGCTCAAGCTGAGGCAGGCTTAGTTGACCAGGCCCAGCTAGATCAGACTTCCATCGAACAGGCGGTAGAAAGCCTGGACACCCCCGAGGCTGTGGCGGAGGCGCTGCCTCTTTCCGCAGAGGACCTGGCCGACCTGGTGACCGTGGCCGATCCGGCAACAGAGGTAGCTCTTGTGCCCACTCAGGTGCTGGAAAACCTCTCCCAGGAGCAAATTGAGGCGATCGCCACCATCATCGCAACCGCCGAAGAAACGCCCCGCACCGAAGTTATAGCCAACCTGCCTGCCGAAGTTTTGACCCATCTGGACACCCTGGTGGGGGTTCAGCCGCAGGTCAGCCGCAGGCGCTGGTTGCCCACCAACCTGGTCCGCAGGCTGCGAATTCCCCAAATGGTCGCCGCTCTGATCAGACAGCCGAAAAATTCGGCTCTGGTCATGCTGGGCAACCACATTGTCGTCGTCAACCCGGTTACAGGGGCGGTGCTGGGGGCGGTGTTGGGGGCTCTCTAACGACCATGAGCAACCCCTGGGAGAGAAAGCAGTGGGTTGACGGGCTTGCCCAAATAGTTCGCTTGAACTATTATGCTGGTGCTGTCAACCCTGCGGGTGAAAGACGATGAGCGATGAAAATCCCAGCATCCTTTCCCATGTTTCCGTGGGCACAAACGACTTCGATCGCGCCCTGGCCTTCTACGATCGCGTGCTGCCCAGCCTCGGCTGTCAGCGAATTATGCAGCATCCGGGGGCTGTCGCCTACGGCAAGGTCTATCCCGAGTTTTGGGTACAGACCCCCTTCGATGGTAAGCCCGCTACGGTGGGCAACGGTACCCATGTCGGGTTTGTTGCCCCCACCAAAGACTCCGTGCACGCTTTTTACGAGGCTGCGATCGCGGCTGGTGCCCAACCCGACGGCCCCCCTGGTCCCCGCCCCGACTACGGCGAACCCTACTACGGCTGCTTCGTGCGCGATCTAGACGGCCACAAAATCGAGGCCTCCTACTGGGATATGGCCCTAATTCAAGAACTGTACGGCAACGGCGAGCAGCCGTAGTTGGCTCGGGTCAGTTCTGCCCCTGGGGGGGCAGCCACAGGCGATCGGGTTTGGCTGTGGGTCCGACCAGGCCTGTGTCTGACCATCGGTATGGCTAGACACAGGATTAAACGCTGATTGAGTGAATCGCCCCTAGGTGGCCACGGGTTCTTTGAGCTCAAACTTGAGCTTGGCCCGCTTGAAGGGCTCGGGAATTTCTACCGGATAATTCCCTGTAAAACACGCCGAGCAGAAGCTATCCGGGTCTTGGTAGGTCGTTTCCAGCATTCCTTCCCAGCTCAGATAGGCCAGGGAATTGACATCGATTTGCTGGGCAATCTCCTCCAGGGATTTTGTGGCGGCAATCAGCTGATCCTGGTTATCGGTATCGATACCGTAAAAGCAGGGGTGGGTGACGGGCGGCGACGAAATCCGCATGTGCACCTCGATCGCCCCGGCATCGCGCAGGGCCTGCACAATCTTGCGGCTGGTGGTACCTCGTACAATCGAGTCATCCACGATCAGCACCCGTTTGCCCTCCAGGACGTCCCTGAGCGGGTTGAGCTTCATGCGAATGCCCACCTCCCGCATGGACTGGGTGGGCTGAATAAAGGTGCGGCCCACGTAGCGGTTTTTGATCAGCCCCTCGGCGTAGGGAATTTGGGATTGCTGGGAGAAGCCGATCGCCGCGGGTACCCCAGAGTCGGGCACCGCCATAATCAAATCGACATCGGCGGGGGATTCTTTGGCCAGCTGGTGGCCCAGGCGGCGGCGGTAGCTGTAGAGACTCTCGCCGTTGACAATGCTGTCGGGCCGCGAGAAGTAGATCATTTCAAACACGCAGAGCTTGCGCTGGGTGGCCGCTGCCCACTGGTGAGAGACCAGCCCTTCAGGGGTAATCCACACCAGTTCTCCCGGTTCAATGTCGCGCACGTAGGTGGCCCCGATGATGTCGAGGGCACAGGTCTCTGAGGCCAGCACGTAGTGGGCGGGCTGGCCCACCTCAGGAATGTCGTGGCCGAGCACGCCCAGCACCAGGGGGCGAATGCCCTGCTGGTCGCGGGCACCCAAAATGCCCTGGGGGGTGCCAATCACCAGGCTAAACGCTCCGTAGCAGCGGTTAAACGCTGTTTTGGCCGCCGCCACCCAGTCGGCCCCGTCGTTGACCGCCTCGGCCAGGGCAAAGGCAATCATCTCCGAGTCGGTGGTGGTGACCAGGTCGTGGTTTCGCTGCAGCAGTTCTTCCCGCAGGTCGGCCGCATTGACCAGGTTACCGTTGTGAGCCAGGGCCAGGTTTCCCAGGCGAGTGGGGATGACGGCGGGCTGAGCATTGCACACATGGCTAGACCCCGTGGTGGAGTAGCGGGTGTGCCCAACCGCAATATGCCCTGTCAGGTCTTTAAGAATATGGTCGTCAAACACCTGGGACACCAGGCCCATGTGCTTGTAGCAGTGGGTACCGGACGCGTCAAACGTGGCAATCCCGGCCGATTCCTGGCCCCGGTGCTGGAGGGCAAACAGTCCAAAGTAGGCCAGCCTCGCCACTTCTTCGTCAGGGGCGTAGAGGCCAAAGATACCGCAGGCTTCTTCGGGCTTGTCGGGATGATCCAGGTAGGACGCAGCCCCCTGGCGGGACTGAAAAGACTCGTCGAGGAGGGATTCGGAAGGGAACGTCATGGTGGTGCGGGGTGGCTTTAGGAACGCAATGGCAAAGGAGCAGAACGTCTCAACACATTTGGCTGCCGCATTTTGCCTTCAATGCGAGCCCAGCTTCATCATAGGGCGGGGGCTTTCAGAGTGGTATTAGAAACTACCGAACTTCCCCACCCTGTTTAATAGTTCCTTAATATATGACCGATCATAGCACTGTCCTTTCCCCTCAAGGGGGATAGGTGACAAGAGTGCAGGCAGGTGAAAATCTAGAAATCGGCCCCCCAGGAACGCTGGGGCCAGGGCCAGGCCGTACTAGGCCCTGCTTGGGGTGACTGAGCGCAGGGATGAATCAAAACAGCGCCGCTCCCAGGGCAAACGACCGTTCCCCCTACCCATGCCGCAACTCAGTAACGGCCTTGCTCAATTCGGTGACACCTAAGCAATGCCCCCTATAGGATGGCTTCTACGTTCGCCGCTAGCCGCTGCTCCAGGGCGGTGCTCCAGATGTGGCCCAGGGCGCTCACGGTGTCGCTGAGTAGGGTATGGCCGTCTTGACTGGTCAGGGTCAGGGAGTCGCCCTGGACTGTGCCCAGTCGCTGCCAGGTATCCGTCAGGCGATCGCCCAGGTAGGCTTCCCACACCGTCTGGTGCTCAGGGCGGATCGAAACCACAATTCTGGCCCCACCTTCGCCGAACAGCAGCCGATCCCAACGCTGGTCGGTCTGATTTGCCTCCAGGGTCAGATGAATCAGCCCCCCCCGCTGCCCGCCAATGGCGGACTCCGCTAGAGCCACGGCCAACCCACCCTCGGCACAGTCGTGGGCCGATCGCACCCAGCCCTGGGCAATGCCGTGGCGACAGGCCGCCTGCACCCGCTTTTCTAGCTCGATGTCGATGGCCGGAGGGTGCCCCACGATTGCCCCGTGGATAGCGGCCAGATACTCAGAGCCGCCCAGGGTGACCAGGGGTTTGCCATCGACGGCAGCGGTCAGGGTTTGCTCGACGGGCACACCGAGGAGATAGATCAGGTCTCCGTCCTGCTGCCAGCCCTGACCGCAGGTATGGTTCAAGTCGTCAATCAGGCCGACCATGCCCACGACGGGGGTGGGGTAGATGGGTTGGGGGTTGCCCTGGCTATCTACGGTTTCGTTGTAAAGGGACACGTTACCGCCCGTCACCGGGGTGCCAAACTCGTGGCAGGCTTCCGCCAGCCCCCGACAGGCCTCGGCCAGCTGCCAGTAGCCGATCGGTTTTTCGGGGCTGCCAAAGTTGAGGTTGTCGGTCACCGCCAGGGGCAGTGCGCCCACGCAGCTGAGGTTGCGGGCGGCTTCGGCCACGGCGGCCCTGGCGCCTTCGTAGGGGCTGAGGTAGACGTGGCGGGCGTTGCAGTCGACGGTGGCGGCCAGCCCTCGGGTAACTGCCCCCGGCTGGTAGCCCGGCACCCCTTCCAGGGGTCGCAGACGAATCACTGCAGCATCGCCGTGGCCGGGGTACTGCACAGTGTTGTTCTGCACCTGGTGGTCGTACTGGTGGTAGACCCAGGCTTTGGAGGCGATCGTCGGCTGCCCCAGCAGCTGGTGGAGCACCTCCGTCCAGGGGGTACTCCCTGCATCGGGCCGCGTCAGGCCTGTGGCGGTGCAGGGGGGAAGGCTGGCTTCGCTCCAGGCCCAGGCTTTTTGGGCGTACTCGGGCGGTTCGCTCAGCAGGTCGCGGTGGTAGATCGGCGTGTTTTCGGCCAGGGCCAGGGCCGGAATTTCGGCGGCGGTGTCGCCTTTGAACAAAATTCGCACGATGGCGTCCGGGATGACGGTGCCCGCCACCACGGCGTGCAGCCCCCAGCGCTCAAAAATCTCGATTACCTCGGCTTCACGGCCTTTGGCGACCACAAACAGCATCCGCTCCTGGGACTCGGAGAGCAGGTACTCGTAGGGCACCATGCCGGTTTCCCGCACCGGAATCAGATCGAGATCCAGCTCGATGCCGACCCCACCCTTGGCGGCCATCTCGGCGGTGGAGCAGGTGAGACCCGCCGCCCCCATGTCCTGGGCGGCGATGATCGCCCCGGTCTTAAACGCCTCCAGGCAGGCTTCCACCAGGGATTTTTCTAAAAACGGGTTGCCCACCTGCACGGCAGGGCGATCGGCCTCGGATTCGTCGGTCAGCTCGGCACTGGCGAAGCTGGCTCCGCCCATGCCGTCGCGCCCGGTGGTGGAGCCGACATAGACCACTGGGTTGCCGATGCCCGCCGCCCCCGACTTCACAATCTCGTCGGTCTCCAGGATGCCGATCGCCATGGCGTTGACCAGGGGGTTGCCGTTGTAGGCGGCATCAAAATAGACCTCCCCCCCCACGGTGGGCACACCAAAGCAGTTGCCGTAGTGGGCAATGCCCGACACCACCCCCTGGCAGAGGCGGCGGGTGCGGCTGTCGGTCAGGTCGCCAAACCGCAGGGAGTTGAGCACGGCGATCGGGCGAGCCCCCATGGTAAAAATGTCGCGCAGAATGCCGCCAACGCCCGTGGCGGCCCCCTGAAACGGCTCCACCGCCGAGGGGTGGTTGTGGGACTCAATTTTGAAGGCCACCCGCAGTCCGTCCCCCGCATCGATAACGCCAGCATTTTCCCCCGGCCCCACCAGCACGCGCGGCCCCTCGGTGGGAAACTGCTTCAGCAGCGGACGCGAGTTTTTGTAGCAGCAGTGCTCAGACCACATCACCCCGAACATGCCCAGCTCCGCCCGGTTGGGGTGGCGGCCCAGGCGCTGCACAATGTCGTCGTATTCTTCGGGGCGAATGCCCTCGGCGGCGATCTCGGCGGGGCTGAAGGGGGCGGTGGAGTAGGCAGTCATGGGGTTGGGGGGGAAGTTGCTTCCCGATCTTATCCCTAAGTTGTCTTTTGTAGCTGGAGGGGGGGGGGAGGGGGGGGAGGGGAGGGGCGTGGGGGAGGTTTGAGTGGTGAGTGGAGGCTCTACCGAGGACTGTCTTGATGGCTAAGGGTGTCAGGTCTGGAGCAGGCGCGATCGCCCCAGCAGAAATTCCCGAATCGCTGCATCTTCGCAGAGGCCGATCGCCTGCTGGTAGGCCTCCCTGGCGGCTACAGGCTGACCCAGCTGGTGCAGCAAATGGGCCTTGAGGGCCCAGTAGGGCTGGTAGTGCTTGACCTCACTGAGGGGGAGCTTTTCCAGGGCTAGCAGACCGACGGCAGGGCCACGGGCTGCCGCGATCGCCGCCGCCTGGCTGACCCTGGCTCCCAGCGTCGGTGCCAGTTGCAGCAGCCCTTCGTAGAGTAGGGCGATCGCCTCCCAGTCGGTCGCTTGCCCCCTGACCCGCTGCATGTGGGCCGATTGAATCGCCGCCTCTAGCTGAAAGCGTCCCAGGCGCTGGGCCACCGCCGCCTGCCCCAGCAGCTGCTCCGCCTCCCGCAGCAGGCTTTGCGACCACAGCTCAACCCTCTGATCCGACAGGGGAACGTAGGTTCCCTCGGTGGTCCGACGGGCCCTGGTGCGCGCTTCACAAAACAGCATCAGAGCCATCAGCCCCTTCGCCTCCGGCTCCTGGGGCATCAGCTGCACACACAGGCGAGCCAGCCAGATCGCCTCCTGGGTCAGCCCCTGATGGCGGGGGTCGCGGCCGGCCACGTCTTCCCAGCCCAGAGTGTAAAGGGCATAGATGGCCTCTAGTACCGCCTGAAGCCGGGCCGGTAGCTCCTTTTCCTCCGGAATGGTGAAGGCAATGCCCGCATCACGAAGTTTGGTCTTGGCTCGCACCAGCCGCTGCCCCATGGTGGTGGGCGATACCAGAAACGCCGAGGCGATCTGCTGAGCGTTGAGGCCCAAAATCGTTTGCAGCATCAGCGCCGTGTGGAGGCTGGGGGCGATCGCTGGATGGGCACAGGCAAAGAGCAGCTTCAGGCGATCGTCGGGAAACACAATCTCGTCCACCGCCGGCCCTAGCGCTGCGGTTGGGGTATTGGCCTGAAGAGTTTGGAGCACCCGCGCCTGGGTTTGTCCGCGCCGGGCAGTGTCGATCAGTTTACGGCGGGCGGTCACCAGCAGCCAGGCCTCGGGACGGGCCGGTACCCCCTGCGCTGGCCAGGTGTTGAGGGCGGTGAGAAACGCATCGCCGAGGGCATCCTCAGCCGCCGCCACATCCCGGGTCTGAGCCGCCAGGTAGGCGACCAGTCGACCATAGGCGTTGCGGGCCGCCAGTTCTGCCGCTCGACGTGCATCCATGGGGGGTTAACTCCGTGGCTTGGTTTGCTGCCAGGCGGGTAGCGCCTCAATGCGCTCGTACCAGGCCTGGAGATGGGGATAGTCTGCCAACGGAAACTGCCCCGGCCCGGCGTAGGTGAGGTCACTGGCGACTGAAAAATCGGCCAGGGTGAGCGTGTCGCCGACTAAGAAGGCGCGCTCAGCCAGGTGGTCCTCAAGCACCTGGGCCTCCTGGCGAAAGCGATCGGTCGCCTCCTTCACCACTTGGGGGTCGGGTTCACCCAACTGCAGCAGGGGCTTCACGAAGTTCTCAAACTGCAACGGCTGACAGCTGCCGTACCAGTGGGCGAGTTGCCAGCTCTGCCACCGCATAATGTCGGCCCGACTCCGTGCGTTGTTGGGCCACAGGGGTGTGGGTAGCTGGCTGGCCAGATACTGCATAATCGCCGTCGACTCCCACAGAATAAAGTCGCCATCCTGGAGGACCGGCGTCCGCCCAGTGGGGTTGAGGACCATAAATTCAGGGGTGCGCTGTTCCCCCTTTTGCAAATCGACCAACCGCAGGTCGAGGGGAAGGTTCAAATGAATGGCCACTGCGTGGACTTTGCGGGTATTGGGCGAAGGGGGAAAGTAGTAAAGTTTCATGGGGTCGTCTCCTAGGCGGGATTCGAAAGCAGAGGGCGCACTTCAACGGCACAGTTGCTGGCAGCGGGGCAGCGAGCCGCCCAGTCCAGTGCGGTGTCGAGATCGGGCACCTCAATCAAAAAAAAGCCCCCCAGCTGCTCTTTAGTGTCAGCAAAGGGGCCATCCTGCACCTGCCGCTGGCCGTCCTTCAGCTGCAGGGTAGTGGCGGTGTGGCTGGGGTGCAGCGCCGCGCCTCCGACCATAACTCCGGCATCCGCTAGAGCCTGAGAGTAGGCGCTGTAGGCGGGCATCTGCTGTTCGCGGTGGGCTAAGTCATGCTCGGTTTCGTAAACCAAAATGGCGTACTGCATCGGTCAACTCCATCAATAGGTCGATGTTAGAGGGCGTGAATAGCCCTATGTAACTACGACGAATGGAGCCAAGGCATTTCGACATCGCTGGAAAAACTTGGCCAACTCCTTGAGGCCGAAAAGGTGATCCGAGCCCGCAGCCCCGGCCCAAAGTCTGATGATGCCAAGGACAGGGTAGCTAGAGCGTTTCAGCCAAAAACTGGTCGAGGTCGGAAAAGGTGCCGGCCCGCAGGGTGAAGGGCTCTTCGTAGCCCTTCATTTCCACAGTGAAGCGCTTAAAGGGAGGGGGTGCCATATCGGCGGTGTCAGCTCCAGCTTCGGGGCCGCAGATTTTTTGAATGTACTCGTAGGTGGTTTCGCCCAGGGCGAGATCGAGTCCCAGATGCTTGGTGGATGACTCCAGCCGAAAGGCGGCGTTGACGGTATCGCCCAGGGCGGTGTAATCGGGGCGATCGCCGCTGCCGGTGTTGCCCACCATGGCGTAGCCCGTGTTGATGCCAGCCCCAATCCGGAGTGGAAAAGGCAGCGGAAACTGCTGGTGGAGCTGTTCGGTCATGGCCGCCAGGGTGCTGACGGCCTGCAAAATTTGTAGCACCGTGGCCTCATCGGCCCCCTCGGGACCGTGAATCCAAACGGCCATCACCGCATCGCCAATGTATTTATCAACCCAGGAGCCGTACTGACCAATAATTTCCCCGGCTCGGCGAAACCAGGTGCCGATCGCCTCGGAATGAATTTTTTCGTCGGTTTGGCGGGTCATGACGGTGAAGTCACGAATGTCGACGACCATCACTGAGATCAGCTGGCGCACGTGGAGCATGGCGGTGGCGGTGGTGTCGCTGCCGCGAGCATCGCCCCGACTTGTGACGGCGACGGTTGCGACGGGCGAGCAGAACCGCAGCTCGGTTTGGCCAAAGGTGAGCAGGTCGCCGTCGTGCAGAATGACAGGAACGCTGACCCGCCGTCCGTTCACAAAGGTGCCGTTGCGGCTGCCCAGATCGATCAGGTAAAACATGCCGTTGTCAGTGCCCTGGAGCATGGCATGGTTGCGGGAGATCCAGCGATCGGGTAGCACAAAGTTGTTGTCGTCGCCCCGGCCAACGGTCCAATAGTTGCCGCCTACCAAAGAGAGCTGGCGATCGCCGGAGCCGGTTTTTAGCGCAAGGTAGGGACCAGAGAAGGAAGTCACGACAGTAGGATAAGGGCGCGGGCTGAAATCAGTTGGGCGCGATCGCGAACTAGAAAACCCTTTAATTTAAGGTCGCGATCGGAGCAGACCACCCCAAGGTTTCCCTGAGCTGAATCCATTATGCCAGATATGCAAACCCTGTCATGCAAGCTAGGCCAGGGCTGCCGTCAAAAAAAACAGCCCATCGACGATCAGCGTACTAAACACGGCTCCGCCAAAGGCCCACCAGGCTAACTGGCGGGAGGTGGTCAGCGCGATCGCCGTCGCCACCAGCAAAAATAGCACCAGCACGAGCGCCCGACAGGCGGCCACATCCGACTCCAGGGTCACGCTGGCTGCGCGCAGCACCAGAGGAGCTACATCGGGGTCTGACAGCATCAGCTGTTGCCAGGTGGGGAACAAATGCATCCAGTTGATGTAGAGATCGGTGACGGCGGTGCCCAAGAGAGAGCCCAAGAAGAAATAGCTGCCAACGCGACCCCAGCCCCACTGCAAACAGACAACCGCAATGGGCAACCCTAACGCTTCAATCGGCAAATGCACCAGCGGATCCCAGCGGAACCACCCCCAGTAGATCGACCCCGTCAGCCAGATCCACCCGAAGCCAACGATCAGGTCGCCCCAGAGGTGCAACCGAGAGCGCTGCATCATCCAGGCTCCTAAGCCCAGCCACAGCGGCGTCATCGCCAGACTGACCCAGGGGAAATAGCGCACCAGGGGAGCCTGCACAAACACGGGTAAGATGACGAGCGCCAGAGAGACTGCAAACACCCGAATTTGCAGACGAGAGGCGGCCAGCCAGTCGATCGCTGAGGCCAGCCAGGAGGGGGAAGCGTTGTTGGAGTAGGAAAGACTCAATGGAATCCTGAAAGCGGGTTAACTATCGTTAACATAACATGCCCCCCAGGGGGATGCACGGGACTGCCCTGGCAAAAGCCGCAGGTCAGCCTCTGTTGAAGGCACTGACCCCCAGTATTAAGCCCACACAAAGAATTTAGATTCTCGGCTTGGGCAAGTTTGGGGTCTCGTACAATGACACACGAGGTCAGCCGTTCCGCTGAACCTGGCCTACTGTCAGTATATGTGTTTATTTGTAAAGCTTTCTACGTCGTGAGGGGTTCCCCAGGGTTTCCTCAGAGGTAGATCCGAGTCAAATTGGCACCTGACCTGGTGCCCGACCCAGCGCCTGAACCCTATCACCGCCAGGGTTTCGATGTAATGCACTGTTAGTGGTTTCACCTATGACTATGAGTTTTGCCAGCCTTTTCCCCTGCCTCGCCCAGACCGGCGGCGGCGGTGAGACGGCGCTGTTGACCGATATGTCGGTCTGGCAGGCCATCGTAATTGGCGTGGTGCAGGGGTTTACTGAATTCCTGCCGATTAGCAGCACGGCCCACGTCAAAATCGTGCCGGTGATGCTGGGCTGGGGCGACCCTGGGGTGGCGTTTACGGCGGTGATTCAGCTCGGCAGTATTGCCGCCATCCTCTGGTACTTCTGGGATGATCTGGTGCAGGTCACTACGGGTATGGTCAAAGCCGTGGGCGATCGCAACTTTGATGCTCCAGATTTTCGGCTGGGGATGGGCATTTTGGTGGGCACCCTGCCGCTGATTGTGGGGGGCGTCTTTGTCAAAGTCTTTATTCCCGATTTTGACAACTCTTTTTTGCGGGGCAGCGCCACCATTGCCATGGTCTCCATTCTTATGGCCGGGCTGCTGGGGGTAGCGGAGGTGTTTGGCCGCCGCGTCCGCACCTTTGAGTCGCTCAAGTTCTACGACGGCATCATGATGGGCTTTGGTCAGGCCCTGGCGATTATTCCGGGGGTGTCGCGGGCGGGGTCCACCCTGACCGCCGGCCTGTTTATGGGGCTAGAGCGGGCCACCGCCGCCCGGTTCTCATTTTTGATGGGAATTCCGGCCATTGTGCTGGCGGGTCTGGTGGAGGTCAAAGACTTTTTTGACGCCGATACGGCTTCGGTGGGCGCGGTGCCCCTGATCGTCGGCCTGATTGCCACGGTGATCTCCTCCTATGTCTCGATCGTTTGGCTGCTGGGCTTTTTGAAGCGGCACACCACCTGGGTATTTGTGTGGTACCGCCTGGCCTTTGGGGTGGCGATTCTGACGGCGATCGCCATGGGGCACACGCCCAGCCTGTAGGGACCAGAGGGCATGGGGACTGGGCGCAGGGCCTCTGGTCCCTGATTGGTGGCACTAACCTCTTTCTACCCTGCACCTAATCCGAAATCTGATTTAGTAAGCCCTGATTCACAATCAGGAACTGGTAGGGCGTACCATGCTGCGCCCCTACAATTGGTATCCTCCCGATACCCGAACCCCGATACCCAATCCTCCGACACCTCCTAATATAGAGAAGCAGATTTCCAACCGTTACTTCCATGGGCACCCAGGCCATTCGTCCCGCCCGCATCACCGCCGTGCTGCCCGACTCCATCGCTGAAGAGATAGGCTTTGAACCGGGGGATGCCCTGGTGGCCATCAATGGCCAGAAACCCCGCGACCTGATCGACTACCGCTTTCTCTGCGCCGATGAGGAACTGGCCCTGGAGGTGCTCGATGGCCGGGGCAGAACCCACCGGATTGAAATAGAAAAAGAGATCGACGAGGACCTGGGCCTGGAGTTTGAAACCGCCCTGTTCGACGGGCTGATGCAGTGTAACAACGCCTGCCCCTTCTGCTTTATCGATCAGCAGCCCACCGGCAAACGGGGCACCCTCTACCTCAAGGACGACGACTACCGGCTCAGCTTTCTCTACGGCAGCTATCTTACCCTCACGAACCTGCTGCCCCAGGAGTGGGACCGGATTGCGCAGCTGCGGCTGTCGCCCCTGTATGTGTCGGTGCATGCGACGGAGGCAGCGGTGCGATCGCGCCTGCTGAAAAACCCCAGGGCGGGCCAAATTCTCGATCAGCTCACCTGGTTTCAGGACCAGCGGCTGCAAATTCACGCCCAGGTAGTGGTTTGCCCCGGCATTAACGACGGCGTTCACCTGGACACCACCCTGCGGGATCTGGCCAAATTCCACCAGGGAGACACCCCGGCGGTGATTTCGGCCGCGGTAGTGCCCGTTGGCCTTACCCGATTTCGCCCCCAGGACGACGAGTTGACCCCCGTCACCCAGGCCCAAGCCCGGCAGGTCATCGACCAGGTGCAGGCGCTACAGAGCGAGTGGCGGCAGCAGTTCGGTACCAATTTTGCCTGGCTGGCCGACGAGTGGTTCCTGATCGCCCAGCGATCGGTGCCCGCCGAGAGCCACTACGAAGACTATCCCCAACTGGGTAACGGGGTGGGGTCAATTCGCCAGTTTCTCAAGGCCTTTGAGCAGTCGGCTGCCGACTTTTTGCCCGAGGCCGTGAGCCCGCCCCGCACCCTCACCTGGGTCGTGGGCAATGCGGTTGAGCACGCCTTTCAGCCGATTGTCGATCGCCTCAACCAGGTACAGGGCCTGACCGTGCACCTGGCGGCCCTGGCCAGCGACTACTGGGGCCGCGAGATGACCGTCACCGGATTGCTCACCGGCCACGATCTGCTGCTGGGGTTGCGGCAGCGCTCCCTGGGGGATGCCCTGCTGCTGCCCACCGTGATGCTCAAACCCAGCGACTCGGGCGACCCTGGCGACACGCTGTTTTTGGACGACACAAGCGTCGCCACCCTCAGCCAGCAGCTAAACTGTCCGGTGCTGCCCGTGGATGACACCGATGCTCTGGTCAGGGCCTGTTGCGGAGATCTGCCCGCTCACCAATTCACTGATTTACAGCCCGCCGCAGGCTATTGGGCCCCCTCGTGATTGTACTAAACCGTTTAGTTTGCTAAGCTATGGTCGAGAAAATTTTGCGGTCGACCCTTCTACCCTGGGGCCTAAATGTGGCTCTCTCTAAGGGCGGAATTGGCTGCGGGGGACTCAAGTGTTCCCGATGCCGATATGCTAAAAAGCTGAGGCAGAAAAATTGATTTTCCCGGTTGGTGGTTCATTTTCGCTACGGATAGTCCATGGTGCCTATGCTTTACTCCTATCGACGCTGTCTGGTACCCCTGGGCCTGGGCATGACGCTATCTGGCTGGTGCGCTGTGGGGTTGGCCGCCCCGGAAACCCCGACCGAAACAGAGGATGGAGCGGCGATCGCCCAGGTTGAGGCCGAAACGTCAGGAAGTCCAGATCCGAGCTCGCTGGATGCTCCTGCGGTGCTGCCAGGGGGGGAGGGGCTAGAGCCTGGTGAGGAGGCCGTGCCCCTGGAGGTCGATGGTGGTGGCGGTGGCCGACCGGCGGCGAGGCGCCCTGGTCTGCCATTGCCCCAGTCGGACCGACCGACTGACCAGGGTTTTGAAACCCCGCCCCCCTACCTGACCCCTGCCCCCAACCCGCTGCTGGTTCCGACTCGCCCCGAGGAGGTGGAGATCCTGGGAACTCAGCCCCTGTCGTTGGAAACCGCCATTGAACTGGCTTACCGCAACAGTGAGCAACTGCGCATCGCACTACTGCAGCTGGAGCGGAGTCAAGCGGGCCTGCGGGCTGAACAGGCGCTACTGTATCCCACCGTCGATCTCAGTGGCGGTCTGCAAACCACGAACCAGTCTGCTGGAGGTGGCCCCGGACAGACCGGGGGCGACGTCACCACTACGACCGGCTCGGCCAGCCTCAGAACTGACTACGATCTGGGTATCTCGGGGGAGCGATCGGCCCGGATTGCCGCCGCCGAGCGACAGGTACGGCTGTTTGAGCTGCAGGTGGAGCAAACCCGCGAGGATTTGCGGCTCAACACCATTAACGATTACTACGCGGTGCAGGAGGCTATCGAGCAAATTCGCATCAATCAGGCGTTTTTGGTTGAGGCTGAGCGCAACCTGGGCGATAGCCAGCTGCGCGAGGAGGTCGGGGTGGGTACCCGCTTCGATGTGTTGCGGGCCGAGGTGCAGGTGGCCAACGCTCGCCAAACCCTGACCCAGGCCACCAGCCAGCGGCAGATTGCCCAGCGGCAGCTGGCCCGACGGCTCAATGTGCCTGCTTCAATCGACCTCACCACCCTGGCCGTCAATATTGTCGGCGCCTGGCCGCTCTCTCTGGAGGAGAGCATTGTGCTGGCGTTTCAAAATCGGGCTGAGCTAGAGCAATTTTTGGTGGAGCGAGAGTTCAACGATGCCCAGCGTCAGATCAGCCTGGCTGCTCTGCGGCCACGCCTGGGGGTCTTCGGTCAGTATGGGGTCCAGAGCGTGCTGGGCTCGTCGGTAGGGGCGGCTTCCGGACTGAATGACGGGTTTTCCCTAGGCGCACAGCTGAGCTGGCGGCTGTTTGACGGCGGCGGCGCCCGAGCCAGGGCGGCCCAAAACGAACTTGACATTCAGGTCGACGAATCGGAGTTTGAAAGCGCCCGCAACGACATTCGCGTGCAGGTGGAAGAGGCCTACTACACGCTGGTGGCGAACCAGGCCAATATCGACACGGCGACGGTGGCCGTCGCTCAGGCGGAGGAGGCGCTGGAGCTGGCCAACCTGCGATTCAATGCCGGTGTGGGTACCCAACTCGACGTGTTGACTGCCACCCGGGAACTGGCGGAGGCCGAGGGCAATCTGGTCACCGCCGTGCTCAACTACAACCGCGCCCTGGCCCGCCTGGAGCGCGCGATTAGTAACCTGGATAGCCCTGCTAACCCTGGTGTTGGGTTCTAGGGGCGCTCATCCATTAGCGCTGACGAACTATGGCCCTTCAGCTTGACCCGGAACACTGGCGGGCGATCGCCCAGGCCGTTGTCGCTGGCTACCCCCGCGAAGCCTGCGGGCTACTGGTCGGTCACCGGGTGCTGGCCGCCGAAGACCCTACTGATGAAACCGATCGCACGGTGACCGCCGTCGTGCCGGTGGCCAACGCCTGGGATAGTTCACGGCAGGATTACACTGATGGCGAAGCTGAAGGGCAGGCCCACAGCCAGCGCGATCGCTACTGGATCGACCCCGCCGATCTGCTGGCGGTGCAGCGGCAGGCGCGGCAGCAGGGGTTGGAGATTATCGGCATCTATCACTCCCATCCTGACCACCCGGCGGTGCCTTCGGAGTGCGATCGCGCCCTGGCCTGGCCCGTCTATTCCTACGTCATAGTCTCGGTGGTGCAGGGTCGGGTTGCCGCTCTAAACAGCTGGCGACTTGACGAACACAGCCAGTTTCAGCCCGAGGCTGTGAAAATGATTGAACCATCTGCAAACAAAGCCCCATTCTTGTCCTAAGCTGAAATGATGTGAAAAACGGTCGTGCCCCAGGCCGTTTTTTGTGTTTAACCGCCACAGTTTCTCCGCCGAGGCCATGCTCAACCCAAACCTGGACGATATTCAGCTCACCAAAGAGGAGTACGAGCGCTACTCCCGCCACATCATTCTGCCGGAGGTGGGCCTTGATGGGCAGAAAAAACTCAAGGCCGCCAGCGTGCTCTGTGTGGGCACCGGGGGGCTGGGTTCGCCGCTGCTGCTGTACTTAGCTGCCGCGGGCATTGGCCGCATCGGCATCGTCGATTTTGATGTAGTCGATCAGTCCAACCTGCACCGCCAGGTCATCCACAGCGAGTCCTGGGTGGGCAAGCCCAAAATTGAGTCCGCCAAGAGCCGCATTTTGGAGATCAACCCCCACTGCCAGGTAGACCTCTACGAAACTCGCCTCAGCGCCGAGAATGCTCTAGGCATCTTTGAACCCTACGACGTTGTGGTAGACGGCACCGACAACTTCCCCACCCGCTATCTGGTCAACGATGCCTGCGTACTGCTGGGTAAGCCCAACGTCTACGGCTCCATCTTCCGCTTTGAGGGGCAAGCGACGGTGTTTAACTACCAGGAAGGCCCCAACTACCGCGACCTCTACCCCGAACCGCCGCCGCCGGGGCTAGTTCCCTCCTGCGCCGAAGGCGGTGTGCTGGGCGTGCTGCCAGGCATCATCGGCGTGATTCAGGCCAATGAGACCATCAAGGTAATTTTGGGCGCGGGCAAGACCCTCAGTGGTCGCCTGCTGCTCTACAACGCCCTGGACATGACCTTCCGAGAGCTGAAACTGCGCCCCAACCCGGTACGTCCGGTGATCGACAAGCTGATCGACTACGAAGAGTTTTGCGGGATTCCCCAGGCGCGTATGGAAGAGGAAAAAGAGAAAGCCGGTCTGGCCGAAATGAGCGTGACCGAACTCAAGCAAGTGCTCGATGGCGGCGACGACAACGTGCTGCTGCTCGACGTGCGCAACCCCAACGAGTATGAGATCGCCCGCATTCCCGGTTCGGTGCTGGTGCCCCTGCCCGACATTGAAAACGGTGACGGCGTCGACAAAGTGAAAAGCCTGGTCAATGGCCACCGGCTGATTGTGCACTGCAAAATGGGCGGGCGATCGGCTAAGGCCCTGGGCATTCTCAAGCAGCACGGTATCGAGGGCACCAACGTTAAAGGCGGCATCACCGCCTGGAGCAAGGAAGTGGATGCTTCTGTGCCCGAGTATTAATCCGTAGGGTGGGCACCGCCCACCGCCAGCCTCGGCTGGGCCTTTAATCCTTTGTCAACAGCAAAGTGCCTCGATGGAGTTCTTTCCATTGGGGCATTCTGTTTTGTGTAGAGAATGTTCCTTCCCATCGATCCGCTAAGCTAAAGACATCCACGTATGACTCCGTGGCTCAACTTTTTATCGTTAATCCCAGCGACAACAGTCACCCTGCTGCTGATCAGCATTGCCTTTCTGCGGTTTTACAATGAGCAAGACTTCACCTTCCTCGGCCTCATCGCCAACCCCAGAATCTGGAGCAACCGACTCACTGTGGCGGCCCTCGCGGCTGCGGTGGCTAATTTCGGCATTGAGTGGGACCGTCGAAATCGAGAAACAGACCGCCTGGCTGAAGAAGCACAACGCCGAGCTGAGGAGGTACAACGAAGAGCTGAGGAAGAGCAACGCCGAGCTGAGGAAGTACAACGAAGAGCGGAGGAAGAGCAGCGAAGAGTTGAGGAAGAGCAGCGAAGAGTTGAGGAAGAGCAGCGAAGAGTTGAGGAAGAGCGACGAGAAAGAGCTCGAAGAGCTGCGGGAGAAGAACAGGCGGCTCGCCGAGCTACAGTCGAAATTGAACGAAATCTTGCGTTCTTGAGCTATTTGCTCGATCCCTCCCCCGAAAACCGCAGCCGCCTCGCTCAGGTCATGGTCTTGCTGAGAGAGTACCGCGACACCTTAGCGTAGGGCTCACGGGCAGTGATTCCCAAAGAAGTGGCCCAGTGAAGTGAACCTATGTGAGTCGCCGATCGCTACAGTTGCTATCATCGAACACGGGTTCCTAGGAGGTAGTGCCGATGAAATGGTGTTGTCGCAGTTTTGGTGGGGTGTTGATTGCCTTAGCCCTAGCCAGCTCTCCGGCCTGGGCCGTCCCTGGGCAAACTGTGACCCTGACTGAAACCTGGATTCGCAACAACCCCACCCTGCGGCCCTCCCCCAGGGAACGCCTGGCGATTAACCGTCTGGTTGCCCCTGGACAGCGGTTTACCTTTCAGGCCTCGGTGTTCCCCGTCAGTGGTGTCAACTCCGAAGTCGATCGCCGCCTGATCCGCACCGAGCGGTTTAGCATCGTTGACCATGCCAACCCCATTACGGGCGATCGCCTCGATGAATCCCTGCGGGCGATCTACGGCCAGGAAATTTTCAACGACTACCGCCAGGCAGCGGTGCTGACCCGCTACCCGGCCCGAGGCGCTAGGCCAGTGCCCGGGCAAAATGTGGTGCTGCGGGGGGAAGTGCGCGAGGGCGATCGCTTCGCCTACTGGCAGGAGATTGCCTACGATCGCGCTGGCACCGCCTACCTGGGTCGGATGGTCGTGTTTCTCAGGGAAGACATCCCGGCGCTCCAGGCCCAGCTCAACTTCTAAACTGGCAACGGAAGGGATGACGGGCTAGGTGTGGAGCCAGGTGGTGGCCAGGGGCAGCACCGCCGCCGCCAGCCAGGCCAGATGCCTGAACCCTGGAGCCTGGGGATCAGCTTCAGGGGCTGGGGTGAGCAGCGCATTGACCCGTTGCTCTAGCCGACTAACCGACAGGGATTCATTAAACGCGGCAAAGCAGTCGATGCCCGTCCCCAGGGCTGGAGGCTGTAGCGCCAGGGTGATCTGGCGGGCCAGTTTCACCAGCAGCTCGGCCAATACCAGGGGGTCGCTGGTGGTTGCCGCCTGTTGGTCGGCCCGCATTTCCCGCAGCAGCAGCAGATCGTCCCACAGGGCTGTGGTGTGGGGGAGCCAGCAGCCAAAGCGCCGTAGCAGCCCCAGCCCAAAAAACCACAGCGGGTCGTGAAAGTCGGCGTGGGCCTGTTCGTGGGCGAGCATAGCCCGCTGCTCAGCGGGAGTGAGGTGGTCGAGCCAGCCCTGGCTGACGAGCAGGGACGATCGCCACAGCCCCACCTGGGCGGCCATGGGCACCGCCCCTGGCACGCAGCGGGCAACCCCGCCCTGGGGCAGGGCAATGGTGGGGTAACGGCGCAGGCGTCCGTGGGCCACCAGGGCGCGCCCCAGGGAGTAGACCAGAACGCCGCTAAACCAGCACAGCACCCCCAGGCTGACCCAGCACCCCACCGGGCTGACCGACCAGCCCAGCATGGTGCCGTGGTGGCCCATGGAGAGCACCGCACTGGCCACCAGCAACACGGTCAGCGGCGGCAGGCAAAAGGCCCTCAGGGTAGACTCCCAGCGATCCTGCCAGGGGGCATCGGGCGATCGCCCAGCCGAACTTTCCCCCAGCCACCGCCATACCACCGCCAGTAAAATCGTCAGCACTATCAGGCTGCTGTGCATCAGGTTTCCTCCTGCCTGGCTTCACGCAGGGCGCGCAGCCGATCGGCGATCGCATCCAGTTGCTCTAGCTCGGCCACGTCGAGGCTGTCGGCAAAGGCGGCCACAATGTCGGGGCTGCCCACCGCCAAAAAACTCTGGAGTTGCTGGTGGGCGGTCAGCGCCTGGGCCTCCTGTTGGGTCACCGTGGGCTGCCAGCGGTAGAGGCGACGGGTCTTCTCCTGGCGAATGGTTTCCCGCCGCAGCCAGCCCTTTTTGGCCAGCCGCTGGAGCACCGTGGTGATCGATGCCTGGGTGAGGTCGCGATCGGGGTCGGCCAGAATGTGGTCGTGAATAGCTTTGACCGTGGCCCCGCCCCTGGCCCAGATGATGGCCAGAATTTCGGTCTCCAGCGGGCCGAGGGAGAGCTGATGGGGTCGGTGACGGGGCAGGGGAGCCATAGCGGCGCTGGCGAAGGGAGCAGGACTGGGCAATAAGCCCCAGTTTAGGGGATGGGGAGAGGTCTGCCCAGGCGATCGCGTTACAGTTCGCAATAGTTGACGGACTGTCTTTTGATCGAAATGGCCCTTACCCGGAGAATTTTGCCAGAGAGGATTTTGGACTGTGAACGGTAATGAGAAAACTTGCTTTCACCCTGGCGGCGGTGCTGATTGGCGTCGCCCTCTGGATGGCACCGGCGGCCCAGGCGGCTGATCTGGCCCACGGCGGCCAAATTTTTGGCAACAACTGCGCGGCCTGCCACATTGGCGGCGGCAACGTGGTAAATGGGGCCAAAACTCTGAAACAGGCCGACCTAGAGAAATATGACATGGCCTCGATCGAGGCGATTACCACCCAGGTGACCAACGGCAAAAATGCCATGCCTGCCTTCAAGGGGCGGCTGAGCGACGAGGACATTGCCGATGTCGCCGCCTACGTGCTCAGCCAGGCTGAGCAGGGTTGGTAGGGTCAGTTTTTTATCTCCAGTGCCCCCGCCCTGCTTGCCGTAAACACCTCTGCAAGCGGGGTTTTTTGTCGTTAGGGCTGATGGCCAGAGGTCGAACTTATGGGTATTTCCCGACTGATAGCGGGCTGTTTGGGGCTGCTGCTCAGCCTGGGCTGGCCAGGATTGGCCCAGGCAGAGGCACTGTCTGCGCCCATCGCCCCCGGCGATCGCTGTTTCATAGCTGTGCAGCAGGAGCGCTACGAGGAGGCGATCGCCCTCTGCTCCCAGGCTCTCCAGCTCGATGCCGCCGCTGCCGACTACCGCCTCAACCGGGGCTTAGCCCTCTATCGCACAGGCCAGTATGCCCAGGCGCTGGTGGACAACACCCAGGTCTTGGCGGCCCATCCCAAGGACTACCGGGCCTTCTACAACCGGGGACTCGTGCGGGTGGCCCTGCACGATTTCCAAAGGGCGATCGCCGATTTTGACCAGGCGGCTGCCCTGGCCTCCGATCCCGACGCCCTGGGCGACATCTACGACGATCGAGGTCTGGCGAAGCTGATGGCCGCCCAGCCCCAGGCGGCCCTGGGCGACTTTGACCAGGCCCTGGCCATCAATGGCCACGATACGCGGGCGCTGTACAACCACGGCTGCGCCTGCCACCAACTGGGCCGCCTCAACGAGGCCCTGGCCGATCTGAATCAGGTGCTGGCCCTGGAGCCCGACCACGCCCGCACCTACCTGAAGCGGGGAGTAATGCGGCAGTCCCTGGGCGATCGCACCGGCAGCCTGGCCGATCTGCGTCAGGCCGCCGCCTGCGCCCAGGCCCAGGGACACCCCCACCTGCACCACTACATCCTCACCCTGCTCCATGAGTGGCAAACCCCCAGCACCCAGCTGGGCTAGGCCCTGGGGCTAGGCTCAACCCACCTGGGCCTAGCTGTTTTTTTCACCAAGCTGTTTATTTACTGACCTGACCGATACACCATGCAACGTTCAACTGTTTCCACGGCAACGATTCAAACGGCGGTGGCCAAACCCGCCCTGGCTCTACTCACCCTGGCCCTGGTTCTAGGTGGTGCCCCTTCCCCCACCCCCGCCGACCCTGGCCACGGCCAAGCCGCCCATGATCAGAGCGAAGGCCACGGCCACAGCGAAGGGCAGGGACACTCCCCCCACGGCCACCACGGCCACAGCACTCTGGAAATTCCGGCGGGTCAGCCCGTGCCAACGGTGACGCTAATGGTGCATCCCGACCCGGTGCGGGGGTGGAACGTAGAAATCCAGACCACCAACTTTCGCTTTGCCCCCGAAGCGGTCAACCAGGCCAACCAGCCAGGCGCGGGCCATGGCCACCTCTACATCAATGGGGAATACCACTCGCGGGTCTACGGCCCCTGGCTACACCTGCCCAGCCTCCCCAGCGGGCGGCACGAGTTGACCGTCAGCCTCAATGCCAACGACCACGCTGCGCTTACCCACAATGGTCAAAATATTAAGTCTACCGCCGTGGTCGAGGTACCCTAGCCGGGTTACTTGAGGCCAAGACCCTAGACTGTCGATGCCCTGGTGGAGTAATTACCATCGGGGCATTCTTTATAGAGAAGAGCAGTGCGCCGCTCCTATCCGCTAAGCTAGACCTAGACCTGAATGACTCCGTGGCTCAACTTCCTATCGCTGATTCCGGCCACCACGGTGACGGTACTCCTGATCAGCATTGCCTTTCTGCGGTTCTACAATGAGCAAGACTTCACCCTTCTCGGCCTCATCGCCAACCCCAGAACCTGGAGCAACCGACTCACTGTGGCGGCCCTCGTGGCTGCGATTAGTAATTTCTGCATTGAGTGGGACGGTCGAAACCGAGAAGCAAACCGCCTGGCTGAAGAAGCACAACGCCGACTTGAGGAAGAGCAACAAAGACTTGCGGCAGAAGAACAGGCGTCTCGCCGAGCTGCAGTCGAAGTTGAACGAGATCTTGCACTCCTGAGCTACCTGGCTGACCCATCGGCGGAAAACCAGCGCAAGCTGACCCAAGTGCTAGCGTTGCTCAACGACTATCGGGACTCTCTTGGCTAAACACCTAAGAGCAAGTCCGACTCACCAAACTCCGGTTCAAAACCGATATCTGGTAGGGGCGTAGCAATGCAACGCCCTGCCGCTATTGAGTCAGGTTTGTCAGCACCCAATCACGCAGCAGGCTGTTGACCTGGTCGGGCACCTCATCGTGGGGGCAGTGGCCCGCCTGGAGGTAGTGCTCGGTCAAGTCTGGGTAGTGCTGGCGAAACTGGGCCCCTTTGTCCCGACAGTTCATCCAGGGGTCGCCCTCGCCCCAGAGCATCAATAAAGGACAGGAGAGCTTTTTCAGAAGTTCGTCCACCTTTTCGCCCTGGCGGGACTTGAACACCGAGGCAAATACCCTGGGGGCACCGGGGTCGAGGGCGGGGCGGCGAATGTCTTCCACCAGCTGGTCGGTAATGGCGGTTTTGTCCAGGTAGACCTGCCGGAGGGTGCGGCGGATGATGGCGGGCTGGCGCACGTACTGAAACAGCAGCCAACTGGGCAGCGGTTGCAGCATCAGGGATTGGATTGCTTTTGCGATCGGGTTGGGGGGCGGCGGTGGGGTTTGGGCCGGGGTGGAGAAGGGCCCGGCGCTGTTGAGCAGCACCAGCCCGGCGGCGGACTCGGGGTGGTTGGCAGCCACGCACAGGGAGGCGTAGCCGCCGAGGGAGTTGCCCGCCAGCACCACCGGACGACCGATCACCTCGGTGATGAACTCGTGGAGCTGGGCCTGCCACAGGTCGCCGCTGTAGTGCCAGTCGGGCTTGGCCGATCGCCCAAAGCCCAGCAGATCGATCGCCCATACCTGGAAGTCAGCCTGGAGGCCCTGAATGTTTTTGCGCCAGTGGTCAGTGGAGGCCCCAAAGCCGTGAACCAGCAGCAGGGGGGGGCGGTCATCCCGCGATTCCCCCGCGACGACGTGGTGGATGGCCTGGTCGCGCCAGTACCAGTAGGTGCCTTCCGGGGTAGGGCGAGTCGCTTGAGCGGTAGCAGCAGTGGCCATAGAGCTTGGGTGACGGTTTCGTAAACATACATTAACTAAAATGGTAGCGAATCTGGGCAGGGTAGGCCTGGTAAGGATGACAAAACGCCGAATACCAGGCATTGTTGCAGTGGAATCTTCTTAAGCCCCCGCCTATGGCTGCCCTATCTCGCCCTCGTCGATCGTCGCGCCGGTCGGCCAACGGCCGCGAATTTTCTAAGTACGATGCCCGCCGCGTGAAATCGCTGTGGTTTGAGCGGCTGATGGCGATCGCAGCCCTGCTGAACCTGGCTCTGGTGATTGGCGATCTCAGCTACATTCCCCTGCGGGATCTATACCTGCGATTTTTACCTGGAATCACCACCTGGTACGGCGAGAGCTTCAAAGGTATTGAGCCCCACCGGTTTACGGCCAACTACCTGGCTACGGTCGACGACCTGGAGCGCCAGGTGTCAGAGACCGGGTTGACGTCGCCAGCAGCCCAGGCAATTTTGGCCGACTTGCAGCAGCAGAGTGCGGCCATGATCAGCGAGAATCCCTTTCAACTGGCCAATCGCTCGGGCAACCTGGAGCGGATTAAGAACAGTCTGCGCGAGCGCATGGACAACGACTCGGCTACCGACTCTTTTGTCGAGTTCTGGAGCGTGGGCCACCTCAGCGCGGCGGGCTTTCCGGCAGAAATTGCCTTTTTCAACCGCGAAATCCGCCCATTGATCAACACCAATTTCTTTCGCCATACTGCGGTTCACGGCGGCTTTGTCGATCAGTTCTGGCGCATCGATATCTGGTTTAACCTGCTGTTTGCCCTGGAGCTATTGGCCCGCAGCATCTACCTCGATCGCCGCTACAAAAACTTCACCTGGCGCGATGCGGTGCTCTGGCGCTGGTACGACCTGCTGCTAATTGTGCCCTTCAGCGCCCTGCGCCTGCCCTGGCTGGCCCTATCGCGGCTGATCCCGGTCACCATTCGCATCAACCAGTCCAACCTGATCGACCTGGACCCGGTTCAAAATAGCATCAGCCGGTTTGTGATCAGTCAGGTGGCGGTGGAAATTACCGAAATTGTGGTGCTGCGGATCATCGACCAGATGCAGGCCCTGGTGCGCGACGGCAGCCTCACCCAGCGGCTGCTGGAGCCCGCGGAGAGCCGTCGCTACATCGATGTCAGCGGCATGAATGACCTTGAAGTGCTGGCCCAGCGATTGGCGGCCCTGACGGTCTACAACGTGCTGCCCCAGGTCAAACCCGAACTCGATGACCTGCTCAAGCACACCGTCACCCAGGCCTTTGATCGCGCCCCCGGCTACCAGGGGTTTCGGCAGCTTCCCGGGATTGGCGGATTGCCCGACCAGGTGGCCCAACTGGTGGTGGCCCAGCTTTCAGCCAATGTCTACGGCATGGTTAGGGGATCGCTTGAAAATGAGACCGGGGGCGAGAAAACCCAGGCGCTGATTGACAAGCTGGCGGAGACCTTTAAACTCCAGCTCAGGGAGAACGAAAACATTGAAGAACTGGAAGCCCTGGTGGTGAATTTTCTGGAGGAGTTTAAGCTCAACTACGTCAAACGGTTGGCCGCCGAAGATGTCGATCGCCTGATCGAAGAGCGCTACCAGATCTACAACGTCACCCAGGGCCAGTAGGGGGCGATCGCCACCGGGCTACAACCGTGGATGAATAGACTCAGGTTCCTCGATCCCCTCCCAAAGACGGACGCGCCGAAGTGCTATCTCCTCCCTGTACTTCTCCACGGGGATAGAGAGATAGCGCTATCCGGCGCTGCTATGGTTAGCAAAACTGAGCAGTACGGATGAGAGCGGGCCATTTTGCCCTAATAACTCTCCAACGCGCTCAACCTTGGCCCGACCTTGGCCCAACTTTGGGAGGATAATAACGATGTCTACTCGCAATCGAAAAACCGACGATATCCGCAGTCGCGACTTTGAATCATCCATTAACACTCGACCCGTGACCAACGATGAAGTTGCCTACCGCAATGGTTACGTGCGGGGCAAGTCGGCGGAGCAGCTAGAGCAAGAGCGGCGACGGGCCACAGAAGCCAGAATCTATGAAGAAAATGCCCGCCTGCGATCCGATAACGGTGTGTCTGCTGGCTTGATTTTGGGCCTGGCCCTGGCGGCTTTGGCGGCTGTGATTGGCGGTCTCATCTACGTCTACAGCGAAGAGACGAACCCAGGAGCCGTCACCCCTACCCCTGAAGCGACCAGCCCCGAACCAGCTACCAACGAGACTACGATTATTGAGCGCACAATTGAGCGGACCCAGGAAGTGATCCCGTCCCCGGCTCCCGTGCAAACGCCGGAGGTAAATGTCGAACTGAATACCCCGGCTCCCGCCCCCGCCCAACCTGAGCCCGCCACCAACCAGGCTCAACCTGCCCCAGCGGAAGGGACAGCCAACTAGACTCCCGTCGAAACCCTCAGAGGGCCTATCTTAGAGAGGCTTGTCCCTAAACTGACCCTCTAAACTGACGCTATGGGTACCTACCTGATTACCGGAGCCAACCGCGGCATTGGTTACGAATACTGTCGGCAGATCCAGCGGCGGGGCGATTGCGCGATCGCGGTCTGCCGTCAGCCCTCCAGCGAGCTAAAAAAGCTGGGCATCCAGGTCGAAACCGGGGTAAACATCACCGATGCTGCCTCGGTGAGCGACCTGGCCCAGCGGCTAAGTGGGATGGCAATCGATGTTTTGATCAACAATGCGGGGATTCTGCACCGCGTCACTCTGGAAGATCTGGACTTCGACAGCATTCGGCAGCAGTTTGAGGTCAACGCGATCGGCCCGCTGCGGGTTACCCAGGCGTTGTTGCCCAACCTGTCCCCGGGTGCAAAGGTCGGCCTGATGACCAGCCGCATGGGCTCGATCGCCGACAACACCTCCGGCGGTTCCTACGGCTACCGCATGTCGAAGGTGGCGCTGTCGATGGCGGGCAAGTCTTTGGCCCACGACCTTAAACCCAGGGGCATTGCCGTGGCCATCTTGCATCCAGGGCTGGTGCAAACCCGCATGACAGGCTTTACCAACAGCGGCATTACTCCCGCCGAGTCGGTGGAGGGACTGCTGGCCCGCATCGATGCGCTCAATTTAGAAAACACCGGCACCTTCTGGCATTCCAACGGCGAAGGGTTGCCCTGGTAAAGGGACTGGCCTCACGACTTGATCCAGGGCTGATTCCAGGGGCGGCCGCCCACTTCCAGCCCCGCCTGGGTGCTGCTCGCCGCCGCGATCGGCTCCAGCTTGTCTCCCCGCCGCCGCCACAACCGGACGCTGACCTGACCCAGGGCGGTATCGCGGCAGCAGTAGACCATGCCCTGGTGGGTGGGAGCCCGCAGCAAGATGCCCGGTAGGGGGGTGGTGCCGATGACCTCCACCACGTAGTCTGGGCGCTCGCCGCGCATGTGCCAGTAGCCCCACGGGTCGATGTGCCAGGTGACTCGCGCATTCCAGGGAACGAACTCATAAAACTGGCCGCGGTGGTGAACCCCCACCATGGCTACCGACTCCATCCAGCCCAGCACCTGACGGCGTCCCCCCCCGGCGGTCAGGGCAAAGTCGGCCATCCCGTCAAAGGCATTGCAGTTTAGCCAAAACCACTTTTTGGGAAATGCCCGGCCCCAGTTCTTCTCGCTGTAGGCCGGAGCATTGGTGAACTCGTACCGTTTCCCCTGCCACTCGATCCACCCGGTCGAGTGGCCGTGGGCCATTAGAATTTGCCAGCCCGGCTCAAAAATGGGCAGGCTAGAGAGAAATCCGGCAGTAGACTGCTGAGGCTGGTCGGGGCGCCCCCAGCCATAGACGGGGGCGGTGTGGTACTGCCAGGCCACCCGTCCGGCCACCGGATCCTCGAGCTGCCCCTGGTGCCAGGTGGCCGTGACCTGGTAGCCCTCGGTCACGTAGGCCTCAAATTCTGAGGCGGAAAGCAGGCGGGGGGCCGGTTGGGCTGGGTATCCAGGGGTGCGGCCAGTAGCCGCAGCCTTGAGCGTGCGCCAGTGCCCCAACCCCAGCCCCTCCGGCCAGGCCCAAAACAGCGATGGATCGGGGAAGGTGCGGCAAAAGTAGCCGTCGTCGGGGCCCAAAATTTGGGCCGTGCCGCCGCTGTGGGGACGCCCGCCTGCGAGGTCCTCAATGGAGTACATGAAGGCAAAGGTCTGGCCAGTTTCCGGCAGCGTGACGCGGAAGTACCAGCCCTCAAAGAATCGGTTGGTTTGACCGTCCCAGTGGTAGCCGCTGTGGGGAGTCTGGAGAGAGTGAAGGGACATGGTGGGGAGTGGATGGGTGTGCGGGTGGATGGGTAGGTGAGATAGGGGAGGTGAAGGGTGGCGGAACGCCCTTCTCGACGGGAGGCTAGGGCCAGCGAAATGGCCCCAGCAGCAGATTTGGCTTCTAGCCGACCACCTTGGTCAGCCTAGGGATTCTGCTCCCTGAAACAGCCTATTTCCTTAAAAACTTCTCAGTCTTCTACCCAGCGGGGCACGTACTGCCAGCCGTTGCGAATTTCATCGCGGTACTGCTGGTGATTGGGCTGCTTTTCCTCTACCAGTTTCCAAAACGCGGCGGAATGGTTCATATGCACCGTGTGGCACAGCTCGTGGACAAAGACGTAGTGCACCAACTCCGGCGGCAAAAACAGCAGCTTGTAATTGAGGCTGATATTTTTGTTGGAGGAACAGCTGGCCCAACGGGTCTTTTGGCCCCGGATGGAAACCCGGCTAAAGGGCAGGTTGACCACAAAACTTAGCTCGCGCAACCAGGGGGCAAACTCGGCTCGGGCTTTGCGGCTCAGCCACTGGCGCAGCAGTTCGCTGCAGGCGGCGCTATCTTCGACCGGGCCGCGCAGCAGCAGGGTTTGGGGTGCGCTCTGGGTCATGGCCAGGGTGCGCGAGGGGAAGGGCTGGTAGTGAACCTGCCAGGTCTGGTGGCGCGATCGCAGCTCAATTTGCCCTGGTTTGTCCTCAAAGTGGGCTTCGGCCAGGGTGGCGGTTTGGTGAGCCAGCCGCTGGCGCGATCGCCACAGCCAGTCCCGGCGGCGGTGCAGCAGTTCCGGCACCTGGCTGTGGTCAAAGCCGCTGGGAACGACGACCTCGATCTGACCATCGAGGTGTAGCTTGATGGAGACATGGCGGGCGCGAACGCTCTCTCGAATTCGGTAGTCGGGCAGCGCCCCCGGGTCAGCGGGAAAAAGCTGGAGCTGTTCGGAGGATTCAGCCATAGGACAGCAGCAGACGGCACGCTTGGTTAGATAGCCTGTTCTATCCTACGGTGCTCCAGAAAAGAGAGCAAAAGTTGCTGGTGCGGTGGCCCAATCGGGCGCTC
This sequence comes from Leptolyngbya sp. KIOST-1, assembly GCF_000763385.1. NCBI lineage: Bacteria > Bacillati > Cyanobacteriota > Cyanophyceae > Leptolyngbyales > Leptolyngbyaceae > Leptolyngbya > Leptolyngbya sp. KIOST-1. The sequence goes on from NZ_JQFA01000002.1 coordinate 2,172,030, forward strand.
TTCCTGGGCGCGTGCCGAGTAGCGTCGACCCCGATGAATATCCTCCACGCTCCACAGCGCCAAGTCCAGGCCCTCTGTCAGCACCAGGCGCTCTACCGGCATCACCAGCGGCCCGTGGTACACGTGGCGCACCACGGTCTCAGATTCCGATCGCGTAAACCGCTCCAGCCGTGGGGCGGCATAGCCAATCTCCTCCAGCAGTTCGCGGTAGACCGCCGTATCGGGATCCTCATCGGGTTCGATGTGGCCGCCAAAGAAGGCCCAGTGCCCCGGCCAGGCAATGGACTCCAGGTCGTCGCGCAGTTGGAGCAAAAAGCGATCGCCCTGATAGAGAATTGCGATCGCCACCTCAGGCTTAGGGGTCATAGGGCAAGCTGGTTATCCGTAGTTTTTCTGGGCTAAGTGAGGCCCACCACGCCTACCGCCCCGATCCTCGCCCCGCCGGTCTGGGTCGGGAAGAATGGACGGCAGTGGAGCCGGGGTAAGCGTCAATCGTACCGGCCATCGTCAATGCTGCTTGAGGGGTTACCTCCACAGCTACAGCGTCAAACGCCGCCATTTCGGGAACGACGAGGCGTCTGTAACCCGCTAAAAATCAAGCATCGATCCCCAACAATTAACATTAATTAACAAAAAGAGCTTGCGATCGCCAATTTAGAGAAAAAGTCCCCGCCGTTTATTGAGTTTCGTTAATAGAACACCAATTCAGAGATCAATTTTGCGATCAGAGTATTTCTGGAAGCCCTGTAGATCAAGGGCTTCCGCAGATTGAATTATTGTTAACCTCCGTCAAAAAGGGTCAAATCGCGAGACTATAATGCTCAAGAGTAATCACCGCCTAAGTATCGGTTGTACCTGTGGGCGATCGCGCCCTTAGGTACAGTTCTAGCCAAGGTGATTGATTCTCGATTTGCTTTTGTCTAGAGAGAGGAGAGTCTCCATGACAACTACCCCGCGGGAGCGGGAGGCGAAAGCCAAAGTCATCGTTGATAAGGATCCGGTACCTACTTCTTTTGAGAGGTGGGGCAAGCCAGGTCACTTCGACCGGACTTTGGCTAAAGGGCCCAAAACCACCACCTGGATTTGGAACCTTCACGCCGACGCTCACGATTTTGATAGTCATACCAGTGATTTAGAAGACATTTCGCGCAAAATCTTTAGCGCTCACTTCGGTCACTTAGCCGTCATCTTTATTTGGCTCAGCGGCATGTACTTCCATGGCGCTAAGTTTTCAAACTTCGAAGCCTGGATGACCAACCCCACGGGCATCAAGCCCAGCGCTCAGGTGGTCTGGCCGATCTTCGGTCAAGAGATCCTGAATGCCGACGTGGGTGGTGGTTTCCACGGTATTCAAATTACATCTGGTCTCTTTCAGTACTGGCGTGCTGCGGGCTTCACCAACGGCTTCCAGCTCTACTGCACCGCTATTGGGGCGCTGGTAATGGCGGCTCTGATGCTGTTTGCGGGCTGGTTCCACTACCACAAGCGCGCTCCCAAGCTGGAGTGGTTCCAGAACGTGGAATCGATGATGAACCACCACCTGGCAGGCCTGCTCGGTCTGGGCTGCCTGAGCTGGGCGGGTCACCAAATCCACGTGGCGCTCCCCGTCAACAAAATGCTGGATGCTGGCGTGGCCCCGCAGGACATTCCCCTGCCCCACGAATTCATCCTTAACAAAGCTTTGATGGCGGATCTGTACCCCAGCTTTGCGGAGGGGCTGAAACCCTTCTTCACCCTCAACTGGAACGTATACGCTGACTTCCTCACCTTCAAGGGTGGTTTGAACCCTGTGACCGGTGGCCTGTGGCTGTCGGATACGGCCCACCACCACCTGGCGCTGGCAGTGCTCTTCATTGTGGCGGGCCACATGTACCGCACCAACTGGGGCATCGGCCACAGCATGAAGGAGATTCTAGAGGGCCACAAAGGCGATCCTCTACTCTTCGGCGGGCGCGGTCACGACGGTCTGTACGAGAACCTGACCACTTCCTGGCACGCCCAGCTGGCCGTCAACCTGGCCATCCTCGGTTCCTTGACCATCATCGTGGCGCACCACATGTACGCCATGCCGCCCTATCCGTACATCGCGACGGATTATCCCACCCAGCTGTCGCTGTTCACCCACCACATGTGGATTGGCGGCTTCCTGATTGTGGGAGCTGGTGCCCACGCGGCCATCTTCATGGTGCGTGACTACGACCCGGCGGTGAACCAAAACAACGCCCTCGACCGGATGCTGCGCTCCCGCGATGCGATCATCTCGCATCTGAACTGGGTGTGTATTTTCCTCGGCTTCCACAGCTTTGGTCTGTACATCCACAACGACACCATGCGCGCCCTGGGCCGTCCCCAGGACATGTTCTCGGATACCGCCATTCAGCTGCAGCCGATCTTTGCCCAGTGGGTGCAAGGGTTCCACGCTGCCGCCGCAGGCAATACCGCCCCCAACGCGCTGGCTAGCGTTAGCCCTGTCTTCGGTGGGGCTGGGGTAGCTGTCGCAGGCAAAGTGGCGATGATGCCCATGGCCCTCGGCACCGCCGACTTCATGGTGCACCACATCCATGCCTTCACCATCCACGTGACGGCCTTGATTCTGCTCAAGGGCGTGCTGTTCGCCCGCAGCTCTCGCCTGATTCCCGACAAAGGTGAACTGGGCTTCCGGTTCCCCTGCGACGGTCCCGGTCGGGGCGGCACCTGCCAGGTATCGGGTTGGGACCACGTGTTCCTCGGCCTGTTCTGGATGTACAACTCCCTATCGATTGTGATTTTCCACTTCAGCTGGAAGATGCAGTCGGACATCTGGGGGACGGTGAGCCCCGATGGCACGGTGAGCCACATCACGGGCGGCAACTTTGCGGCCAGTGCCATCACCATCAACGGCTGGTTGCGCGACTTCCTGTGGGCGCAGGCCTCGCAGGTGATTGGCTCCTACGGGTCGGCGCTGTCGGCCTACGGCCTGATGTTCCTGGGCGCTCACTTTGTCTGGGCCTTCAGTCTGATGTTTCTGTTCAGTGGTCGCGGCTACTGGCAGGAGCTGATTGAGTCCATCGTCTGGGCGCACAGCAAGCTGAAGGTGGCTCCGGCCATCCAGCCTCGGGCGCTGAGCATCACTCAGGGTCGGGCTGTGGGTGTGGCCCACTACCTCCTCGGGGGGATTGCCACCACCTGGGCCTTCTTCCTGGCTCGAATTATCGCGGTGGGCTAGGTTTCTCGTCATGGAATCTCCTGGGGGTGGGTGTCTGGCATGTACGGGGTTTGGTAAGGGCGCACTGCGGTGCGCCCCTACGGACCTTGCCTCGTCCCGATGACCCCGCCCCTACCAACCGCACACATGACTCAAATGTCGTACTAAATCCGTTTTGATTCATGGCAACTAAATTCCCTAAATTTAGCCAGGACCTGGCTGCCGATCCGACCACACGGCGGATCTGGTACGGGATTGCCACCGCCCACGACTTTGAAAGCCACGACGGCATGACGGAGGAGAATCTTTACCAAAAGATCTTCGCCTCTCACTTTGGCCACCTGGCAATCATCTTTCTGTGGACTTCGGGCAACCTGTTCCACGTCGCCTGGCAAGGCAACTTCGAGCAGTGGATCAAAGATCCGCTCAACATCAAGCCCATCGCCCACGCGATCTGGGATCCTCACTTTGGCCAGCCTGCGGTAGATGCCTTCTCCCAGGCCGGGTCTTCTAGCCCCGTTAACGTGGCGTTCTCCGGGGTGTACCACTGGTGGTACACCATCGGTATGCGCACCAACAACGACCTGTACAGCGGTGCGGTCTTTCTGCTGATTCTGTCGGCTATCTTCCTGTTTGCCGGCTGGCTGCACCTGCAGCCCAAGTTCCGCCCCAGCCTGTCCTGGTTCAAGAACGCTGAGTCGCGCCTGAACCACCACCTGGCTGGACTGTTCGGCGTCAGCTCCCTGGCCTGGACCGGTCACCTGGTGCACGTGGCGATTCCCGAATCTCGCGGTGTCCACGTGGGTTGGGACAACTTCCTCTCCATGAAGCCCCACCCAGAGGGTCTGCTGCCCTTCTTCACGGGTAATTGGGGGGTCTACGCCCAGAACCCTGACACCTCTAGCCATATCTTCGGTACGGCGACCGGGTCTGGGTCTGCGATTCTAACCTTCCTGGGTGGCTTCCATCCTCAGACTGAGTCCCTCTGGCTGACGGATATGGCCCACCACCACCTGGCGATCGCGGTGATCTTCATCATCGCCGGGCACATGTACCGCACCAACTTTGGGATTGGCCACAGCATTAAGGAAATCCTGAATGCTCACAAGCCCCCTGCTGGCGGTCTCGGTGAAGGTCACAAGGGTCTTTACGACACTCTGAACAACTCCCTCCACTTCCAGCTGGCGCTGGCCCTGGCTTCCCTGGGCGTGGTCACCTCCCTGGTGGCGCAGCACATGTACGCGCTGCCCCCCTATGCCTTCATGGCTAAGGACTACACCACCCAGGCGGCGCTCTACACCCACCACCAGTACATCGCTGGCTTCATCATGGTGGGGGCCTTTGCCCACGGCGCTATCTTCCTGGTGCGTGACTACGACCCCGTTGCCAACAAAAACAACGTCCTCGATCGCGTTCTGCAGCACAAGGAAGCGATTATCTCGCACCTGAGCTGGGTGTCGCTGTTCCTGGGCTTCCACACCCTGGGACTGTACGTCCACAACGACGTGGTGGTCGCCTTTGGCACTCCCGAGAAGCAAATTCTGGTCGAACCCGTGTTTGCCCAGTGGGTGCAGGCCGCTTCGGGTAAAGTGCTCTATGGCTTCGATACCCTGCTGTCGAACCCCGACAGCGTGACCCAAACCGCCAATGCCGTCTGGCTGCCCGGCTGGTTTGAGGCCATCAACAGCAACGCTAACTCGCTGTTTCTGACCATTGGTCCTGGCGATTTCCTGGTTCACCACGCGATCGCCCTGGGTCTGCACACCACCACCTTGATCCTGGTCAAGGGTGCCCTGGATGCTCGCGGCTCCAAGCTGATGCCCGACAAAAAAGACTTCGGCTACAGCTTCCCCTGCGACGGCCCTGGCCGTGGCGGCACCTGCGACATCTCCGCGTGGGATTCCTTCTACCTGGCGATGTTCTGGATGCTCAACACCATTGGTTGGGTTACCTTCTACTGGCACTGGAAGCATCTGAGCATCTGGAGCGGCAACGTCGCCCAGTTCAACGAGTCCTCCAACTACCTGATGGGCTGGCTCCGCGATTACCTGTGGCTCAACAGCTCTCAGCTGATCAACGGCTACAACCCCTACGGCATGAATAACCTCGCGGTTTGGGCCTGGATGTTCCTCTTTGGGCACCTGGTCTGGGCTACTGGCTTCATGTTCCTGATCTCCTGGCGGGGCTACTGGCAAGAGCTGATCGAAACTCTGGTCTGGGCCCACGAGCGCACTCCCCTGGCTAACCTGGTTCGCTGGAAGGACAAGCCCGTTGCCATGTCGATCATTCAGGGTCGAGTTGTGGGTCTGGCCCACTTCACCGTGGGTTACATTCTCACCTACGCCGCCTTCCTGATAGCTTCGACCTCCAGCCGCTTCGGCTAAGTTGGACTAGTTAGTTAACGTAAAGCGCCCCGATGCAGTGCATCGGGGCGCTTTTTGTAGGCGTTTGAAAAAAACAAGCATTAGCCCAAGATTGGCTGTCTCTTACTCAACAAGTGTTTCCTCATTCCAAAGGAGCTTTATCAACTCCATTTATGTTCGCACCATCTGCAAAGAGGGCACTCTATACGATAGAGAGGAAAACTATATCGCTTGGTTATCAGCGTGATGACGTGTTTGCCTCCTTGCGCTTGACTAGGGCGATGCATATACCCTCTCCTCGGTACAACCCCCTTAGAAGTTTGGGCCAAAGCTCCAACTCTAGCTCATACTGAATCTGGCTTGGCTACCTCCGGTTGAGTTGGGCAAACACCGTTTGCCCCTACGCAAACCTCCTGTTTTGAATCGAGGTTATGCGATTCGGATATGGCATCACTGGTTTGCAATAATCGTCTCTTTTTATTTGTTGATATTGGAAGAAATCAACTATGACCAGCACAGTTACCAACTTGACTTTAGCTAAGCAGGGAAATCCTAAAGCTATTGAAGCACTAATCCACCGTCAGCTTCATACAAGGGGGATTCAAACAAAGGTCAATTTGAAATCTACAGGTCTGTATATCCTTCTAGAATCAGAGCAGGTACCATCTAAAGTAGTGACTTTCTCCTTTATTCAAAAAGGATTATTGAATCTCAACCCATCTGGAATTGATAAGGTCTACGTATATGGCAGGCAAATGGGTTCAGATGCGCCGGACTGGGGTGAGTCTTTTGTGTTGGGCGAGAAAGGAACACAAATAAATACTATTAGTAGAGTGACCCGCCAAGATTCAAACGACCATCTTACTAATTTTCAATCCTTTGGAATTGCGTCTGTTGAAAGTAACTCAAGCAAAAGCTTAGGTATAAAGGAGAAGCTCCAGGAAATTGAGCAACTAAGGATAGAAGGTGCAATAACGGCTGAAGAGTATTCTGCACTTCGTAATGAAACTCTCGGAGTCAAGCCACAACCAGCAAACTCTGGCATTAGCAATAATTCTAATTCCCATACAGTAGTCAATGTGGTTACAGGTCAAGCAGTAGAAAATACCAATAAAGAAGAAAAAACCACAAAAAGTCAGGAAGGTGGTTGCTACAAGCAATGGGCACTTCACCTTGTTTTAAGCATTTTTACAGGTGGTGGATGGCTACTGGTCTGGTTGATTCTTGCTATAGCCAAGATATAGGTTCTTATAAGATGTTAAAGTTTATGGTTAAAGCATATAGGTATAGTAGTCTAAAACAGATACTGAATATTCCAGATGGTTGTTGCTTATATGCTGAGTCTTGTTCTTGTTATGCCGAGAGAATGATTCAGGAAAAAGGGCAATTGTTTGCCTTGCCCAGCATCATTCTTAGACTTTTGCGGTGCAATCCTGCGTCTCACAAAGCAATAGGTCATTCATATCACGACATAAACTTAACCTCAGAAGTTCTAAAGCGTAGTGGGAAAACCCGATATGTTTATCGAGGTGTGCCTTACTATCGGCAAGTTTGATTAATAAATAAATAGTTGAATTGCTTTGACTCTCCAGGAAAAAACACTGAGAGGGCTTGTTGTATATTTTTAAGTTGCATAATCTCCTGCTTCCCTTTAAAATTCAAAATCTGCTCATCTAAGCTGAGTTGTACCAATTCAAAGTGAAAGCAAGCATAATAGAGAGATGTGGCCTAAGCTTTTGTAGCCATGGGCAGACCCCTCATCCTCGAGATTGCAGAAAGTGTTGAGTTTTTGGAAAGAAGCCTAAAGCAAGCAAGAGCAGTATTCGCAAAGTTCAATTTCATTCTTGATGCCCTTCTTTAAATGCTTTCTAGAACCCCTAGTTATATTCAACCCCATTTTATTGGTGTACCTATTGCTGCTACCGTACCTTATTAGCCTAAGAGACACTGTATCCGAAGTGCAACTGTTGACTTATCAATGGTGAAGGATGAGATTACGATCCGCACAGTGAAGGTGAGCGATGCAGCGGCCATCGCACGACTTTGGCTTCAATGCACAGCGGAAGTGGCGGTGTATGAGCCCATCTATACTCCGGCAATAGATGTCGAAGACTTGGCCCACCGTCTTGGTGCTGAGTTTGGCTCAGGTAAGAAGTTCGGTTGGGTGGCGGAAGTCGGCAACGAACTCGCTGGTTATGTCACTTGCTTAGTACAGGAGGAGGAGCCGATCTTTGTACGGCGGCAATACGTCTACGTTGCTGACTTGGACGTAGCTCCTTCATACCGGGGGCAGGGGCTGAGCCGGGTGCTGATGAACCGGGTGGAGCAGTATGCCCAAGCGTGCGGGATCCGGCGCTTGGAATTGGCCGTCGCCTACGGGGACCCCCGATCCCGAGCGGTGTGGGAGCGTCACGGTTTTCAACCCCATTTCATCCACCTGCACAAGGATCTTTGAGCCGCCGGTACGGAATGCTGTAGGCCATGTTCGCGCACTACCGTTGACTATGCCGCCGATAGGTCGCTGCATAGTCTGGCACCTCAAGCTGCGGCAAACACTGCTCATCCGCCACTGGGGCCGCCGCTGTCTGTTGCAGCGGAATCTCCCCTGCCCACACCGGCAGCGCGTAATCCTCTGGCGCATCAATGGGTGGGCCAGTGCGTACCTTGGCGGAGGCTTCAGCGATCGGCAGCCCCAGCACCAGGGTACCGGCTAGCTCCTGGGGGTTGGGGGGGCGCACCTCTGCCCATCGCCCGGGCACCACATGGTCGGTAAATGCCTTGAGTGCCATCAGCTTTTCGGTCGGGTCATCCACCCGAGTGGCGGTGCCAAACAGCACCACCGAGCGATAGTTCATCGAGTGGTGAAAGGCCGATCGCGCCAGCACCAACCCATCCAGCAGTGTCACCGTCAGGCATACGTCCACGCCGCGATCGAGGGTGCGCAGCATGCGGCTGGCGGGGGAACCGTGGATGTAGAGCTGGTCTTCTAGTCGGCCATAGGCGGTGGGAATGACAAAGGGTTGCCCTTCAACGGCAAAGCCCAGGTGACAGATCAGCGCTTCATCGAGGATGTCGTAGACCTGCTGGGCATCGTAGCTGGCGCGCTGGGGGAGGCGTTTGACTTGGGTGCGGGGGTTGGGGAGCATGGGTTTGGGGGTGGATGGGTGGATGGGTAAAGGGGTGAAGAGGTGACGGGTGGTGTTAGAGGGTGGCGGGGAGGTGGGCGATGAGGGATGGGGCGGTGGGGTGGGTTTGCAAAGCGGTGATGATTTTGGGATGGGGTTGGGGGTAGAGGGTGGGATAGTCCACTTCGCCGCAGTGGGGGCGGATGGGGAAGGCGAGTTGTTCGCGATTGGTGCAAAACTCAGCCTGTACACCGGGTTTATTGCCCCGGGCATCGAGGCGCACCCAGCGGTTGTGCTCTGCTAGGTAGACGGCGTTGAGACCGTGCAGGGTAAATCGGTCGGGTTGAGCGTCGTCGAATACCAGGCGCTGGTAGCAAAAGCCGGTGGGAATGCCGCAACTGCGGAGGAGCGCCGCCAGCAGGTGGGCCTTGGCAAAGCAGAAGCCGTGGCCCTGGTGCAGGACTTCGGAGGCGGTGCAGGTGACGTGGGACTCGCCAATGTCGTAGGTGTGGGAAATGCGATCCCTGACCCACTCGTATGCCACCCTGACCTGCTCTGGAACCGAGGCAATTCCCTGGGTTAGGGATTTCGCCAAGGGCAGAATGGTTGGGTGTTGCCAGTCAATCACCGCTGAGGGCGCGAGATAGTCGTTCAAATGGTTGGATTCTGGAATCAGGGGAAGCGTCATGGAAGTTGTGTTGAATTTAGAGCTGTAAGCAGATTGGTTGGGACATGTCAGATAAATAAATCGCTTGCTTGATCAGCCTTTCATTCATCCTTCTGCCTTTATCCTTCTGCCTTTTCCCGTAGATCGAGTTCCATCAAGTTGCTATCGCTAAAGCCTAGGCGCTGGTAGAGCGGGCGGGCCCTGGGAGCGGCGTTCAGCACCACTTTGGTGCAGCCGATGCCCTGCAAATGCTCGACGGTGAGCTGGGTCAGCCGGGTGGCAATGCTCCGATGGCGATAGTCAGGATCCACATAGACGCCCCAGAGGTAGCCGTACTGGCGGTGGGCGGAATCGATAATCCACGGATACAGCCCGGCGAAGCGCTGTCCTCCGGCAGAGCCGACAATGGCCCCTTCCACCTCCGCCACGAAAGCCCGGTAGTGCAGGTGTTGGCGGGCGTGGGCGATGAACTCGGTGCAGAGGGTGGGCCACTGGGGCAACATCGCCGCATCGTCTATGCCCAGGTCGCGCCACATGCGGTAAAAATGCTCGGCAATTACCCCGTCCTCCTGGGGGGTAGCGGCTCGAAAGTTGACGGTGGAGGGGGTCTTCATGGGGGGCATCTAGCGAGTATCGACTGGGAAAATATGGCCCCTTTCGCTGGGGGTGTCAGGTGTCAGGATGGTTGGCCGCTTTACGCCACAGCTTACTGGCAGATTTGTGACCCTGGCGCGATCGCTCCTCTGGGTGGTCTTTGACTATCGCCGTTATTCGCCTAGCATAGGCAGCAGATTGGCAACCCACAAGAGCCAATTTTGACCCAATCTACCAGTCCACTTTGGCCCTATGGTGTTCACCCTGCTGCTCGACCCCCACAGCCCGGTGCCCTGCTACCAGCAGATCTACTGCGCCCTGCGCCAAAAAATTCTCACGGGCCAACTCGCTCCCCGCCAGCGCCTGCCTTCCACCCGCGCCCTGGCCCAGAGCCTGGGGGTGTCTCGGGCCACCGTGACCCAGAGCTATGACCAGTTGATCAGCGAGGGCTATCTGCACACGGTGGTCGGCTCTGGTACCTACGTGGGCGATCGCTTGCCCGAATCCCTGCTCCACGCCCCCGGCACCGAGCCTGTTCCCCCGGCATCATCCCAATCTCTGGTGCTCTCGGCCTACGGGCAACGCCTGGCGGACTTCGCGGCTGGCCCAAGCCCAGAACCCAAGACCCCAATCAGCTTTCGCTATGGTCGCCCTGCCCTCGACCAGGTGCCCCTGGGGATCTGGCGGCAGCTGCTGTCGCGCCACTGTCGGCGGGCGGACTGGCTCGACTACGCCACCGACCCAATGGGCCATAGGCCCCTGCGGGAGGCGATCGCCGCCTACCTCGCCCAGGCCCGCGCCGTGCAGTGCCACCCCGACCAGATCTTGATCACCAACGGCACCCAGCAGGCCCTGCACCTGGCCACCCAACTGCTGGTTTCCCCCGGCGACACCGTGGCCCTGGAAGAACCCGGCTACCTCAGCGCCCGCCGTATCTTTGCCAGCCAGGGAGCCCACCTTCACCCCGTTCCGGTAGATGGGGATGGAATGAATGTGGATACCCTGGCCGAGGCGACTGGCCCGATTCGACTGGTCTATGTCACCCCTTCCCACCAATTTCCCACCGGGGTGGTGCTGTCGCTGCCGCGTCGGCTGGCACTGCTGGCCTGGGCCCAGCAGCAGGGCGCCCTGATCCTCGAAGACGACTACGACAGCGAGTACCGCTATGGAGGGCGGTCCATACCAGCGTTGCAGGGGTTGGGCAGCGGGCAGTCGGTAATTTACCTGGGCACCTTCTCGAAGGTGCTGTTTCCGGCTCTGCGGATGGGCTATATGGTGCTGCCCCCGGCCCTGGTGCCGATTTTTAGCCGGGCGAAGTGGCTGGCCGATCGCCAGGTGCCCGGCCTGGAGCAGGCGGTGCTGGCGGAGTTTATTGCTGAGGGGCATTTGGAGCGCCACGTTCGGCGGATGCGATCGCTCTACGACCAGCGACGGCAGGCCCTGGTGATGGCCTTGCAGACTCACTTTGGCCATCGCGCTACCATTCTGGGCGACAGGGCTGGGCTGAATATGATGGTGCGGTTCCAGACCAGGGTACCGGATGTAGAGCTGATCGCGCGGACGGAGCGGGCGGGCGTGGGGCTGATCTCCGCTGCCCCACAGTACCTGGGGAAGAGCCCCGGCCACGAGTTTATCTTTAGCTACGCAGAACTGGATGCAGAGGCGATCGCCACCGGGATTGCCCTGCTGGCAACCGAAGTGCGCTGGGATTAATTTAAGTTCTGGCCCCTATCGGGCGATCGCCCTGATAGGCACGAGTACGGCCTATCAGACGTAGAGGGAGAAGCTTTTCTAGCGATCGTCCGACCCGAATTTGGCAATCTCCCTGATCAAAGATATCTGTCAAATTATGGATGGTGCCAAAATTTCAGGATAGATAATGTAAGCGTCTAAAAAGGGAAATTTGGGCGTCCTGATTTTTGGCAGCAACGTCCTCACAGGAGCAGCAGGATGAAAGAAAACATCATAATTATTGGTGGCGGCAGCGGTGGATTGGCACTGGCCCTATTTTTGGAGAAAGCTGGCATAAAAAGCGAAATCTATGAACAGGCATCGGCTTTTTCTGAGGCGGGCGCCAGTTACGCAGTGCATCCTAACGGTTTCCATGTGATTAATGAACTGGATCTGGGCGAACAACTGAGACAACAGCTAAACGAAAACAGCCATCCTTTGGAAAACTATAAGTTTAAGGATAAGCAAGGGGAATTGCTGTTTGACATTCGCTCACTGGTTCCGGATTCTTCCTTTTTTTCTGAAGGGTTGATCTATGTAGCGCGACATCACCTCATTGATGTCCTCTATCAAGCAGCCCTGCGAAAAGGAATCCCTATTCACTTTTCAAAAAGACTGAAAAATCTTGAGCAGGATGATAAATCGGTAACTGCCTACTTTGAGGATGGAACTGCCGCGATCGGCAGCCTGCTGATCGGTGCGGACGGCACTCATTCCAGGACCAGAGCAATCACGTTTCCCTATGAGTTTTTAAGGTATAGCGGAAAATGGGCCGTATTTGGCATGGCTGAAGTAGGTACTTTGGGAGAGGCAGAGGTCTTTATGGATCAAGACTATCTTGCTTCCTACTTTGAAGAAGACTTTAACATCACCATCTCCAAACACCACCCCACAGCTAAAAAACGATTCTCGTGGGTCTTTATCCAAAGCCAGGAGCGAAAAGTGCCCAAGAAGCATTTTGACGAAAAACCGGTCGAGGTGTTTAAGCAGCAGTTAGCCGATAAATTTTCCGACTTTAAAGAGCCGATTGATACGCTAATTTTAAACAGCAGCACGTTCCTTCCCCAGCAAGTCTTCAATGTTGGCACCCTGCCTAAGTTTTCCTTTGGTAGAGTGGCTTTAATTGGGGATGCCCTTCAGACCACCGACCCGTATTCAGGCATGGGGGCTACATTGAGTTTGGAGGACGGGCTGTACTTGGCTAAAATGCTGCGAGACCACACTGACTACGAAGATGCCTTCTATTACTATGAATTCGACCGCAAGGATAACGTCAGGCGAATCCATCAAGAGACGAAGGAAATGGAGCAGGAAATAGAGGCTGGCAGCGTGGAAAAAATGAAAGATTACTTTCTAAACAGTTTCTTTCTAAACATTCCCAAAGTTTATTGGGATGAAGCCAAGTAAACTGTTGTTCGCAAACTTGCTATTGGCAGATGCTCCCCATTGGCTCTAGGGTTGGCCGGGTTCGCGCAGACTCCCCAATCTATCCCAAGCCTGCTATCTAAGGGTAGGAAATACTTGTAGCCGCAGGAACAGGCTGGCTCCAGTCTGTATGGCGATCGCGATCGCCATGGGGTTCAAAGTCGCTGGGAAGCTGTTGCGCAATCGTCCACAGATGGCGATGTAGCTCTGACACGGCAAAACTCCGTGAAGCTAAGGGATATTGTCAGTCGCCTGGGGATTGACCCGCGCAAATTAACAGACTATGCTCTCGGCCCCGAGAGCTTGAAAGGCGCAGACAAAGCCCTGATGTTTCGCCAACACCTCGGTTTTACCAAAGCAGCCTTTCAACCCCTCCTGGAGCAAATTGAAGCCCAGCTTTGGACGCCAAGCCGTCAGAGGCATCGAAGACGACCATGGCGGCCGGTCTCAAGTTGATTTATCCATCATAGGATTGGAGCCAGGCCAGCGGGAAACGGTACGCACGGGATGGATTGTGAAACCCGGTGAAGACCTCGCTCGGCTGGTCACCCTGCATGTTCGGAGACGGCTATGACACAACCTGAGTTACTAGACGTTGTCGAGCTTCTGGTTGATTTGCCTGACGCTGAGCGTCAGGCGAGTGACCAGGGCACCATCGTCGAAACCTATGATTGTGCCTATGAAGTGGAGTTTGCTAACTCCCATGGAGAGACCGTAGCTCTTCTAGCCCTGAAGCTTGAGCAGTTTGCTGTGGTTTGGCAGCACGCTACCAAAGCCTGGACTCCCTTGGCCGATCGAATTGTCGCCTTACTTCAGGAACTACCGGAGGATAGGCAGCAGCAAGTCTTAAACTTCGCTCGCTCTCTACATAGAGCCCCAGCTTAATCGGGCAACTGCACTGGCCACCTGCTCATCTTTGCTGAGCAGACTCCAGAGATGGCCCAGCTTGGGCGATCGCCCCATCAGTGAATCGCCGACAGCGATCGCCCCTCGGTTTCTGCCAGGGTGCCTCCGGCCCGCTGCCCCCGTTTGCTCAGCAAAAAGGCGGCGGGCACAAAGTACAGCGCCAGCAAGGTAGCTCCCGAGATGCCGCCTGCGATCGCGATCGCCAGGGGTCGCCAGAAGGGGTCATTCTCCAGCAGCAGGGGCACAAAGCCGACGATGGTGGTGGCGGTGGTGGTGAGCACGTGGCGGGTGGCCCGCAGCACCACCTGCTGGGCGGCGCGGGGGTCGCCCTGGTGGGCCGCCCGGTCTTCGTTGAGGGCGGTGAGCACCACAATCGAGTCGTTGAGGGCAATGCCGATCAGGCCCATGGTGCCGACGATCGCCATAAAGCCCAGCACCGCCCCAAACAGCTTCAGCGACAGCAGCGCCATGCCGATGGAGCCCACCGCCACCACGCCCATCATCGCCGCCTGGCGAAACGACCCCAGGGAAAGCACCAGCGCCGCCACCATGCCCAGCAGCAAAATCGGCAAAAACAGCGCCAGGTTGCCCATGGCGGTGTCCTGCTGTTCGGCCTCGCCGCCAAACTCGTAGCGGTAGCCGGGGGGCAGCGCAAAGTTGGCCGCTTCCAGCCGCTGCTGAAGATCGGCCAGCACCATGCTGGGCAGGGTGCCGGAGGCGATGAAGGCCTGCACGGTGTTGACCCGCTGCTCGTGGCGGCGGGCAATGCGGGCCAGCTGGGGCACCAGCTGAAACTCCCCCAGGGCCGAGGCGGGGCGGGGGGTGGCGGACTGGGGCGACTGCAAATCGACGTTGGACAGGGCGGAGAGGCTGGCGCGGTCAGCATCCCCCAGCCGCACCCGCACCGGCAGATTTTCGGTGGCTTCTAAAATCGCGCCGCCGGTTACCCCTTCGGAGTAGGCGTCGAGCTGCTGGGCGATCGCCCCATTGGTCAGCCCCGCCTGGCGCACCTGCTCGTTGTCCAGCACCAGGCCCAGCTGGGGCCGGTTTTCGCTGAGGCTGTCGCGCACCTGCACCACGTTGGGAATCGTGGTCATCAGGCCGCGCACCTCCAAGCCCAGGCGGCGCAGCTCGTCCAGGTTAGGGCCGTAGATCCGCAGCTCCACCGGGGCATCGAAGGGCGGCCCCTGCTGGAACTTCTGGGCGATCACGCGCGCGTTGGGGAACTGGTCGCTCAGCTCCGATTGCAGCGATCGCACCAGCGGATCGATGGCCGTTGCCGCCTTGAGCTGCACGATCGCCTGGGCGTAGTAAGGCTGGTTTTGCCGCGCCCCCTGGATGTTGTAGTAGACCCTAGGGGCGCTTTCGCCCACAAACCAGTGGACATCGGCCAGGTTGTCGTGGGCCAGGATCAGGTCACGGGCCGCTAGCACCTGCTCCCGGGTCTGCCCAATGGCGGACTGGGGGGCAAACTCGACCTCGATCTGGAACTGGTCGCGATCGATCTGGGGAAAGAACTGGCTGGTCAGGGTGCCCGCTGCGATGAAGCCCACCAGGGGCAGGGAGAGGGAGAGGGCGATCGCCAGCAGTGGGCGGGCCGTCATGCGGGCGATGGACCAGCGGTAAAGCCGCGCCGCCCCCGGCAGCGACAATCCCTCACACCACCAGGCCCCAGGCCGATTCAGCCAGCCCCAGACACCCCCCTGCCGGGCGGGACGACCCAGCACCCGCGCCGCCAGGGCCGCAATCAGCGTCAGCGAGATCGCCAACGACGAAATCAGCGCCAAGATCACCCCCAGGGCAATGGTGCCGACAAACTCGCCCGCCGCCCCCGGCAGCAGGTAGATGGGCAAAAAGGTCAGCACCGTGGTCGCCGTGGAGGCTAGCAGCGGCACCTGGAGGCGGTGCACCGTGGCGGTGGCGGCGTGGAGCGGCTCGGCCCCCTGGGCAATATCCGCCTGAATCTCATCCACCACCACGATCGCATTGTCGATCAGCAGACCCAGGGCAATAATCAGCCCCGTCACCGACATCTGGTGAATCGGCACCCCCAGCACCGTCATCCACACAAACACCGCAAACACCGTGAAGGGCAGCGCCGTGCCCACCACCAGCGCCGATCGCCAGCCCATGGTCAGCAGCGTCACCCCCACCACCAGCAGCGCCCCCAGCAGCAGGTTCACCATCAGCGTGCTGATGCGGGTCTCCACATAGTCGGTCTGATCAAAGATCACCTCTAGACCGATGCCCCCCGACAGGCGGCGGCGAAAGTCATCCAACACCGCCTGGGCACTGGCCCCCCACTGATCGATGCGCCGCCCCGACTGCATCATCGCCCCCACCACCACCGCAGGTTTGCCCCCCACCAGGGCCAGGTTAGTCAGCGGCTCGCGCACCCCCCGGCGCACCTGGGCAATATCCCCCAGTCGGGTGAACTGGCCGTCCCCGTTGCGAATGGGGAGCTGGCGAATCTGCTCGGTGGACTCCAGGCCGCTGTCTACCTCGATGGCCAGGGTCTGCTGGGGCGATCGCAGCTGTCCGGCGCTGGTCTTAGCATCGCTGAGCGCCACCTGATCGGCCAGCTCCTGGACCGACAGCCCCACCGCCACCAGCTCCGGCGCGGTGATCTCCACCAAAATTTCCTCGTCGGGACGGCCAAAGAAATCGACCTCCTCGGTGCCGTCGATGCCCCGCAGGGCCACCCCCAACTCCTCGGCGTAGCGGCGCAGCAGAGCGTAGTTTGGCTCCCCCGGCAGGTCCCAGGTCAGCGCCGCCACCACTGTATAGGCCTTGACGGGCACCTCCGAGAGATCCGGGGCGCTCGTCCCCGCCGGAAACCGCGTCGCCGCCACCGCCATCTCGTCCCGCACCCGCGACCACACCGGAGCGGTGTCCGTCACCGAGTCCACCAGCTCCACCGACACCGACGAAAACCCCACCCGCGAGTCTGACTCGATCACGTCGATCGCCTCAATGTCCGCCAGATCCTCCTCCAGCACGCGCGTCACCAGCGCTTCCACCCGCTCGGCACTGGCCCCAGGGAAGGCGGTGGTGATCACGGCGACCCGCGACACCAGCTCCGGGTCCTCCTGGCGCGGCAGCGATTGGTAGGCCGACAGCCCCCCCGCGACGATGAGGATGACGGTGAGGATGAGCAGGCGGATGTTGGTGAAGAAGGGGCGGACCATGGGGGTGGGGGGTGGATGGGTGGATGGGTGAAGGGGGGCTAGATCCCAGGGTTCTGGGGCTGAACCTGAAGCGCAGGTAGATCGTCTAGGAGAACCCTGGGATCTGGACGGAGGGACTGCTTGCTGCCGGGAGCAGATCCCAGGGTTCTGGGGCTAGAGCTAAAACCTGGGTAGATCACCAAGAAGAACCCTGGGATCTGGACGGAGAGAATGCTTGCTGCCGGGAGCAGATCCTAGGGTTCTGGTGTTGAACCTGAAACCTGGGTGGATCGCCCAGAAGAACCCTGGGATCTAATCCCCGAGTGGCCTGACCTGCTGTCCCGGCACCAGGCGGTGGACGCCGCTGAGGACGACCTGCTCGCCCCCTTGCAGCGCCCCGCGCACGAGCACGCGATCGCTCTCCTGGTGCAAAATCTCGACCGCTCGGGGCTGCACCTGGTAGGTCCCGGCCTCGGCGGGCACCACCGCGTAGGCGCTCCACAGGCCGCGAATGTCCTGGGTCAGGGCTTCGATGGGGAGCCAAAAGCCATCGGTGGGCATGGTTTCGCTGAGCTCCACGCGCACGGTTTGGCCGGGGCTGACGCGGGCGATCGCCCCCGGCTCTAGCTGCAAGACCACGTTCTGGGTGCGGGTGTCGGGGTTTACCTCCGGCAGCACCGCTTTGACCGTAGCGGGGAAGCGTTCAGCCTCCCCCAGCACCGTCACCGACTCACCGATCTGGAGGCGGCTGGCGACGCGGGTGGGCATGCCGATGCGGGCTTCGGGGGCCTCGCTTTCCACCAGGCGCACCACCGCCTGCCCCGCTGCCACCACCACGCCCTCGTCCACCTGACGGGCTGAGACAATGCCCGCAAAGGGTGCCCGCAGGGTGCTCTTGGTCAGGTCCACATCAATGCTGGCGATGCTGGCCTGGAGCTGCTGCACTACCGCCTGCTGGGCCATCACCTGCTCCGGGCGGGTGCCGTTGAGCAGTTCGTCCAGGCTGCTCTGGGCGCTGTCGCGGCGGGCGGTCAGGGCCTCGGCCCCAAAGGAAAATTCGTCCAGCTGTTCTTTAGAAATTGCCCCCCGCTGGTAGAGAAATTCTCGCCGTTCTCGCTGCTGCTGTTGTAAGGCCAGCTGGTTGTCCACATCGCGCACCTGGGCCTGGGCGGCGGCGATCGCCTCCTGCCTCGCCCCCCGCTGTAGCTCCAGCAGATGGGCCTGAGCCTGGGCCAGTTGGGCTTCGAGCTGGCGGCGCTGGGTGAGCAGGCTCTGGGTATCGAGCAGGGCTAGGGGCTGGTCGGCGGAGACGCGATCGCCCTCGGCCACCAGCACCTGCACCAGCTCGCCGCTGCGGGTAAAGCCCAGGTCGCTGCTGCGCAGGGCGGCAATTTCTCCGGTGTAGGCGCGGGCCACGTCGTAGCTGCTGGCGGGTTCGACCGTCAGGGTTTCCACCGCCAAAACGGTGATGTCGCTAGTGTCCGCCGGAGAGTCTTGAGCCCCCAGGCGACTCTGCACCAGGGGTAGGCCCACCGCCAGCAGCAGACCAGCGGCTCCTAATCCCCCCAGCCAGCGGCGGTTGAGGGATCGTTGGGGTCTGGGCGGTAGTGGGCTAGCAGGATTGAGAGTTTCATCGGGCAGGGAGCAGTCAGACATGGCGGCTATTGGTTAGGTAAATGGGGCGAGTGTAGGCTGTTGAAACAGTGAATTTTGGAATTGGGGGTGATGGTGGGCGGTGCCCACCCTACGGGGGAAACTGCATTGACAAACCTTGATTAAAAGCAGGAATCTTGTAGAGGCATTGCAGTGCAATGCCTCTACTGGGTGTAACTAAATAGAATTCGGTGTTACATCTGCGGAATCTTTTTATTTTGGGCAGCAAAAATTGCCGCTTTCTCAATTCGCTGGGTGCGGGTTTTTGTCGTTTTGGCTAGCTTGATCCAGCGCAGCACATTGCGCCGGTAGGACGGGGCAGAATTCTCAAAGATTTCCTTAGCTGGGGGGTGCGATTCCATCGCTTCTACCAAGTCAACGGGCAGGATCAGGGCATCGACATCGTCCATCAAGTTCCACAGGCCATTGCGTTTGGAGGCAGCGATCGCCTCCAGCCCCGCCGAGTGCATTTTCCCCGCCTGAATCAGCTTTTCGGCTCTGTCTTTGTAGCTTTTGGCCCAGTGCTGGGCCTGGCGCGGCGAGATCATCTGCATGGTTCTGTCCTCATCCAGCTGACGACGAATGCCGTCCACCCAGCCAAAACACAGCACCTCGTCCAGAATGTCCTGCACCGAGACGTACTTCGCGCCCATGTGCTTTTTGTAGGTCACCAGCCAAATGCTGTCGGTTTGGGTGTGGTTTTCCTCCAGCCACTGCCGCAACTGCTGAACGGAGGACACCTCCACCTGGGCAAAGTTTTCAGTCTTGATCATGGCAAAACTCTCGTTTAAACCCTAGTGATTCTTTTAGTCTTCAGTTTGTAGATTAGGTGCAGCGGAGCGTAGCCCAACAAAACTTACCCCTGTTGGGTTTCACTGCGTTCCACCCAACCTACGCGACTCCTCCAAAGGAGGGGACAGCGTTATCCTAAACCGAGATTAATTAACTCTCATTAATTCGGCCAAACTCCAGCAGCGAGGCGCAGTTTTTGGCGTAGTCCACAATGCAGTCCACGATGTCGCCATCGAGCCATGCGCCGCGCCCCAGGTGCACCATGGCGACAAAACTTTTGAGCTTGATATAGTCGGCGTAGTCGTGCTCAGCATAGGCATCGTAGCCGCGCGGCATTTTGGTCAGCTTGTCCTCATTGCTAAGGGACAATCCTGCTTCCTCCAAGTCCTTCAAAACCTGGGCAAATTCCTCGGGCGAATCGACAATTTTGTCGCGAAGGGGACCGAGGGCAGCGGGGCTGAGTTTGTAGTAGCCGCAGGCCACCAATCCACCAGAGGCTTCTAGCTGCACGTAGACCAATCCTTCCTTTTCCGCCTTGGTCCCGGAGGGCGTCAGCACACCGCTGACGTGGGTGCTGTAGGGGGATTTGTCCTTAGAAAAACGCACATCCCGGTTCTGGCGAAACATGGTTTTTGGCCCACCCGCCAGGGGTACACGGGCATGGGTCAAACAGTCGGTGGCCAGTTCCAGCATCATCGCAAAGGGCTGGCGCACATAGGCCTCAAACTCGTCGCGGTGGGCGTCGTACCAGGCTTTTTCGTTGTTGGCCGCCAGCCCTTCGAGCAGGTCAAAGGTTTTGGGGGTGAAGTGTAGGTCGGTCATGGGTGTGGGTGGGAAGGTGGAGGGTTAGAAGCAATGGGTGGGGTGCGTTATTGCCGGGGGTGATGCAGCAGAGCCAACACAAGACGGCTAAGCAAGGGTATGAAAAACTGTATTAAAGTGAAGCCAATCAATATGTAACATGGTATTAATAGGAAAACAAATATCAGTTTTTGATTAATTCATATCGTTTTCGGTATCAATGCACCTTAAAACCCTGAACGCTTTCATCGCCCTGGCGGAGGAGCTGCACTTTGGCCGCGCCGCCCAGCGTTGCGGCATTTCCCAGCCCGCCATGAGCCGCCTGCTGAGCGAGTTGGAGGCCGATATTGGCGTCAAGCTGTTGCACCGCACCTCCCGCGAGGTGTCGCTGACCAATGCCGGGCGGGGCTTTCTCGAATCGGCCCGGCAGGCGGTGGCCTACGCCGATATGGCGGTGCGGGCCGCCCAGGCGGGAGCGGTGGACGGCATCAATTCACTGACCGTGGGTATGGTGATCGGTACCGAGCAGCCGCCGGTAGGAAAGTTAATGGCAGAGTTTAAACGCGCCCACCCCGAAACGCGGGTGGCGCTGCGGCGCATCGACGAGCGCGACATTGGCGCGGCTCTGGCGGAGGGCTATATCGACGCGGCGATCGCCTGGGATGTGGCGATTCCCATCGGCCTGCACCACCGCCACCTGTGTACGGTGCCCCTGGCGGTGATGGTGCAAACGGGTCATCCCCTGGAGGAAAAAGAACCCGTCACCTGGGCCGACCTGGCGGGCTATCCGGTGATTCTGCCCGATCGCGATCGCCAGCCGATCATCTACGACCACTACAAGCGTTACACCGCCGAGGCGGGCTTTGAGCCCACCATCGCTATTGATGTTTCTACCATGGCCGATGCCCTGGCCATGGTGGCAGGGGGCGTGGGCGTGGGCCATGCGCCAGTGGTGCCGGGGCTGCGCTATCCGGGGGTGTCGATTTTGCGCCAGGAACCCTTGATTGAGTTCAACTACGAGTTGGTCTGGGCCCATACAAGCCCTGGCATCGAAAGCCTGCTAACCCTGTAATGGTTGCAGGCCAACTCGTGCATAAACCAACGGCGGGGGAAGAGCCTACTCAAAGGCTAAAATTCGTCGTCGCCGTAGGGCATTGCCGACTCGTTGTCGCGGCGAGAGCCCAGCAGATCGAGGCGATCGACTCGCACCACGGGCTTGGAGCGGGCGGCCCCAGTGGAACGATCCTGCCAGTGGTCAAGCTTGAGGGCTCCGCTGATGCCGATCAGGCTGCCCTTGCGCACGTAATTGGCCGCTACTTCGGCATTTTTGCCCCACAGCTCCAGGTTGAACCAGTCGGGCTTGTCGTCGCGGCTCGAACGCCGCCGCACCGCCAGCGTCAGGTTACACACCACCGTGCCCGATTCAAAGTACTTGACCTCAGGGTCAGCGCCGACCCGGCCTACCAGGGTTACTACGTTAACTGTCATCGTCACTTGCTCAACGCACGTCCCCGCATTGTAGGCGAAACCCCGATCATCCGTCAGGCCGCGATCCAGGAGTTGGGTAACCTGTTGGGGAACTCCTGAGTTTTCCCCAGCGTCAATGATCAGGCCGTTAACATCTAGGCCTTGGGCAACTGTTTCAATCCTTCAAAGGCTCACTGCGCCACCATTGGTTGTTAGTCCTCAATTTTTCTTCCCACAGATACTTATTTCCTGACTGGACGCATCGATACGAAACGTAATAGAATCCACTTCGACATCAGCGTTAGTCCTCAGGGTGGCGCTCAGGGTTAGTTCACTGTTTTTTCTTAGTTTAGGGGCGTGATTGCCTGTGGCTCTCTTCGACAGATTTTCTCGCGACATGGGTATTGACCTGGGCACGGCCAATACCCTCGTATATGTTTCTGGCAAAGGAGTGGTCCTGCAAGAGCCCTCTGTAGTTGCTATCGACCAGGTTGAAAAGAAGCCCCTGGCGGTGGGAGAAGAGGCCAAGCGTATGCTCGGTCGTACCCCCGGCAACGTGATGGCCCTGCGTCCCCTGCGCGACGGTGTAATCGCCGACTTTGACACCGCCGAGCTGATGCTGAAACACTTCATTCGCCAGGTGCACGAAGGCCGTACGCTGGTGTCGCCCCGCATCGTGATTGGCATTCCCAGCGGCGTTACCGGCGTTGAGCGGCGCGCGGTGATGGATGCCGCTCAGCAGGCTGGTGCCCGCACGGTCTACCTGATTGATGAGCCGGTGGCCGCTGCGATTGGGGCTGGGCTCCCCGTAGCCGAGCCCACCGGTAACATGATCGTTGACATTGGCGGCGGCACCACCGAGGTCGCTGTACTCAGCTTGCAGGGCACGGTGCTGAGCGAATCGGTGCGAGTGGCAGGCGACGAACTCAGCGAAGCCATCTCCAGCTATATGAAGAAAGTGCACAACCTGGTTGTGGGTGAACGCACCGCCGAAGAAATCAAAATCACCATCGGCTCCGCCTACCCGAGCCCCGACGACAACGAAATTGCCATGGATGTGCGGGGTCTGCACCTGTTGTCGGGCCTGCCCCGCACCGTGACGGTCAAGAGTGCCGAAATTCGTGAGAGTATGGCCGAGCCCCTGTCGGTCATTGTGGAGGCGGTGAAGCGCACCCTGGAGCGCACGCCCCCTGAACTGGCTGCCGACATCATCGATCGCGGCATCATGCTGGCCGGGGGCGGTGCTCTGCTCAAGGGTCTAGACACCCTGATCAGCCACGAGACCGGTATTTTGGTGCACGTGGCGGCTGACCCGCTGAGCTGTGTTGTGCTGGGCACCGGGCGGGTACTAGAAAACTTTAGCCAGATGGGGCGGGTATTCAGCGGGCGATCGAGCCTGTAGGGTTGCGCCAACGTCGTCATCTACCCAGAACCTATGTTTGCTCTACGCCGCTGGTGGACACGTCATGCCCTCAAGGCGGGAATGGTTACTCTGGCCGTTTCCTCAGCTTGGCTTTTGCGGGCCAGTGATGGTGCCTTGATCTACGAAGCCTACAACTGGCTAACCCGACCCCTGCAGCCGGGACTGAGCCGGGAACAACAGTTTGAGAACAGCTACATTCTTGAGCTACAGCAGCGGATTGTGGAGCTGGAGAACCAGAACCGCTCTCTGCAAACCATGGCGGACTATGAAGCCGCTGCTGTCTCCGAGGGAATCCGCGCCGCCGTGATCGGTCGGTCGGCCGACCACTGGTGGCAACAAATAGTGCTCAACCGCGGCAGCCGCCAGGGCGTTGCGGTGGGGCATGTGGTGACGGGGCCAGGCGGGCTGATTGGCCGCGTCATTGCTGTGTCTCCCAATACCTCGCGAGTGCTGCTGATCAGCGATCCCACCAGTCGGGTAGGGGCTAAGGTCAGCCGCAGTCGGGCTATGGGGGTGGTGCGGGGCCAGTCCAACAACCGGGTCGTGATCGAGTTTTTTGAGAAATTGCCCGACGTTAACACTGGCGATGTCATTGTCACCTCCTCCTACAGCCGCCTGTTTCCCAGGGACATTCCCATCGGGCGGATCGAGTCGATCGATTTGACCAAAAGTCCGGCCCCCGAGGCGGTCATTCAGCTATCGTCGCCACTGCCCATTTTGGAGTGGGCCATTGTGTATCCCTTTGAACCTCAGGAAGTGGTGGATGCTCCCGTGCTGCCGGGCACTCTGCCTGAAAATGGCACTATTCCAGACAATACTGACGAGGCCAGCCCATGACCTCAGTCGTTCGTGTCTCCTCCCGGCCGCTGTGGAAACAGCCCTGGGTTATCAACAGTGCAGTGACGACAGCGTCGGTGCTGGTCTGTCTGCTGTTGCTGCCCAGTCGCATACCAGGAATGGAACTGCTGGGAGTTGCTCCCCACTGGCTGTTGATCTGGGTGGTGGCCTGGAGCATCAAGCGCACCCAGTGGCAGGGGGCTGTGGCCGGGCTGGTGCTGGGCCTGCTGCAGGATGCGATGACCTCGCCCCACCCCACCCATACCCTGAGCCTGATTGTGGTGGGCGTGCTGACGGCGCGGCTGCAAAAGCAGCGCTACCTGCAGGAAGACATTGTGTCGGTGGCGCTGATTGTCTTTGCGATGGCGGTGATTGCTGAAACGGTGCTGGCCCTGCAAATTAGCCTTGATCAACTCCTGTCGGTTGACTCGCTCTATCCGCCCCTGGGGGGGATCTGGCTCTACCATCAGCGGATCGCCCTGAGTTCGGCGATTCTGAGCAGTCTGTGGGCCCCAGCGCTGTACTATCCCCTCAACCGCTGGTGGGATCGGTACCCGTCGGAACCCTAGGAGCTGTTATCCAGAGTCTCTGATGGCCTAGGAACCAAATCGCAGCCCCAAAAGAACTGTCGACTAACCTCGCTGGCGGGCTAGGATGGTCCGCTGCTGAAGCTTTTGGCAGGCCGTCCAGAGGTCGGGCAGCAGGTGGGTGGGGCGGAAGCTCTGGAGGTAGCTGCTGCTGCGGATGCCGCAGGTGACGGCAACGGTGTCGATGCCGAGGGTTTGACCGGCCATGATGTCGGCCTCGGTGTCGCCAACCATCCAGGCGTGGCGCAAGTCGTAGCCCTGGCGGCGCTGGGTAGCGATCGCGGCCCGGAGCCGCTCGACCTTGTGACTGGCCTGGTTGGTGTAGGCGGCATCTACCCTGGGCATGCCGTAGAGATCGCTGATCGCCCAGTGCAGATCGTGCTGATTTAGAAACTGCATCACCTGGTCGGGGGGGCGCAGGGTGACCAGCACCACCCGGACGCCACACTGGCGCAGCAACTCCAGCCCAGCCCGCGCCTGGGGTTGTACCCGATCGCGATCGAGCAGGGTGGCATGGTTGACAATGCAGCTCACCTGGGTCAGAAAGGCATCGATATGTCCCGCCTCCAGGCCCGACCAGTGGGCAATCTGGCGATCGGGTACCCGGTTCTGCTTAAACGTCCAAAACTGAGCTTTTGACAGGTAGCGAATGGCAACCTCGGTGCCCTGGAGCTGAGCCTGGGCCTGCACCCACTCCAACCCTTGGCGGTAGGTGGCGTAGTAGCGCTCAGAAACGTCGGCAATGGGACCGTCAAAATCGCAAAAAATGGTTGTTGCAGACATAGGCTCCAGCATCTCCCTACCGGTCAAGCCGGCCCAGTTACATATCACCGAACAGTTCAATTAATAAGCATTGTTAATGCTTTCTTTACAAACCTCAAAGCTTATTTACTTTAGCAACCCAACTTCAAAATGACTACTGCACAAACTCGGATGGGTGCAGGTCACAACTCTAATGGCTTGCATTCAACTGGATGAGAAGGCTCTCATCGAACTTTCACGGGTTGTTTAGAACGCCTGTCCATACTGAAAGATGGAGAAATAGGCTAAAAGACCTCAAAAAGCTAGAAATAGAAAGAATTCAAGGCTTTTAGGAACTTTTTTCCGAGCTTTCTGCTCTTTATGGCTTAACTTGAGGCTTTTTGGTTTGATCGAGGAGGCTATTTTGCGCGTAAGGCACCGCACTCAGAATTTGATCGCTCCTCCGACACCTGATTTGGCTGGGCTGGCGATCGCAGCGCCTGCTCGAGGCCGCGATCGCAGCGCTGGTTCTGCGGTCCCACGACGGCGATCGCGCATTGTGTTGTATTCCCACGACACTATGGGTCTGGGCCACAAGCGGCGCAACCTGCTGATTGCTCAGGCCCTGGGTCGGGCCGATCTGGAGGCCGATATTCTGCTGATTAGCGGTATGGGTGAGGCCAACGCGATGCCCTTACCCAGCGGTATTGACACGCTAACCCTGCCCGCCCTCTCCAAGCGGGCCGACGGTCAGTACCAGGCCCGACGGCTCAGCCTGGAGCTGAAGGAGATTGTCAGGCTGCGATCGCAGCTGATTCTAGCCACCGTCAAAAACTTTCGTCCCGACCTGCTGATAGTAGACAACGTGCCGCGGGGGGCCATACGTGAACTCGACGCCACGCTGGACTACGTTCGACGGCATTTGCCCACCCGCTGCGTTTTGGGCCTGCGCGATGTGCTGGACACCCCGGCTACGGTGCGCCGCGACTGGCACCGGGCCGAGAATATGGCGGCCATTCGCCGCTACTACGACACGGTGTGGATCTACGGTGACCCCTCGATCTACGACCTGCGCCGGGAGTACGGCTTTCCCGCCGACATTGTCGCCAAAATGCGGCCTCTGGGCTACCTGGACCCCCGAGTGCGGGCCTCAACGGCGATCGCCCACAGCCAGATACAGCAGCTGGGTCTGCCCGACACCGATGATCTGATTCTGTGTCAGGTCGGCGGTGGCCAGGACGGTGCGGCCCTGGCCACCGCCTTTGCCCAAGCGATCTTTCCCGCCGCCACCACAGGTGTTTTGCTAATGGGCCCGTTTATGCCCCCTGAGGCCCAGCGGCAGCTGCGCACCCTGGCCCAGGACAATCCCCGGCTGCGCCTGGTTGACCACCTGGCCGAGCCCACGCTGCTGCTCGCCCAGGCCAGCCGGGTTGTCGCGATGGGTGGCTACAACACCACCTGCGAAATTCTGGCTTACCAAAAGCATGCCCTGGTGGTGCCGCGCGTTAGCCCCCGCCAGGAACAGTGGATTCGCGCCGACCGCCTCCACCGCCACGGCCTCATCGACGTGCTGCACCCCGCCGATCTCAGCCCTGATTGCATCACCCAATGGCTGCACCAGCCTGTGGCCTCGGACAGTCCGCCGCCCATCAACCTCAGCGGCCTCGACAACCTGGTGGTGGAACTGCAAAAGCTGCTGGCGGTGGGCGCGATGCCCGATTCTCAGGCCTGCTGACGCTGGGACAGATCCCAGGGTCCTGTCCCAGCCAATCCCAAAACCGTAGCCAAGAGGCTAAGAACTCTGGGATCTTGACCCACTGCAACGATGCTTTGAAGGCTCGAATTCCTGGCAAAGCGGTGCATTGTGCCTCCAGAACCGAAACCCCAGTGGAATGGTGCATTGCGGCTCCGAGACAGAGACCTGGGGGAATTGCGCAAATTGATGAGCCGCGAATGCACCCTACTACTCACTTCACCCATCAACCCGCCCACCCATCAACCCGCTCACCCATCAACCCGCCTACTCACCTACCCGCCCACCCATCCACCCGCCTACTCACCTACCCGCCCACCCATCAACCCGCCCACCCATCCACCTACCCGCCTACCCCATGCCCATCGCCTACGTCGTCAAACGCTACCCCCGCTACTCCGAGACCTTCATCGTCAACGAGATCCTCGCCCACGAGGCAGCAGGCACCGAGGTTCACATCTTTGCCCTGCGGCCCCCGGTGGACACCCACTTTCAGGACAAAATTTCCCGCGTGCGTGCCCCGGTCACCTACCTGCGCAAACCCGCCCAGGGGCGCAGCAATCCGTCGATCGCCACGCTGACGCCCAACTCGGCCACCTACTTCTGGTCGGAGCTGAAGGAGGCGGCGAAGGTGTTCACCGACCTGTGGGAGAAGCTCAACTACGCCGCCAATGAGCGCTCCAGCGTGGTGTACCAGGCGGCGTGGCTGGCCCAGGAGATTCGGCAGCGGGGGATTACCCACCTGCACGCCCACTTTGGCAGTGTGGCCACCAGCGTGGCGCGGCTGGCGGCTCACTTTGCCGGGGTGCCCTACAGCTTTACCGCCCACGCCAAGGACATTTTTCACGAGTCGGTGGAGCCGGAGGATCTGCGGCGTAAGCTGCGGGATGCGGCCTCGGTGGTAACGGTGAGCGACTACAACCTGGCCTACCTGCGGCGGCAGTTTGGGGCCGATGCGGGCCGGGTGCGGCGGATCTACAACGGCATGGATCTCTCGGAGCTGCGGTTTCGCTCTCCGGCGGGGCGATCGCCCACCATTCTCTCGGTCTGTCGCCTGGTGGAAAAGAAAGGCATCACCCACCTGATCGACGCCTGTGCCCGGCTGCGCCAGCGGGGGGTGGCGTTTAGCTGCCAGATTGTGGGCACCGGACCGCTAGAGGGGGCGCTGCGATCGCAGATCCAATCCCTCCATCTGGACGACTGGGTTGAAATCCTTGGCCCGCGCCCCCAGCAAGAAGTCTTCGCCCTGATGGAGAAAGCGGCGGTGTTTGCGGCTCCCTATGTGATTGGGGCCGACGGCAACCGCGACGGGCTGCCCACCTGCCTGCTGGAGGCGATGGCCCTGGGCACCCCCTGCGTGGCCACCGATGTGACGGGCATTCCCGAGGTGGTGCGCGACGGCGAGACGGGGCTGCTGGTGGGGCAGGGGGACAGCGAGGGGCTGGCCGATGCAATCCAGCGGTTGTTGAAGCATGCGGAGCTGCGGGAGCGGCTGGCGGCGGGGGCGCGATCGCTGATTGAGGCCGAGTTTGACATTGCCCGCAATGCCGCCGAGCTGCGATCGCACTTTCAGCCCATTCCCCAGCTTCAGGAGGTGTAACCCATGCGCGTTGCCTACGTCTGTGCCGACCCCGGCATTCCCGTCTTTGGCCACAAGGGCTGCTCGATCCACGTGCAGGAGGTGATTCGCGCCCTGCGAAATCAGGGGGCCACGGTGGAGCTGTTTGCCGTGCGCTGGGGCGGCGATCCGCCCGTGGATCTGGTCGATATTCCTCGGTATCCGCTGCCCCCGGTGCCCAAGGGCGACCTGGCCCAGCGAGAACGGGTCGCCCTGGCGATCAACGCCGACCTGCGGACTGAGCTGGCGCTGGCGGCCCCCTTTGATCTGATCTACGAGCGCTACTCGCTGTGGAGCTACAGCGCCATGGAGTTTGCCCAGGCCGAGGGCATTCCGGGTCTGCTGGAGGTGAATGCCCCCCTGATTGAGGAGCAGGCCCAGCACCGGGGGCTGGTGTATGCCGATGGGGCGGCGCAGGTGGCGAAACGGGCCTTTGGGGCGGCGAGGGCGATCGTGGCGGTGTCGGAGGAGGTGAAGCAGTACCTCAGCCGGTGGGTCGCGGGCGATCGCGTGACGGTGATTCCCAACGGGGTCAACCCCCGTCGGTTTTGCAATCGCCCCACCCTGGTCAATGCCTCTAACACCTTCACCGTTGGGTTTGTCGGTTCCCTGAAGCCCTGGCACGGTCTGACCCACCTGGTCAACGCCTTTGACCAACTCCATCGGCGGGTGCCCACCGCCCGGCTGCTGATCGTGGGCGACGGCCCAGAGCGAGAAGCCCTGGAGGCCGATCTGTCGCGGCGGCAGCTTCAGGCGGTGACCCGGCTGACGGGAGCGGTGCCGCCGGAGCAGATCCCGACTCTGCTGGCGCAGATGGATGTGGCGGTAGCCCCCTACCCGGCCAGCACCGACTTCTACTTTTCGCCGCTGAAGGTGGTGGAGTACATGGCGGCGGGGTTGCCGGTGGTGGTGAGCGACATTGGCCAACTGCGGCACCTGGTGGTACCCAACGTGACGGGGGTGCTGTGCCCACCGGGGGATGATGGGGCGCTGGCGGCGGCGCTGGAGTGGCTGTGGCGATCGCCCGATCGCCGCCAAGCTCTCGGTCGTGCCGCCCGGCAGCACATTCTGGCTCACCACACCTGGGATGGGGTGGCGGGGCAGATTCTGGCGATCGCCCAGGCCCATTCCGCCACCCACCCCCAACCTGTAGGGCGCATATCGCTAGGGCGAGGCTGACGCCAAAGCGAAGCAATGCACCGCTGATCTGGTGGGAAGCCAGAGTTAACGCCGGGGCCATTTCGCTGGCCCCGGACCCCCGTCGAGCAGGACGTTCCGTCGTCCTGCACCTCACGGAAAGGAGGTATCGATCATCGGTTTAAACCTCTGTACTGCCAATGGGCCTGTAGGCAGCCTTGGCCTGGGTGCCATTGATTAATCTCTCACCACTTCCTACCCCCTACCCCCTTACTCCCTCCCTATGGATCGCACTGCCTCCCTCACCCAAGCTGTCCCTGGCCTGTGGCAATTTGGCCACTACTTCTGGCCGATCATTCGTCCCCAGTGGCCGTTGCTAGCGGTGTCTGCTCTGGCGCTGCTGGCGGATGTGGGTCTGCGGGTGCTGGAGCCCTGGCCGATGAAGGTGATTTTTGACTACGTGCTGGTGCCAACGCGGGGGGAGAACCCCGTGCGGCTGGCTCCCCTGGCTGGGTGGGATCCGGCGGTGCTGCTGGCGGGGGCGGTGGTGGCGATGGTGGCGCTGACGGGGCTGCGGGCGGTGGCGACCTATTGGAATACGGTGAGTCTGGCGATCGCCAGCAGCCGGGTGATGACCCAAATTCGCAACCAGCTCTACCGCCACCTGCAGCGGCTTTCCCTGGGCTACCACAGCCAGGCCCGCAGCGGCGACCTGATCGTGCGGGTCAGCGGCGACGCCAGCCGCATGCAGGAGGTGCTGATCACCGCGGCGCTGCCCCTGGTGTCAAGCCTGCTGACCCTGGTGGGCATGGTGGCGGTGATGATCTGGCTGGATTGGCGGCTGGCGCTGCTGTCCACCGTTACATTCCCCTTGTTTTGGCTGGCGGCGACCCGGTTCAGCCAGCGCATTCGCCGGGCCTCGCTCCAGCAGCGCCAGCGGGAGGGGGCGGTGGCGGCCACGGCGGCGGAGTCGCTGGCGGCGATCAAGCTGGTGCAGGCGCTGTCGCTGGAGGACGCCTTTGCCGACACGTTTGCGGAGCAAAACCAGCGCAGCCTGGGCGAGGTGGTGGAAACCAAGCGCCTGGCCGCCCACCTGGAGCGCACGGTGGATGTGGTGATCGCCCTGGGCACGGCCCTGGTGTTGTGGGCAGGGGCGCAGCTGGTGATTCGCGATGCTCTTTCGCCGGGGGATGTGCTGGTGTTTTTGAGCTACCTGAAGAACGCCTTTAAGCCCGTGCAGAACTTCGCCAAGTACACCGGACGGCTGGCCAAGGCGGCGGCCTCGGGGGAGCGGATTCTGAATGTGATGCAGACGGAGCCGGAGGTGCGCGATCGCCCCACCGCCCGCCCTGCCCCCATCTTCGCCGGGGCCGTGCGCCTGGAGGATCTGTGGTTTGCCTACGAACCGGGTCACCCGGTGCTGAAGGGGCTAAATCTCTCGGTGCCGCCGGGGCAGCAGGTGGCCGTCGTCGGCCCCTCCGGCAGCGGCAAATCGACCCTGATGAGCCTGCTGCTGCGCCTCTACGACCCCACGGCTGGCCGCGTGCTGATCGACGGTCACGACCTTCGCGACGTCACCCTCGACAGCCTGCGCCCCCAGCTCAGCGTGGTGCTGCAAGAGAGCCTGCTGTTTGCCGCCACCATTCGCGAAAACATTGCCTACGGGGTGGCCGGGGTCAGCCAGGACGAAATCGAAGCCGCCGCCCACCTGGCCAACGCCCACGACTTTATTACCGCCCTGCCCCAGGGCTACGACACGGTGGTGGGCGAGCGAGGGGCCACCCTGTCGGGCGGGCAGCGGCAGCGGATTGCGATCGCCCGTGCCGCCATTCGCCAAACCCCGATTTTGATTTTGGACGAACCCACCACCGGTCTCGACAACGCCAACGAGCAGGCCGTCGTCGCCGCCCTCCGCCGACTGGCCCAGGGGCGCACCACCTTCTTAATCACCCACGATCTATCGCTGGCCACCCAGGCCGACCAGGTGATCTACCTGGAGCAGGGCCGGGCGATCGAGCAGGGCACCCACAGCGAACTGCTGGCCCGCAATGGCCCCTACGCCACCCTGTTTGCCATGCAGTCGGCCCTGCGGGATGAGTCGCCAATGGTGTCGAGGTAGGGAATTGAGCGTGCTTGATATCAAAATTCCATTTTTAGAAGAGGCCCTAGACCGGACGCAAGCCCAAAGGCAACTCCAGGGCGCGATCCCCACGCTCAAGCAGGTTACGACGGCAAACCTGGTGCGCCACAAGGTCGGTCGCCGCGCCCTGGTGGAATACCAGGCCGAAACGGCGGTTGGCCCCCTGACCCTGCTGGGCAAAATTCGCGCCAAGGGCACCGATCGCACCACCTACCAGATCCAGCAAGCCCTCTGGCACCATGGCTGGGACGCCGCCAGCGCCGACGGCTTCTCCACCCCCGAACCCCTGGGGCTGGTGCCTGACTGGCACATGATCCTCCAGCGCCGGGTACCCGGTGTGCCCCTTACCGAGCGGCTGAACGGCCCTGATGGCGTGGCCCTGATGCCCCGCGTCGCTGCCCTGGCCTACAAGCTGCACCGGACCCCCCTGCCCACCGCCAAAACCCACACCCTGGCGGATGAGCTGAAGATTTTGCGCGATCGCCTGCCTCTGGTCGCCGCCCAACACCCCCAATGGGCCGCACGGATTGCTTGGGTGCTGGATGCCTGCGATCGCCTCGCCGCCCAATTCCCCGATCCCGGGGCTGAAGTCGCCGGGCTAATAGCAAATGTCCACGCTATGGACAATCCCCGCCACCTCGCAACCCCGCAACCCTGCAACCCCACAACCACTCCCTACACCCTCATCCACCGCGACTTTTACGCCGACCAAATCCTGGTCGATGGGTCTCACCTGTGGCTAGTGGACCTCGACCTCTGCTGCCAGGGGCCGCCCGCAGTGGACATTGGCAACTTCATCGCCCACATCACCGAGCAAAGCCTGAGGGAACTGGGGGATGCGGGGGCGATGGGCGATCGCGAAGTCACTTTAAAGTCCGCCTATAGTGAGGCCTACGGCAACGCTCGCTCTGCCGATGCCCTGGGTCGCGAGATCGATCTCTACACCACCCTGACCCTGGTGCGCCACATCCACATCAGCAACCGCATTAACCGCCGTCGCCTCTTTACCGAGGCCCTACTGGCCCAGGGCGAGATGCGTTTAGAGACCCTGCTAAATCGGGAGGATTCGACCAAGCGATAAGGACAGAGGCGTTGTGAACCCAGGTATGAAATAAGCAACCGAGTCTATGGTGGGTTACGGCGGAGCAATAGGTCTATGGTTAACGTCAGGGTAGATGGGCCGCCTAACCCACCCTACGGATGCTGCCCTCTCACGGGGTCAGACGTTCGGGGCGGTGGGGAAATCTCCCCGGGGGAATAGGCGATCGCCCCCTGGAGTCGGTCTAAAATCGTACTCGGTTTGTCTTTTTATCACTGATCCTGCCTTGAAAACTCGGTCTTTTGGGGTGTTCCCGGCGGGGCTGGTGGGGTGGCGGCGGCGGTTGGCCGAGGCCAGGACTCGCATTTTACTCTGGTACCTGGTACTGATGGCGCTGTCGGGGTTGGCCTCGGTGCTGACGGTGCGGCAGTTGCTGCTGGCGCGACTGGAGGAGCGGGTGGAGCAGTCCCTCTATCAGGAGGTGGAGGAATTTCGTCAGCTCCGCAGTGGCCGCAACCCAGAAACTGGCGAGCTTTTTGGGGACGACATAGAGGCGATTTTCGATGTGTTTTTGTCGCGCAATGTGCCCCAGGATAACGAGTACCTGCTGACCCTGGTGGACGGCGAATTTTACAAGGCCAGCTCCCTGGCGCTGCCCCTGCCCCTGCGCCCAGACAGTCCCCTGATGACCCAGTGGAGCACCCTGACCCAGCCCATCCAGGACAGCCAAAACACCCTGGCGGGTACGGTGCTCTACCTGACGGAGCCGATCGCCCCGATGGGTAATCCCGCCGCCTCTACCAATGGCCTGTTTGTGGTGGCCCACCTGATCGATCGCGATCGCGCCGAGATTGACGAGGCGGTGTGGATCATTGCCCGGGTAATGCTGGTGGTGTTGGCGATCGCCTCGGCCCTGGCCTGGTTTGCGGCGGGTAAGGTACTGGCCCCCCTGCGGCTGCTGAGTCACACCGCCCGCTCTATTACTGAGGCCAACCTGACTGAGCGCATTCCCCTGGACGGGGCCACCGGAGACATTGCGGAGTTGACCCGCACCTTCAACGACATGCTCGATCGCATCGAGGCCACCTTCACCAGCCAGCGGCAGCTGCTCAACGACGTCGGTCACGAACTGCGCACGCCGATCACCATCATTCGCGGCCATCTAGAACTCATGGGCACCACCCCCGAAGAGCAGCGGGAAACCCTCGATATCGTCATTGACGAGCTGGATCGCATCAGCCGCTTCATCGACGAGCTGATGCTCTTGGCCAAGGCGGAACGGCCCGACTTTCTGTTTCCTGAGCCCATCGACCTGACGGTATTCACCGAAGAGCTATTCGCCAAAATTACCGCCCTGGGCGATCGCCAGTGGCAGCTGGAGGCGGTGGCCAATGGGCCGCTGGTGGGCGATCGCCAGCGCCTGACCGAGGCGATTGTAAATCTGGCACAGAACGCCACCCAGCACACCCGTCCGGGTGACACCATTGCCCTTGGGTCTGAGCGCCGCCAGAACCAGGTCCACCTCTGGGTGCGCGATACCGGCGAAGGCATTGATCCGGCGGATCAGGACCGCATTTTTCAGCGCTTTGTGCGGGGCCGAAGTCGCTACCGGCGCTCCGAAGGCTCTGGCCTGGGGCTGGCGATCGTGGAGGCCATAGTGCAGGCCCACGGTGGCACCATTCAGCTCACCAGCCAGCCTGAGCGCGGGGCGACCTTTACCCTGGTTCTACCCCTCAAACCGCTTCAGGAGTTCCAGCCATGAGTCGCATTCTCATCGTCGAAGACGAACCACGCATCGCCTCGTTTTTAGAAAAAGGTCTAAAGGCTCACGGCTTTGTCACCACCCACACCGAGACTGGCGAAAGCGGAATTGCAGCGGCGTTGGAGGGCGAGTTTGATCTGGTTATCCTCGACCTGGGCCTGCCCGATCGCGACGGAATGACCGTGCTAGAGGCCTTGCGAGGTCAAGGTTTTGCCAGGCCAATCATTCTGCTCACCGCCCGCGATGACCTCTACGACAAAGTGACCGGGCTGGAAGCTGGGGCCGACGACTACGTTACCAAGCCCTTTCGGTTTGAGGAACTGCTGGCTCGGATTCGCGCCCGGCTGCGATCGGTGCAAGCTGTCCCCGACCCGGCCAAAACAACCCTGAACGTAGGCGCGGTTGTGCTCGATCTAATCAGTCGCCAGGTGCAGGTGGGGGGCCAGGGCGTTGAGCTGTCGGCCCGGGAGTTTATTCTGACCGAAACCTTCATGCGCCACGCCGGGCAGGTGCTCAGCCGCGAACAGCTGCTCGACTTGGCCTGGGGCTACGGCTACGACCCCGGCTCCAACATTGTCGATGTGTACGTGGGCTACCTGCGCAAAAAACTGGGCAGCCACTGCATCGAAACCGTACGCGGCATGGGCTATCGCATGGTCCTGCCCGAAGCGATCGACATCGCTACCGCCAGCTAGATCGCTGCCAGGCCAGCGGGGGGCCAGGGTACCCGGTTTGCGGCCGCCATCCTGGGGCAGAACCCATAGGGTAGAATCTAGGCCAGCCTGTGACAGACTATCATTAAGAAAGTAGATGTAAGTAGGTTGGCAGAAGCGTTGCCCTCCCGGTGCTAACCTTCATTGAGCACGCAGACAGACAGATAAGGAGACGCCAGAGCGAATGGGAAAAGTAGTTGGCATCGACCTGGGCACGACCAACTCAGTGGTCTCTGTAATGGAGGGCGGCAAGCCGGTGGTAATTGCCAACGCCGAGGGGATGCGCACGACGCCCTCGGTGGTGGCCTTTAGCAAAGAGGGCGAGCGCCTGGTGGGCCAGATGGCCCGTCGGCAGGCGGTGCTCAACCCCCAAAATACCTTCTACGGCGTCAAGCGCTACATGGGCCGTCGCTACGCTGAGCTGGACCCTTCCTCCAAGCGGGTGCCCTACACCATTCGCCGCGATGACCTGGGCAACGTCAAAATTCGCTGTCCGCGGCTCGAAAAAGACTTTGCCCCCGAGGAAATTTCGGCCATCGTGCTGCGCAAGCTGGCGGATGAGGCCAGCCGCTACCTGGGTCAGCCGGTAACCGGGGCGGTGATCACCGTACCCGCCTACTTCAACGATGCTCAGCGTCAGGCCACCCGCAATGCCGGACGGATTGCTGGGCTGGAGGTAAAGCGCATTCTCAACGAGCCGACGGCGGCGGCGCTGGCCTACGGGCTGGACCAGGCCCAAAACGAAACCATTCTGGTGTTCGACCTGGGGGGCGGCACCTTCGACGTGTCCATTCTCGATGTGGGCGACGGCGTGTTTGAGGTGCGATCGACCTCGGGGGATACCCAGCTGGGGGGCACCAACTTCGATACCAAAATTGTCGACTGGCTGGCGGACCAGTTCCTCGAAACCGAAGGGATTGATCTGCGCAAAGATCGCCAGGCTCTCCAGCGGCTAACCGAGGCGGCAGAAAAGGCCAAGATCGAGCTGTCGGGGGTGGCCAGCACCGAGATCAGCCTGCCCTTTATCACCGCCAGTCCCGACGGCCCCAAACACATTGAGACCCGCCTCAGCCGATCGCAGTTTGAAGGCCTCTGCGGCGATCTGGTCAGCGCCCTGCGCGCCCCGCTGAAGCAGGCCCTGAGTGATGCGGGCCTGACTCCCAACGACATCGACGAGGTGGTGCTGGTGGGGGGCGGCAGCCGCATGCCTATGGTGCAGGACCTGGTGCGGGGGCTGATTGGCCTCGAACCCAGCCAGGCGGTGAATCCCGATGAAGCCGTGGCCGTGGGTGCGGCGGTGCAGGCGGGCATCATCACCCAGGAGGTGCAGGACATCATGCTGCTGGATGTCACCTCCCTGTCCCTGGGGCTGGAGACCATCGGCGGTGTGATGAAGAAGGTAATTCCCCGCAACACCACGATTCCGGTGCGGCGCTCCGACATTTTCTCCACCTCCGAGAACAACCAGACCTCGGTAGAAGTCCACGTACTCCAGGGGGAGCGCGAGATGGGGGCCGACAACAAGTCCCTGGGCCGCTTCAAGCTGATGGGCATTCCCCCCGCGCCGCGCGGCGTGCCCCAGGTGCTGGTGTCCTTTGATATCGACGCCAACGGCATTTTGCAGGTGTCGGCAATGGACAAAACCACCGGGCGCGAGCAGAGCCTGACGGTGCAGGGGGCATCCAACCTGGAAGAGGGCGAAGTGCAGCGCATGATCCGTGAGGCGGAGGAATTTGCCGAGACCGATCGCCTCCAGCGGGAGCGGGTGGAGAAGCGCAACCGGGCCGAGGCGCTCACCTTCCAGGCGGAGCGGCTGCTGCGGGAGGTAGCCCTCGACTTTGGCATGCAGTTTGCCCGCGATCGCCGTCGCCGCATTGAGGGACTGGTGCAGGAACTGCGTGACTACCTGGAGCAGAGCGACGAGCGCGGCATTGATATTGCCCAGGCCGAACTTCAGGACGAACTGTACGACCTCAACCGCGAGGCCTACCTGTACGAAGCCGATGACGCTCCCGAAGGCGGTATTTTGGGGCAGATCGGCAGCACCCTGAAAAAAACCTTTGCCTTTGACGACGACCTGGATGCCCGGCCCAGCTATGGCTACCAGGGGTCGCCGTCCTGGGGCAACTGGGACGACGACTGGGACTACGACAACCGAGGTGGAGCGGGCGGACAGCGCTACGACAGCCCCGCCTACGACAACCGTGCCTACGGCACCACCGGCTACAGCGGGCAGGGCTACAACAACCAGGGGTATGGCAGTCAGGGCTACAACAGCCAGGGCTACACCGATCCGGGCTATGGCGGTCAGGGCTATGGCTATGGTGATAGGGGTGGGGCCGATCGCGGTTACGGCAGCCCTGGCTACGGTAGCTCTGGCTACGATGCGGGCCGCTCCCCCGAGCCCGGTCGTTCCCAGCCCCCCGCTTCAGACTATGGCCGCCAGGGCTATGGTCAACAGGACTACGGTCAGCAGGACTACGGTCAACAGGGCTACGGTCAACAGGGCTACGGGAGCCAAAACTACGATCGCCAGGACTACAGATCGCCAGGCGAATCGCCCCGCTACGATCAGTCGGACTATGGCCGTCAGGACTACGGCGGCCAGGACTATGGCCGTCAGGACTATGGTCAGCCAGGCTACGACCAGTCAGGCTATGGTCCAGCGCCAACCTCTGAACCAGGTCGCCCCAGCAATGGTGAATCTGGCGCCGGCAGCTACGGCGATCGCTACGATCGCTCAACCCCTCCTGAGTCAGAGTACAGCGCTCCCCGTTACCCAGAGGAAAACCAGGGCTACGACCCCTACGGGCGCGAAGCCCCCCCGGCCAGAACGCCCCAGAATCCTCCCCCAACCAGCTGGGATGACGACCCCTGGGGCCAGTCGGCACCGCCGAGTCGGCCCGCTGCGGAAGGTCGTCCCCGCCCTGCCGCTGCTCCGGAGCGAGGGAGCCCCAGCAATTCCGGCCCAGAGCGCTCGGTGGATCGTCGCCCCGCCCCCCGTTACGATGACGACAATTGGAGCGATCGCGACGAGTGGCTCTGACCTGGTCGACCTATCCCCCGCATGACTTACTCACTCACTTACCGACGACTCGATGGAGAACTTTCGGAACTACTACGAGATTCTGGGGGTTTCTAGAGAGGCAACCTTTAGCGACATCAAGCAGGCCTACCGCAAGCTAGCGCGGCAGTACCACCCCGACCTCAACCCCGGCGATCGGGCCGCAGAGGACCAGTTCAAGCTGCTGAGCGAAGCCTATACCGTCCTCTCCGACGACGAAAAGCGAGCCCAGTACGAAAAATTTAGCGAGTACTGGCAGCAGGAGGGCTTTAAGAAAGGCCAGGGCAAATCGGTGGTTGGCGACATCTTCGGCGGCCGCATTTCCCTGGAAGACTTTGGCTTTGGCGAGTTTCCCGATTTCAATGTCTTTGTCGATCAGCTGCTCAATCGTCGACCCAGCCCCCGGCGGGGGGCGGACCAGGCTGTCCACGACAATGGCTATGCCGACGATAACCCCCCGTCCCGCCAAGCCTCAGCTACCACAGGTCGCCGTGACGCCGAGGCCGATCTCACCATTCCCCTCGAAAAAGCCTTTCGAGGCGGGCGTGAGCGCATTC
Source organism: Leptolyngbya sp. KIOST-1 (assembly GCF_000763385.1). Classification (NCBI taxonomy): domain Bacteria; kingdom Bacillati; phylum Cyanobacteriota; class Cyanophyceae; order Leptolyngbyales; family Leptolyngbyaceae; genus Leptolyngbya; species Leptolyngbya sp. KIOST-1. The sequence goes on from NZ_JQFA01000002.1 coordinate 2,211,276, forward strand.
GCCTGGAAGACGGGCGATCGCTTGAGGTCAATATGCCCGCCGGCATGATCACGGGCCAGCGCATTCGCCTGCGCGGTCAGGGCATTGGCGGTGGCAATCTGTACCTGCGCATTCAGGTGGACCCGCACCCGTTCTACACCCTCCAGGGCAACGACGTGTACTGTCGAGTCCCGATTACGCCCAGCGAAGCCGCCCTGGGCAGCACCATCGACATTCCTACCCTCGACGGCCCTGTGCGCACTACCCTACCCCAGGGAGCCCAAACGGGGCAGATCATTCAGTTGCCGGGGTGCGGCTACCTGGCCGGGCAGGAACGGCGAGGGGATCAAATTGTGGAACTGGAGGTGGTAGTGCCGATTGGACTGAGCGATCGCGAAAAAGCCCTCTACGAAGAGCTGCGCCAAACCGAGCGCTTTCGCCCCCGTGCGGACCTGTTCAACTGACTCAATTGTTTCAAAAACGTTACAATAACTCTCTGGTTTCTCAGGGGTAAAACATGAATTAAACGCTATAAATGCCTACAAAACAGACCTTTTAACGCAGTTTCTGCCCCCGCCAGCTCTCTGAGGCCGCGTTCCCTATTGCCAACTAAATGAGAAGTTGACTTTCCCTGGCGTCCCCCAAGTCGCTAAACTATCAATGGAAAAAGGTCATCCCGTCATTTTTAACTATGTCTGTTGTTAGCCAAGTTATTTTGAATGCCGACGACGAGCTGCGCTATCCAACCACCGGCGAGCTCAAGGCCATTGAAGACTTTTTGAAGACTGGCGAGCAGCGCACCCGCATTGCCGCCACCCTGTCTGAAAACGAGAAAAAGATTGTTGACCAGGCCAGCAGAGAGCTGTGGCGGCGGCGGCCCGACTTCATCGCCCCCGGCGGTAACGCCTACGGCCAAAAGCAGCGCTCCCTCTGCATTCGCGACTATGGCTGGTACCTGCGGCTGGTCACCTATGGTGTACTGGCCGGTGACCAGACTCCCATTGAGGCCATCGGGATTGTGGGCGTCCGCGAAATGTACAACGCTCTGGATGTTCCCGTGCCCGGTATGGCCGAAGCCATCCGCTGCCTCAAAGAGGCGTCGCTAAACCTGCTGCCCGACGAAGACGCCGCCGAAACGGCCCCCTACTTCGACTACATTATCCAGGCGATGTCCTAAGCTCTAGCCAGCACTGTAAACCCCGGCTTTTCAAAGAAGCCGGGGTTTTGCTTTAGGGGGGAATTTCCAGGGCGATCGCCCTTTTCCCATCCGCACTCCCTCAACCACCCTTGCAGACAGACCCACTACACTAGAGGCACACCCACCCTGTACCGCCATGGTTGCCAACTCCCAGCCCTGGACCATCCGCGACCTCGCCGCCATGCCCGACGACGGCGGCTGGAAGCGCTACGAAATCATCGACGGAGAACTCTACGTGACCCGCGCCCCCCACATTCGCCATCAAGGTGCCGCTGGGAAGCTGCACATGCGCTTGGAGCGCTGGTCTGAGGAAACGGGCTTAGGCGCAGCCTTTCAGGCTCCCGGCGTCGTATTCTCCCCGACCGACGCAGTTATCCCCGATGTGGTGTGGGTTAGCTATGAGCGCTTGGCCAATGGCCTCGACGATGCCGGGCACCTGATCGTCGCCCCAGAACTGATGGTTGAAATCCTCTCCCCCGGCGACCTCAACGAGCAGCGCGATAAGGAGGTCAAGCTCAAGCTCTACTCCCGCTACGGTGTGCAGGAGTACTGGATTGTGAACTGGCAGCTCAAAACGCTGGAAATCTACCGTCGCAGCAATGCCCAGCTTCAAATCGTTGGCACCCTTCTGGTGGGTGACACGCTGGCCTCACCTTTACTACCCGAGTTCAGCACCCCCTAACCGAGTTGTTTCGGTAAGTTTTGTCTCGTGCCCACGCTCTGGGTGGACACGGCCATCGCGGACGCTCTGCGTCCTCTGGGGCAGGGGCGCAAAGCGCCAGCGGGAGCATTCCCACGCGGAGCGTAGGAACGATAGTGGTGACTACCCGATTGACGATCAACTTCATATCTCAACTTTTCTATGGGCATAACGCTCGCCTAATGCTGGCTGTGACCTAACGGACGTTTAGCTTGAATTGATTGAGTGATCAGTTGTGTATCAACAGCAAACCCCAGAGTTCTTCAAGAACTCTGGGGTTTTGGGCAACAGCGAATCTTTCTCTACCTACAGCGAGGCTAATACGTCGCGGGCGGCGGCGATGGTGGCGTCGATATCCGCATCGGTGTGGGCCAACGAGGTGAACCCGGCCTCGTACTGTGACGGGGCCAGATATACCCCGCGCTCTAGCATGCCCCGGTGGAAGCGGCTAAACTTCTCCAGGTCAGACCCCTTGGCGTCTTCAAACTTGGTGATGGGGCCGGGGTGGAAGAACATGCCAAACATGGCGCTGATGTGGCCACCGCAAACCTCATGGCCGGTGTCGCGGGCCGCCTGCAGCAGGCCATCGGTGAGTTTCGCCGTCAACCGTTCCAGCTCATCGTAGGTGCCCGGGCGCTGGAGTAGCTCCAGGGTCTTGATGCCCGCCGTCATGGCCAGGGGGTTGCCCGACAGGGTACCCGCCTGGTACACCGGGCCAGCGGGGGCGACCATTTCCATAATGTCGCGGCGACCGCCGTAGGCTCCTACGGGTAGCCCACCGCCGATCACCTTACCCAGAGTGGTGAGGTCGGGGGTGATATTGAACTTGGCCTGGGCACCGCCGTAGGCAATGCGGAAGCCGGTCATCACTTCGTCAAACACCAGCAGGGCGTCATTTTCGCGGGTGATTTCCCGCAGCCCCTCCAGGAAACCGCCGTCGGGGGTAATAAAGCCAGAGTTGCCGACCACGGGTTCGAGAATCACCCCAGCAATTTCGCCGGGGTTCTGCGCGAACAGGGTTTTGACCGCTTCGAGGTCGTTGTAGGGGGCGGTGAGGGTGGCGCTGGTGGCAGCTTTGGGGACGCCGGGGGAGTCGGGCAGGCCCAGGGTGGCAACGCCAGAGCCAGCCTGCACCAGAAACATGTCGGCATGGCCGTGGTAGCAGCCGGAAAATTTGATGATTTTGTCGCGTCCGGTGTAGGCGCGCATCAGCCGCAGGACCGCCATACAGGCCTCGGTGCCGGAGTTAACAAAGCGCACCATCTCGATGCTGGGCACGGCCTGAATTACCATTTCGGCCAGCACGTTTTCGAGATAGCAGGGCGCGCCGAAGCTAGTGCCCTTTTCGAGCGCTGCCGACAGGGCTGCCAGCACCTCGGGATGGGCATGGCCGCAGATGGCGGGCCCCCAGGTGCCCACGTAGTCGATGTACTGATTGCCGTCTACATCCCAGATGTAGGCACCCTTGACCCGGTCAAACACAATCGGCTGTCCGCCCACCGATTTGAAGGCTCGTACCGGAGAGCTGACGCCACCAGGCATCAGATTTTGAGCGGCGGTAAAAATTTCCTGTGATTTTGCTGTTTTAAACGGGGCTGTACTGACCAAAGCACGTTCCTCTCAGAGTCGAAAAGCATTCGATGGCCTAGAGTTATGTCATCAACTGTGGCCAAAAGCCCGGTATATCAAGCCTTGCCACGCCCGACCCAAAAGACAGGCTAGGGGCTATAACCCTTGATTTGAGCGTTTAGCAGCTAATTGATGATAGCCCTAGGATTTGGCCATCCGAAGGTTAGCTCTGATCATTATCCTATTGATTGGAGAAGGCGTACTGCCAGATGTTAAGGAATGTAGTGTTAGCGGCGCAGGTGGTGGAGGCGACCGTTCTTGATCTGCACTACGGGGTGGTTGGAGATTCGCACCAGATGCTCGTCGTGGGTGGTGACGATGACGGTAATGCCAATGGAGTTAAGCTTTTTCAGGATTTTGATCACCTGCAGGGAGTTGTCGGCGTCCAGGTTGCCCGTGGGTTCGTCGGCCAGCAGTAGGGGTGGGGTGTTGACCACGGCGCGAGCGATACTCACGCGCTGCTGTTCGCCGCCGGACAGCTCATCGGGGAAGCACTGGGCCTTGCCCTGCAAACCCACCATTTTGAGCGTAGGCAGGGCGTCGTACACCGCCGTGTCGCCGTGGGGGTGGTACTTACCCAGCACCTCCCCCAGGTTGGAGATTCGCACCAGATGCTCGTCGTGGGTGGTGACGATGACGGTAATGCCAATGGAGTTAAGCTTTTTCAGGATTTTGATCACCTGCAGGGAGTTGTCGGCGTCCAGGTTGCCCGTGGGTTCGTCGGCCAGCAGTAGGGGTGGGGTGTTGACCACGGCGCGAGCGATACTCACGCGCTGCTGTTCGCCGCCGGACAGCTCATCGGGGAAGCACTGGGCCTTGCCCTGCAAACCCACCATTTTGAGCGTAGGCCAGAGGCGACGGTGAATTTCTTTGCGGCTAAACCCCTGGGCCCAGAGTACGAAGGCTACGTTCTCGGCTACGGTGCGTTTGGGAATCAGTTTGTAGTCCTGGAACACGACGCCAATGCGCCGCCGCATCATGGCCAGGCGATTGCCGCGCAGGTTTGAGATCGGTTCGTCGGCTACCAGAATGCTGCCACTGGTGGGGCGCTCGTAGCCGTAGAGCAGCTTTAGCAGGGTCGATTTGCCGGATCCCGAAGGGCCGGTGACAAAGAGAAAGTCGCCGGGGTTGACGCTGAGGTTGACGCCCATAAGCGCTTTGCTGCCGTTGCCGTAGGTCTTCTCAACATTGGTCAGCGAAACAATGGGCTGCACGTTGGGGTCGCTGGGAGGGGCCGCGTCGAGTTCCGGGGAGGGGGAGGAACCGATGCTAGGGCGGGCCGGCACCACAAGCTTGAATCGGTCCTGCAGTCGAGCCCTGACCTCCTCTGGCAGGCTGGAGAGCTTGGCATGGTCAGTGGGGCGATGGAGCACAGAAGTCATGGAGCGTCCTAACTGAGGTGGGTTGAGCTAGCTCGGGCATGAGCCTAGCCAAAACGGATCAACTGCGCAGCCAGCGCCAGGGACGGGGCTGACATGGCTTTTGGGTGGCCATTGTACCGGAAAGACCCTGGCTGGCAAAAGGCATATTTGTTTTTTCAATAATCGTCACGTTCTGTTACCTAGGACACGGCGACTGGATGAGGTCGGCTGGCGCGGTCTGGGGGGTTAGGGCTCTGGTCCTAGAAGCGTACCGCAATGTTTGCAAAACTGAGCATCGCCGTCGTGCAGCGTGAGGCCGCAGCCGGGGCAGGGAAGGTGCTGGGACCGAGAAACTTTGCTCAGCTGTCGAATTAGCCTGCTAATTTGGGTGGGGATGAGGGCAATGCCGGTAAGGATCATCATGACGGTGAGCCCCCGACCAGCTTCTGACACTGGGGTGACGTCGCCGTAGCCGACGGTGGTCATGGTGACGACGGCAAAATAAACCGCATCGAGGAAGGTGCCAAAGGTCTCCGGATGGCTGGAACTTTCGACCTGAAAAATCAGGCCGGAGTAGATAAAAATAATCGTGCCCAGGGTCAACAAAATGCGGATCAAGATCAGGCTGTCGGCGCTAGTCACCTGGCCGAACCACAGCCGATTGTTGAAGATATGCACCAGCCGCAAAATGCGTAGCGATCTGAAAAAGCGCAGAAATCGGATGTCAAAAATACCAATCCAGGAGGGCAGGATGGCGATGAAATCGATCAGTCCGTAGAGGCTGAAGGCATAGTGCCAGGGGCGAGGGGCTACCCAAAGTCGGAGGCCGTATTCAAGGGTGAAGGCCAGTACAATCAGCCAGTCGAGGCGGTTTAACCAGCTGTCGAGGGTCGGTGAAATGGGGTAGGTTTTGAGAACAAAAATGACGGCGGACAGAAAAATGAGCAGTACGATCGCGCCGTTAATCAGCCGCCCCGCCAGGGTGTCAGTGGTGTTTAATTCGTTGCGCAGACGATCGCGGAGCTGCCCCCTTTGGCCATCGCGCCAGTCCTTCTGATTTAGCTCTATCGGTTTTTCCACTGTGTTAATGCCCACCCCCAGGATGGTTCTGTGCCCATTACTGGGCTAAGATGACCAAGCAGACCGATTTTTATCTGGCTGCAAATTTTTACTGACCTTGTCTTTGGCCCTGGTTTGGATTTTAAGGTAATCCAAAGGCTAACCTAGCGTTTAAGGTCAGAGATGGGTCTAGGGTAACGTGAGTTTCCCGGATTGACCTAGGGCCGATGATAGCGCTGTGGATGCCACCCTTTGGCCAAACCAGGGGTTAGATTTAGTATCACAGCGGCAATCTGAGCACCCATGGCGATCGCACCCATTTTCACCACTCTCCACGATTTTTCTCCTACCCTGTCAGGTACTTGGCCCCCTCTGCCTGCCCAGCGACCCCTGCTGCTGGTGGGCCACGGCAGCAGGGATGCGGAAGGGCGCGATCGCGTGCTGGAGTTTGCCGCCGCCTACCAGGCTCTAGACACCTCTCGCCCGGTCATCCCCTGTTTTTTGGAGCTGAGTGAGCCCACCATCCAAGACGGCGTAGACCTGTGCGTGGAGAAGGGCTACACCGACATTTCGGTGCTGCCTATTTTGCTGTTTGCGGCCCGCCACAACAAGTTCGACGTCACCAATGAGCTAGACCGCGCCCGCCAGCGCCACCCCCAGGTCACCTTCCACTACGGTCGCCACTTTGGCATTACCCCAGCCATCATTCAGCTGTGGCAGGAGCGCCTGGCCGAACTGGATACCCCCCGGTTTAACCCCGCTGGCATTGCCCGCGAAGACACGGTGCTGCTGTTTGTGGGCCGGGGGGCCAGCGACCCCGACGCCAATGGCGATGTTTACAAGCTGGCCCGCATTGTGTGGGAGGGCAGCCGCTACAAAACCGTAGAAATTTGCTTTATCGGCATTACCCACCCCCGGCTGGAGGAGGGCTTTCGCCGTGCCCGGCTGTACGAGCCCAAGCGCATCATTGTGCTGCCCTACTTTCTCTTCACCGGAGTGCTGATCAAAAAGATTATGGGCATCTGTGAACAGGAGCAGGCAGCCCACCCCGAACAGCTGGTGAGCTACCTGCCGGAGATGGGCTGCCACCCGCAGCTGATGCAGATTTTGCGCGATCGCGAGATCGAAACCCACCTGGGTCAGGTGGCGATGAACTGCGAAATGTGTAAATTCCGTCTCGCTGCCGGGGGTGGCCCCCAGGGGCAAGGGCACAGCCACGACCACGGCCATGCTCACGATCAAGGACATACCCACGACCACGGGCATCATCATGACCACGGGCATCATCATGACCACGGGCATGGACATGGGCATCACCATCACGGCGAGCCTGTCGATCTATTTCCAAAACCTGACGACTACCACCAACGGGCATGGCAAGTTCCCTAGCCCAAAGGGGTTGGGAATGCTAGAAACAGCGCCTGGGCAACGGCCTGGGTGAGGTTTTAGCGTAACCCAGGGAGCAGCTATGTTCAAATCCGTTGGTCGGCACGTGTGCGCCTTTGACTTGGAGTGGGTGCCCGACCCAGTCTCGGGGCGGCGCGTGTACGGTCTGCCCGCCACGCTGTCGGATGCCAAGGTCTTTGAGATAATGTGGGCCAGGGCTGGGGCCACGGCGGAAAAACCTCGGCCCCACCTCAAAACGGCCCTGTGCCGGGTGGTTGCGGTTTCGGCGGTGGTTCGAGAGCAGCAACCCAATGGCGAGATCAACCTGCGGCTGACCACGCTGCCCAGGCAACTCGATGGCCTGATGGATGAAGGCGAACTGATTGCTACGTTCCTGGGGTATCTCGGTCAGCAGCATCCTCAGCTAGTAGGCTTCAATTCGCAGACCGCAGACCTGCCGATTTTGCTTCAGCGCGGGCTCGTCTCAGGCATCACCGCCGCAGACTTTTGCCGTCGGGCCGACAAAGGCTGGGGCAGCGACTACTTCAGCCGTCACGGTGACGCCCACGTTGATTTGAAAAGTGTTCTCAGCGGTTGGGGCCTGGCGACGCCGACTCTGCACGAACTGGCGGCAGCGATGGGTATTCCCGGTCAGGTGGGGCCGGAACCCCACGACGTGGTGGACTGGTGGGTCGAGGGAGATTTGCGATCGATCGTGGTTCAGAGCCAGTACGACGCCCTGAGTACCTACCTAGTGTGGCTGCGGACGGGGCGATTCGCCGGGTTCTTTAGCGAAGCTCAGTATTTGGACGAGGAAGCGCAGGTGCGGGGGCTACTGAGCGATCGCATTGCCCAGGGCGACCATCACCTCACGGCCTATCTCAATCGGTGGGACAGCTTTACCACCCAATCCGCCGCCACCCCAGTTATTTCCCTCGCCACTACCGCTGAGGCGGCAGAACAGGCGGCCTAAGGCCGCATCCAGTACCCTGAAATCAGGGTACTTCTATGACCGACGCAATGCCAGCCGAACCACAAAGGGAACCTGCGATCGCAGTTGAATGTGCGTATTCTGTGGGTTGGAGGGCGTTGCTGAATCAAGGCATGAATCTTTAGCGGCAAAAGTCCTTTCACAGTCTCAAAATCCCCCAACTGCTGGGGGACGTTTGAGACTGTTCGGTCCCCCCACGCATTGGGGGCTAGGGGGGCAAATCATCCCGACAATCAGCAACGCCGGTTCCGCCTTTGATGATCGGTGGCATGGGCACTGGGCTGGCCTGATCCTATATTTTTTCCAACTGCCAGCCCGATCGTCCGTTTTTGCCCTTTTCAGTCGCCTCCCCCTACCCCAGGAGAGGCGGCCGTTTAGAACCCCGCAAGTTTACTCTTCCTCTGCCGAGCCGTCGGTTTCCAGTTCGGGGTCAACCGCAATCACATCCACCACGGTTCTGTCGTCGGGGGCGTCGTCCAGTCCTTCGACCTGGAGGGCTGGGGGTACGACGGCCACGGCTGCGATCGCATCCTCCCCATCCAGACGCTGTAGCCGCACCCCGGTAGCCGGGCGCGACTGAATCGAGATATCGCCAACCCGCTGGCGAATGATGATGCCTCGGTTAGTCACCAGCATCAGCTCGTCGCCCTCGCCCACCACCAGCAGCGCCGCCAGGGCATCGTCGCGCTTGCGGAACTTGATCGATTGCAGCCCCATCCCGGCCCGGTTTTGCAAACGGAACTTAGCCACCGGCACCCGCTTACCCAGCCCCGAGGCTGTGATCACCAGCACCCAGGGGCCGCCCTCGCCGTTGGTGACGGTATCGTCATCGTCATCATTTTCGGCGGCCTGTACCGCCTCCACCACCTGGCTGGGCAGAATGTCCATGCTGATCAGCTCGTCGCCGTCGCGCAGGGCCATGGCCCGCACCCCGCGAGTGGGGCGCCCCAGGGGCCTGAGCTGTTCATCACTGGCTTTGAAGTGAATGGTCATGCCCCGCCGCGAGCCGATCAAAATGCTGTCGGTATTGCGGGCCAGGCGCACCCACTTGAGCTGGTCGCCCTCTTCGAGGGAGATGGCGATCAGGCCGTTGGTGCGAATGTTGCTGAAGGCCGACAGGGCGGTTTTCTTCACGAAGCCGCCCTGGGTCAGCATCACCAGGTACTCCTCGTCGGTGAACTCGCGCACCGCCAGCACCGAGGTAATCGCCTCTTCCTTGGGGATGGGCAGCATCTGCACGAGGGGCATCCCCCGCGAGGCGCGGGAGCCCTCGGCGATCTGGTAGGCCCGCAGGGCGTAGGTGACGCCGCGATCGCTGAAGAACAGCAGGTAGTCGTGGGTGTAGCAGGTGATGAAGTGCTGCACGCCATCGTCTTCCTTCATTTTGGCCCCGGCCTTGCCCCGAGTGGCGCGGCTCTGGGCCTCAAAGGTGGCCACGGGCATGCGTTTGATATAGCCCTGGTCGGTGACCAGAATCACCACCTGCTCGTTGGCGATCAGCGAAATGTCGGTGAGCTCCGCATCGTCCATTTCGATCACGGTGCGACGGGGGTCGTCGTGCCGGGCCTTGAGCTCGCCCAGCTCGGTGGTGATGATGTCGAGAATGCGCTCGCGTCGGGCCAAGATGTCTTGCAGGTCGGCGATCTGGGCCACCAGCTCCTCATGCTCTCTCTGGATCTTGTCGGCCTCCAGGGCGGTGAGGCGGCGCAGCTGCATTTGCAGAATGGCGTCGGCCTGGAGTTCGGAAAGGCCGTAGGTGTCCATCAGCTCCTGCTTGGCGGCGGGGGTGTCGGCGGCTCCGCGAATCAGGGCGATGATGGCGTCGAGGTTGGCCAGGGCAATCAGGTAGCCCTGGAGAATGTGGTCACGCTCCTGGGCCTTGCGCAGCTCGTACTGGGTGCGGCGGGTAATGGTCTCTTCGCGAAACTCGAGAAACACCTCAAGCATGCGCTTGAGGCCGAGCAGCTGTGGTTCGCCGTTGACCAGGGCCAGCATGTTGACGCCGAAGTTGTTTTGCAGCGGCGTCTGTTTGTAGAGGTTGTTGAGCACCACCCGGGGATAGGCGTCGCGCTTTAGCTCGATGACGATGCGCATGCCGTCGCGATCGCTCTCGTCGCGGATATCCGAAATGCCCTCCAGGCGGCGCTCGTTCACCATTTCGGCGATGCGCTCGATCATGCCCGCCTTGTTGGTCTGGTAGGGCAGCTCGGTGATGATGATGGCTTCGCGATCGGGGCGGCCCCGATGCTCGATGGTCTCCATGGTGGCGACGCCGCGCATGGTGACCGAGCCGCGCCCGGTCAGGTAGGCGTCGCGAATGCCGTTGCGGCCCAAAATTTGCCCGCCGGTGGGGAAGTCGGGGCCGGGGATGATCTCCATCAGCTCGGCGGTGGTGATGTCGGGGTTGTTGATCAGGGCGATCACGCCGTCGATCAGCTCGCCGGGGTTGTGGGGGGGAATGTTGGTGGCCATGCCTACGGCAATGCCGGAGGAGCCGTTGAGCAAGAGCTGGGGCAGCCGCGAGGGCAGTACTACGGGCTCCTGCTGGGAGCCGTCGAAGTTGTCGGCAAAATCGACCGTTTCAGACTCGATGTCTTGCAGCAGCGAGTCGCTGGTCAGCGATTGCAGGCGACACTCGGTGTATCGCATCGCCGCCGGGGGGTCGTTGTCGATGGAGCCGAAGTTGCCGTGGCCGTTGATCAGGGGCGATCGCATGGAAAAGTCCTGGGCCATCCGCACCAGGGCGTCGTACACCGCCGTGTCGCCGTGGGGGTGGTACTTACCCAGCACCTCCCCCACCACGCGGGCACACTTGCGGAAGGGGCGATCGGCGGCTAACCCCAGCTCGTGCATGGCGTAGAGAATGCGGCGATGCACCGGCTTGAGCCCGTCCCTGGCATCTGGCAGCGCTCGACCCACAATGACGCTCATGGCGTATTCCAGGTAGGAGCTTTGCATTTCGGCGCGCAGATCGGTGGGGACAATGCGCTCTTCTGGGGTCGCCATAGGCTCAAAAACTCCGAATTTGCGAACAACAAAGCGCTAGTCAGACCCTCGCACCGAGCGGTGCTGAATAGCGCTTGATCACGATGTTTTTTGCGGACTCATGTGAGTTATATTTTAGCACGAATTCCCCGGTTCAAATCGGCGGGCGCTATGGTAGAACCAGGGGCGCGAGAAGCTTGATTTAGCTACCTTTCACTGCCCCAGACGAATCCTTAATTTGTAGTAGTTCACACCCCCTGAGTTTGCTGTGCACCACGCCCTTGACCTGACCGATTTTGCCGTCATCTATTCGCCCGCATTTTTGACCCACGATACGGGCCATTTTCATCCCGAAAATGCGGGGCGATTGACGGCGATTGTGGCGGCCCTGGAGCAGGCTCCCTGGGCCACTCACCTGGACTGGCGCGAACCCACCCCACTCAAGCAGCGACCGGATGTAGACACCCTGATTGCCCAGCTCCACAACCCCCGCTACGTCACCGCCCTGCGGGAAATCGCCCACACCGGCGGCGGCCACATTGACGGCGATACGGTGGTATCCGAGGAAAGTTACGCCGTGGCGCGGCTAGCGGTGAGCGCCTGGCTCGATGGGGTTGATTATGTTTTAGAAACGGGGCATTCGGTCTTCGTGCTGGCCCGGCCCCCAGGGCACCACGCGGTACGCGATCGCGGCATGGGCTTTTGCTTATTCGCCAACGCGGCGATCGCCGCCCACTACGCCCTCGAACAACCCGGCATCGACCGCGTCGCCATCCTCGACTGGGATGTGCACCACGGCAACGGCACCCAGGCTCTGGTGGAGGGGAATGCTGCGATCGCCTACTGCTCCCTGCACCAAACGCCCGCCTACCCCGGCACCGGCCAAAGCAGCGAAACGGGTTTTCACGGCAACGTGCTGAACCTGCCCATGGCTCCCGGCAGCAACCGCGCCGACTACCAGGGGCAGTTTGAGCAACGGGTGATTCCCTTTCTCAAGGCCTTCAGTCCCGATCTGCTGATTGTCAGCGCCGGGTACGACGCCAACGCCGCCGACCCCCTGGCCAACATCAACCTGCACCCCAAGGACTACGGCCTGTTTACCCAGCAATGCCTGACCGTTACCGATAAAATCCTCTTCGGCCTCGAAGGCGGCTACGACTATGAGGCGCTGAGTCAGTCGGTACTGGCCACGATTGCCGCTCGCTTAGGCGTTTAGCGGCGCTCCTATCGCTACTGATTGTTGAGCCCCAGGCGAACGATCAGCCCAACTAGAGCGACAGCGGCACTGATCGACAACCCAGCAGAGATGCCGCCGACCCACTTCACCACATCCCAGGTGCGATCTTCCCACTTCCGACCGCGATCCTGGTCATTGCTCATTTGGGCTTGCGCCCTACGTATCTCAGCCTGCTCGCTGCGCATTTCAGCCTGCTCGCTGCGCATCTGAGTCAGATCCTCTGCCAGCTTCTCAAGCGTAGCTTCTATGCGATCTAATCGGTCGTTGGTAGTAGTCATGGCCAGTGGAACGCCTTGGGCATGATACCTATTATCCCTTACTTGATGTAGAAGCACGCAATGGCGTATAGGCATCGCCTTACAAGGCTACAAAATGCCCAATGTTTTGGCGATGGCGATAGCCACTCAGCGGTAGAGGCTGAATCTGCTCAGCCATGTCCTACCCTCTAAACCGCCACCTTGGGCTGGATCAGGGCTAGAGCAGAGGTCAGAGCCTGGTGGCGATTTTCGATCAAATGAATCGCTGGCGGAGCGCTGCCTTCGGTGCGTTTGCGGTTTTGCACAAAGCGCTGCAGGTCGAGGGTCTTGAGGCGGCTCCTGACCTGGCCGGGCTTGACCACAATCCACACGGTGCGATCGCGCCTGATCGAATCCTGCACAATCGACTCGATCGCCAGCGCCGCCGTCACCCCAATGGTCGGCACTTCGCCCAGGTCGAGCACCAGCGCCTGGTAATCCCTGACAAACGACAGGCGGCGCGAAATGCTCTTGGCCGCCCCAAAGCTCATCGGTCCTCCCAGCTGAAACAGCAGAATATCTCCCTCAGAGCGGGTGAGAATGGCTTGCTCAGCGGCGGTCAGGTTACTGTCTTCGGTATCCTCGGTAATGGTTTTAATCCGGGAACTCTGCACATCGCTCAGCCGCTTGATCGTCAGCATGTTGGCCACAAAGGCTCCCACCAGTACCGCCGTAATCAGGTCAATAAACACCGTCAAAAACAGCACCATATACATAATGCCGGTGCCCTTGAGGGAAATTTTGGGGGCACGCTTGATAAAGCCCCAGTCCAGAATGTCAATGCCCACCTTGAGCAAAATCCCCGCCAGCACCGCGTTCGGAATCTGCGCCGTCAGCGGCCCCGCCCCCAGCAGCACCAGCAGCAACACCAGCGCGTGAATCAACCCCGACAGCGGCGTCCGTCCCCCGGCCTGCACGTTGACCACCGTTCGCATGGTCGCGCCGGCCCCCGGTAAACCGCCGAACAACCCTGAGATCACGTTGGCAATGCCCTGGCCAATCAGCTCTTTGTCAGAGTCGTGCTGGGTTTGGGAAATGCTGTCGGCCACCAGCGAGGTCAGCAGCGAGTCGATCGCCCCCAGGACCGCCAGCATGATGCCGTAGCGCAGCATGTCGTCTAGTTCGCGCAGGCTAAAGGTGGGCAGCCGCAGGGTGGGCAGCCCCGAGGGAATGTCTCCAATCCGCGGCAGATCGGCTTGGCCAAACACCACCACCGACACCACCGTAGCCCCCACCAGGGCCACCAGGGGCGCAGGCAGAATGCGGTTCAACCGGCGCGGGATGGCAAACACAATCACCAGGGTCAATAGCCCCAGCCCCAGGGCCACCCAGTTGGGCTGACGCACAAAGCCGGGCAGGTCTTGCAGGGTGTCAACCACTCCCCCCGTAGCGGCATGGCCCAGCAGCGGCGGCAGCTGCAGCAGCACAATGATCACCCCAATGCCCGACATAAAGCCTGAGATCACCGTGTAGGGCAGCAGGGTGATGTATTGCCCCAGGCGCATCAGCCCAAACAGAATTTGCAGCACGCCGCCCAGCATTACCACCGTAAAGGCCATCGCCAGGCCAGTGTCGGGGTAGCGGGCCACCAGCGCGGCAATCACGGTGGTGATCACCACCGTCATGGGGCCAGTGGGGCCAGACACCTGGGTGGGAGTGCCGCCAAACAGCGCCGCGAAAAAGCCGGTAAAGATGGCTCCGTACAGACCCGCGATCGCCCCCGCTCCCGAGGCCACCCCAAAGGCCAGCGCCAGGGGCAACGCCACAATGGCCGCCGTCACCCCGCCAAAAACATCTCCTCGCCAGTGGCGGAAGCCAATGGTGTTTATCAACGGTATTGCCATCGCGATCAAAGCCCCTAGGTGCTATTCGTTCTCTGGGGAGAACAGTCGTGAGGGTAGTTTAGACCGTCTGTTCCAGTAGTCCAGAAATTGTTAGACCAGGTTTAGAACTCAGGTTTGCCAACCCTGGTGACGATTCAGGGCTCAGGGGTTGCAGGGTTGGGCTACGGCCGGAACGGGTTGCAGCTAGTGGTATAGCGATGGCCATTGCGCTTAGGAGATTGGCCTCTTCCAGAGGCAAAAACTGGGGCGGCGCAATGGCGTATAGCCATGCAACCGCAACCCCTGATCATGCCGGCTTGCTCTGCTGACGCAGCTTCCACACCACGCTAGAGGCCAGATTCGTTACCGTGTGGGCGACGATGGGCACCAGCAGGTTGCCGGTCAACACCGCCGCGATCGCCAGCACCAGCCCAATGGCTGTCGCCCACACCACGTAGGTCCACTGATTTAAGCTGCTCAGGTGCAGCACCCCAAAACTGGCCGCCGACACCACAATCCCCAGGCTGTTGAGCCCGATGGCGGGCAGCATGACGCCGCGAAACAGCAGTTCCTCGCTCAGGCCCGGCAACAGGCCCAGCCAGATCAGGTCGGGCCACTGCAGAGGCTGTAGCACCATGGTCAGGTAAGTATCTGCGCTGTAGCGGTAAGCCGGCCACAGCCGGTAGATAAGGCCACTGGCCAGGGTGATACCCAGGCCCAGCCCCAGTCCCATCAGGCCATCCTGGAGAGACAGGCGCAGGGGGAGCAGCCCCGCAGGCTCAAAGTAGAGCCATGCTTTCGAGATCAGCAGTAGCACCACCGCTGTGACCCCCATCGCCGCCAGCACCTGCATGCGGGTCAGGGGCTCAATCTGGGGATCGGGGCTGGGGGGCGGCTGGGTCACAGGGGCACCGGTGAAGGAGGGAATGGCAACGGGGCAAGGGCAGAGGGCATTGCTATCTTAGCGAGTCTGCCGCCCAACCCAACAGATCGCCCTCCACTGCCCTAACCTCCACCGCCCTAATTTAGGCCGAAGATTAGATCGCATGGCTGGCCAGGTCCGGCGGGGCCGGGGTGGGGGGCTGCTTGGTGAACGGCCAGGTGAAGTAGAAGGTGGTGCCCTCACCGACGCTGGAAGCCAGCCAGACGCGGCCCCCTTCGGCTTCGACAATTTTTTTGACCACTGCCAGGCCCACCCCGGTGCTTTCAAAGTCGTCGCGGGCCTTAAGGGTCTGAAAAATGGTGAAAATTTTGTCGTGGTACTGGGGGGCAATGCCGGGGCCATCGTCAGCCACGGCAAACTCAATCCACTGGCCCTGGTCTTGCCAGGAGATACGCACGCTCCCCTGGTCGCGATCGTGGTGTTTGATAGCGTTGTTGATCAGGTTGGCAAACACCTGGCCCAGGGCCGTTTTGTAGCTGTAGATGGTGGGCAGGGCCGCGGGAATATCTACCACAAATGACCGTGGCGGGGCCAGCGAATCGACCACATTGCTCAGGAGCTGATTGAGGTCTACCGCGACGATGCTGCGCTGGCGGCGGCCCACCCGCGAGTATTCCAATAGCCCATTGATCAGCGATTCCATCCGTTCTACCCGGCTGCGCAGCAGCTGGAGCTGGTGGCGGTTTTCGGGGGGCAGCTGGGTGCCCAGGTCTTCGCCCAGCCAGTCGGCCAGGTTGGAGATGGCGCGCAGGGGAGCCTTGAGGTCGTGGGAGGCGACGTAGGCAAACTGGTCGAGTTCGGCATTGCGCTGCTCCAGCATGGCGGTGGTGTGGGCCAGGACCAGGTTGGTGTTGGCCATTTCATCGGCTCGGCGCATGAGCTCTTCGCGGGCGGCCTTGCGGTCCTCAATGTCTTCAACGATGGCAATAAACGCTGAGGGGCGATCGGTGTCATCACTTTCGACGGAGGCGGTCACCAGGGTCCACAGAGGGGTACCGTCTTTGCGCAGGTAGCGCTTTTCAAACTGGCAGGGGGTGTGCTCGGTGAGCAGCTGATGGTAGTAGTACTCGTCCTTAACCCTGTCGCCCTCGTAGGTCATGGACTGGAAGGAACGATTAATAATTTCTTCGGGCTGGTAGCCCAAAATATCGCAAAACTTTTGGTTGACCTGTATCCACTCCCCCTGCCAGTTGAGCCGTGCCATCCCCACGGCGGCCTGCTCAAACACCGCTCGAAACCGCCGTTCACTGGCCCGCAGGTCAAGCTCGGCCTGCTTGGCGGCGGTGATGTCCTGCACTACCCCGACCATGCGCTGGCTGCGCCCGTCTTTGACATCTACTACCCGCCCGTAGGCGCTGACCCAATGCCAGGTGTCGTTGGGCCAGCGCAGCCGGTACTGCCCCGCAAACTCGGATTGGGTGGCGATCGCCTCCTGGAGTATCGCCTCTATGGTGGGCAGGTCATCGGAGTGCACCCGCTCCGCCCAGACCTCAGCCCTATGAGGCATGGTGCCCGGTTCAAGCCCCAGAATCCGCTCGGTCTGGGGCGACCAGATCTGGGTGCCGCTGTCGAGCTGCCAGTCCCAGGTGCCCATCTGGGCGGCGCTGAGGGCCAGATTGAGGCGCTCGGCGGTATCCTGCAGGTCGTCTTTGGCCTGCTGCAGGGTGGTGCGATCGCGCCGTTCCTGCTCCAGCAACGCCTCAATCTGCTGCTTGGCCTCCTCCAGCTGAGCGGTGCGGCGCTGCACCCGGTCCTCCAGGGTCTGGTTGAGCTGCCTGACCTCCTGTTCGGCGGCCCGCAGGCTGGTTTCGGCCTGCGTGCGATCGCTAATCTCGCTCTGCAGCGCCTGGTTCATGTCCATCAGCTGGGTCAGGTTGGGTAGCGCCAGGGCCATCGGCACCCGGGGGACAAGCTCCAGGGCCGTGTAGAGCGACACCAGCGCTGTCACCGCCTTCATCCCACCAGATATCCAGTAGGTCGGGAACCACAGCGTCCACACCTCAAAGAGGTGAGTGGTGCCGCAGGCACCAATGAAGATGGCAAATAGCCAGAACAGGGGCTTGAAGGGTACGTCGGGCCGTCGCTGGACGAAGTACACCAGCGCCCCGGCAATCATCCAGTAGGACAGCGCCACCAGGGCGTCTGACAAAAGATGGAGCCACACCAGACCAGGCCGCCACAGGTAGCAGTGCCCGTGGGGAATAAACGGCCCCGACAGCAGAGACTGCCAGTATTCAACCATGGCACCACCTTATCTAAAGGGAGGGATTTGACCGCTAAGAGAGTCAGCGCGTTGTCCACCCTCTTGGCATATCATGACCATAAGTAGCGTAGAGTCTATCCTCAGATAGAGGCTGGAGGCACGCTAGGTCAGCCTGAGGATACGTGCTAGACCCTGTAGGTTGACGCATAATCAATTCACTTCGGGCGATAGATGGCCCGCCGGTTTTTTTAATGCCTCTTTTCTTAATGCCTCACATAGGGGGCTACCTATGACAGATATTCGCATTGTACTCATTGAAGATCACGACCTCACGCGCCTAGGCCTCAAGGCCGCTCTACAGCGGGTACCTGGGATGACCGTAGTCGGCGAAGCCGCCAACGGGGCTCGCGGCCTCAGCTTGCTTGAAACCGAGCACCCAGACATTGCCATTGTCGACATCGGCCTGCCCGACATTGACGGCATTGAACTGGTGGAGCGGTTGCGCCAGTCCCAGGGCGACCTCGACGAGTCTCCCACCCGTGTCCTGATGCTGACCATGCACGACAGCGAAGCCGCCGTAATGGCCGCCTTTGCGGCCGGGGCTGACTCCTACTGCATGAAGCAGACCGAACTCGACGACCTGATTGTGGCCGTGCGGGAGACCAATGAGGGCAACTCCTGGATTGACCCCGCTGTGGCCAGCGTCGTGCTGCGCCAGGTGCGCAAAACCCCCGCTGGGACGCTGGCCGCCGCCAACCGCACCGTCTCCATTGAGGCTGTAGAGCCTGAGTTTGAGCAAATCTTAGAATCGTATCCGCTGACGGAGCGCGAGCTAGAAATTCTCGAGCTGATTGTCGGCGGGTGCAGCAACGCCGAGATTGCGGAGCGCTCCTACATCACCGTGGGCACGGTCAAAACCCACGTACGCAGCATTCTCAACAAGCTGGGGGTGGACGATCGCACCAAGGCCGCCGTGCGGGCGCTGCGTTCGGGCCTGGTGACCTAGGGTGTGTCGTCAGTTCTGGCCAAAAGCCCGGTATATCCAGCCTTGCCACGCCCGACCCAACAGGCAGGCTAGGGGCTGCAATACCTGAGGGGGCAATTAAAGGCTATGGATAACATCTCCTAGGGCTGCTCAAATTTTAGTTCGCTGCGTTCCCTGGAGTCGTGGTTAAATAATTTCACAACCGTTCATAACTCTCAAGATTTGAAGACTTAGGCTCGGTTGTCAAATTCCGAAGCACCCCTATGGATACCACCCCCTCTGCTCTGTTACCGACACTGGGTCAGCTTCAGCGTAGGCTGACTCAGCGGTTCCAGCGGTTGTACCGCGAAAACCTCAATCACACCCCGGGTAAAATTACCTGCCAACTTCTGGAAGAAAAGCTGCTATTTGTCATCGAAGATTCGGTCACCAAACCTGAGCAACTCTTGTTAGACGAGGGACAGACGGACCTGGCGGAACAGGTAAGGAGTGACCTGGCAACGGCCCTCCGGCCCCAGATTATCGAAATGGTGGAGTCCATTCTCGATCGCCAGGTGATCGATATTTTGACCGATGCGACCCTGACCACCGGGCGCACCAGTATAGTAATTATTCTGTCCGAACCGCCGGAGGTCCGCGCTGCGGCTAAGGAGGCGTAACGAGAAAGGCCGATCGTCACCTGGTGACGATCGGCCTTTTTTATAGGTACAGGCGAGGTGAGAAGGGACGGGGCTAAACAGCTACCTGGGGGACACCAATAAACTGGTTGATCAAATGCTCCAGGGGTTGGATCAGAAAGGGTTTACTGATGTAGCCATCGAACCCAGCGCTGAGAATGCGATCGCGATTTTCCTGCCCGGCCAGGGCCGTCACCGCTACCACCGGAATGGCCTGGGTCTGGGCATCGGCCCGGAGTTGTTGAATCAGGCCGTAACCATCCACCTGGGGCAAGTGAATATCCGACAAAATCAAGTTTGGGCGATGCTGGCGAGCGGCCATTAGAGCGGCAAGACCATCGGCCACGAAGCAGGTTTCACAGGACAGTTGCTCAAGAATGTAGGCCATGAGCGTGAGACTGTCCTCATCATCATCAACTACGAGCACCATCGGAGCCTGGGGGCGAACAGCTAAGGGAAAGGAGGCTGAATTTTGCACAACCACAGGAAGAGTCCTCCATGTTGAGATCACGGGGTACAAGCCACCGCTATATGTGGCCCGCTGGTAGGCACTCCGCCCGTGGTCTAAAGAGCACGTGAAAGGATTGGCTTCGAAGTTCAGGTCTACTGTGACCGTGGCCTGGAAGGGGCAAGCAACGTTGAGCAGAGCTAAGAAAAAGCAAGGTTTCTTTATTTTTGCTTAATCTTTTGTTTTACACATCCTAACACAGCCTCCTCTCAGATAGACCGTGGAGGCTGAATTACAGTAACGTTCTTTAATTTCTCTAGGGGGATAGAGATACCGTTAGAGAACCAAAGGTAAGTCAGCGGCGTACAAATTCACCTTTGACCCAGCCTGGCTCATCTGTCCACAAGTATCAGGGGCAAGGGTCGATTGTGGCTGTGTTGGGTTTTACCGTATGCCCATCGGTTTGCTGGGCCGGGTTTCCTGGGCCGGGTTTGTTAGACTGGGGAAGTCCTACTGGCATTTCCCCTCACCCCACAAGGATTCTTTGGCATGACGGTTGCACCCTTACCGACTCCTTTGATCAAAACCAACGACCTGCTCCAGCGCGACTATTCTACCCCCCGCGATCGCTTCGATGCCGCCTGGGAGGCCACCCTATCTAGCCTGCTGGGCCTGGGCCGCTCTGCCGGGGCCGACTTTGTCGAGTTTTTTCTAGAGCGCAACAACTACATCAGCTGCCAGGCCGAAGACGATGCCATCACTAGCCTCTCGCCGCGCCTGGTGACCGGGGCCGGGGTGCGGGTGTTTGTGGGCAAGGCCGACTGCTACGTCAGCACCAACGACCTCACTTTCAATGGGCTTAAGGCCGCCCTCGACAAGGCGCTGGCGATCATGGGGCTGTCCCTGCCCGGCCCCCACGCCAACCTGGCCGAAATCAACCTGGAGCTGTTGCGCGACTACGCCACCGCCAAGGGCAAAGACGACTGGCTGGCCCAGTGCAGTTCGATGCAGGAAATGGGCGACGTGCTGCTGGCCGCCAATGCCGCCCTGGCCCAAGATGCCAGCCACGTGCAGTCGCGCCGCGCCGTCTACTTCCGCGACTGGCAGGAGGTGCTGGTGGCCGCCAGCGACGGCACCTTTGCCCGCGATATTCGCCTCACCCAGTCGGTGGGCTACAACCTGCTGTGCGCCGACGGCGAGCACCGCTCATCCATTGGCCAGCGGGCAGGGGACACCAGTGACCCGGCCTTTCTGCGCAATTGGGACTTTCGCTCGGCCTCGGCGGATGTGGCCGAGTCGGCGGGCAAAATGCTCTATGCCGACTACGTGGAGTCGGGCACCTACCCCGTGATCATGGCCAACAAGTTTGGCGGCGTGATTTTCCACGAAGCCTGCGGCCACCTGCTGGAGACCACCCAGATCGAGCGGGGCACCACCCCCTTTATCGACAAGAAGGGCCAGAAGATCGCCCACGAAAACCTCACCGCCTGGGATGAGGGGATTTCCCCCGACGCCTTCGGCACTATCGATATGGACGACGAGGGGATGCCCGCCCAGCGCACCCTGCTGATCGAGAACGGCGTGCTGAAAAACTTTTTGAGCGATCGCGCTGGTTCCATGCGCACGGGCCACCCCCGCACGGGCAGTGGGCGCCGCCAGAGCTTTACCTACGCCGCCGCCAGCCGCATGCGCAATACCTACATCGCCCCCGGCGACTACTCGCTGGACGAGCTGTTTGCCTCAGTGGAAAAAGGCATCTACTGCAAGCAGATGGGCGGCGGCAGCGTTGGTCCCACCGGTCAGTTCAACTTTGCCGTCTCCGAAGCCTACCTGATTGAAAACGGCCAGGTGACCAAACCGCTCAAGGGCGCCACCCTAATTGGCGAAGCCACCGAAATCATGGACAAAATCTCCATGTGCTCCAATGACCTGGATCTGGCGGCGGGCTTCTGCGGCTCGATCAGCGGCAGCATCTACGTTACTGTCGGCCAGCCCCACCTGAAGGTGGACTCAATCACCGTCGGCGGTCGTTAGGGAGGTTAGGAGTAGGCAATCGGTTCTCATGCAGTTCGAGTGGGATGAGGCGAAGAACTTAGACAATATTCGCAAGCACGAGATTGATTTTGCCGACATCCCTGACGTGTTTGAAGGGCCAATGCTAGTTGAACCAGACGATCGGTTTGATTATGGCGAAGATCGCTGGTTCGGCATTGGCTTTCTTGGCAACGGTGTAGTTGTTGTGGTTTGGACAGAACGGCAAAATGACGTGATTCGAATTATCTCAGCACGAAGGGCAAATTGATATGAGCGGCAAAGACTTGAGCAATATCTCGCGTACTAACTGGGCAGCGTTGGAGGCACTAGATGATGAAGGAATTGATTACTCCGATATTCCGCCCCTGACAGAGGAGTTTTTTGAGAAGGCTACTCTGAGAGTTCCTGCTGCCCAGGCGCGTCAGCTCGTCAAAATTGAGCCTGAGGTGTTGTCGTGGTTTCAGGCTCAAGGCGGTGAATACAAAGCCCTAATTAACTCCGTCTTGCGCCATTACATTGAAGGCAGAAACCATGACGGGAGCAGTCCCAATACTAGTCCCCTTTAAACCTCGTTTGTTTCAGTATTGACAGCCCAGGACAGTCCAGGTGTTGACATCGATCTTGAACAATTGGATGGCAACCCATGCTGAGTACGACAAGTTGATTCGCCGCCTGTAGCAACCCACCACCTAACCCTTTTACTTCTTCGCCCATCCACCCTTCCACCCTTCCACTCCTAATCATCCATCCCCATGCCTACAATTCAAGACATTGCCGCCTACGCGGAATCTAGCGCCAAGAAACTCGGTATTTCCAAATA
This sequence comes from Leptolyngbya sp. KIOST-1, assembly GCF_000763385.1. NCBI lineage: Bacteria > Bacillati > Cyanobacteriota > Cyanophyceae > Leptolyngbyales > Leptolyngbyaceae > Leptolyngbya > Leptolyngbya sp. KIOST-1. The sequence continues at coordinate 2,234,030 of NZ_JQFA01000002.1, forward strand.
CGACGTCTACGGGTCTTCCGTAGACGAAACCAGCGTGCAGGTTGACAAGGGCGACCCGAAGCAGGTCAAGGCCTCGAATCGCTCCAGCGTGATCGTGCGGGTGTGGAACCCGGACGGCAAGGTGGGGGTGACCTCCACCAGCGATGTCGACCCCCTGGGTATGGATCTGGCCCTGCAAACCGCCCAGGAAGCCAGCGCCTTTGGTGTCAGTGACCACATCCCCGACTTTAGCCCTGAGTCGGTGGCCCCCACTGCCGACGTGCAGGTGGAGACAGTGCCCCCGGCCCCAGTGGGCGACTTGATTTCGACCCTGGTAGATGTAGAGAAGCAGCTGCTGGGGGCGCATCCGGCAATCGCCAGCGTGCCCTACAACGGTCTGGCACAGCGCAGCATCGATCGCTTTTACCTCAACAGCGCTGGAGCCCTGCGCCACGAGGCCCGCTCCTACGCCTCGCTGTACCTGTACAGTAAAACCGAGCAGGAGGGCCGCAAACCCCGCTCTGCTGGGGCGATGCGGGTGAATCGGGGCCTGCCTCTGCTCGACATTGAGGGCTGCCTGAAAGAAGCCGCCGAGAAAACCATCAGCCACCTCGACTACAACAAGGTGGCCTCGGGCAAGTACCGGGTCGTGTTCTCAGGCGAGGCGTTTTTAAGCTTGCTGGGGGCGTTCTCGAATATGTACAACGCCCAGAGCGTGCTGGACAACCGCAGCCTGTCCACGGCGGATTCCCTGGGCAAGGTGGTGGCCTCGCCCCTGCTGTCGGTGTACGACGATGCGCTACACCCCGAAAACGTCAGCGCCGAAACCTTTGACGGCGAGGGCACGCCCACCCGTCGGGTGCCGATTATTGAGCAGGGCGTGCTGACCCAGTTTTTGCACAGTGCCGGTACCGCCAAGCGCATGGGCACCAGCCCTACAGGCCACGCCAGCATTGGCGCGAAGGTGTCGGTCAGCCCCAGCTACTACCACGTACTGCCGGGGGCCGAGGCCAGCGCCGAGTTCAGCCTGGAGAACGCCGAGAACGTGATTTTTATCGACGACCTGCAGGCGCTCCACGCCGGGGTGAACGCGCTGCAAGGCTCCTTCTCGCTGCCCTTCGATGGCTGGCTGGTGAATGGGGGAACCCGCACCAGCGTGGAGTCGGCTACGGTAGCGGGCGACTTCTGCGACCTGCTCAAGGCGATCGTGCATGTGGAACCGGAGGTGGAGGTGACCCCCGGCGGCTTGTGCCCGCGCGTCTGGGTCGATGCCCTATCGATTACGGGAGAGGGTTAGCGACTCGATTCTGCTTAGGAAGACAGTAAAATAGGTGACGACTTAGGGAGATCCAGGGCTTGTCTGATTAAGGAGTAACCCTGACCGAACACTAGTGTCACCAACATCTACAACGCCAATGCTAAATGTCAATCCATTGGGGTAGTTACTTCCAAAGGAAAATGTTTGTGACCCTGTTTCTTCGTTGAAGCCTGGAACCGAGGTAGGCGTAAATGTGCCAAAATTGGTGTCTGCTAGAGATTGCAGAGCATTGCCACTAACAGAAACAAAGGAAAAGTCGTTGTAAAATCCTTCAGGCGTACTTTCACTCGTTAAGAAGTTCCACCCAAAGGCTGCCGTACTTTCTACAGGGGCCGTTATGCGAATTTTTAGAGCTGACCCTTGGGTGACTGTGCCTAACCCTAAGCCATTCAATTCGCCGGGCGCTAGCTCTAGAAAGGTTTCTAACGCACTTACAGGCTGACCGTTGTTGGAGAGTTGTGCTTGCAGGTTACTTAAGTTTGCATCAGAAGCTGGGATAGCCCCGTTTAATGTGACATTACCCAGTGGTATCAACTCCACAAATCCAAAGACCTGAGAGCTATTGCCTGGGATTAACTCCCCCAGTACCACAGGTAGCGCCCCAGCACCAGACTCTGGTAAGTTCACTGAACCCAAACCTGCGATGTCAAGCTGTTGCTGAGGCCCAGTTGACCACAGCCGTACATTGTCAGGAACAGTCAAGTTGCCCTGATAAGCCACATTCCCTACACGTACATAAATAATGTGATTACCGTCTGGCTGAGCGACGGCAACCGCATTAGAAAGGTTACCTAAGGGGCTTTCAATGCTGCCGTCTCCATTGCCATCGCCGACCACATGAATGAAGAACCATGGTTGCCCTGTAGCGGGGTTGAGGGCCAGAATTGGTTCTCCTTGTATAAGTTGACTATCCAGCACTTCATTTTGCACGTCCACTTTGATGGTGGATGACCTTTCTAAGGGAGCACCAAGACGGGCAACCTGTTGTTCTTCTGGAGATGCTGCGCTACGGCCCGGCCCGCCCGGCAGACTTAATCGTACGCTTCCTAGCAAGTTAGTACCAAAGACTTCGTCGTGCTGGACGCCCATTCCTAGCTCTAGGCCTGGACTTGGCTGCGCCGAGAGTCGACCTCTAATACCAAAGGTGCCGCTTACTCCAGGGCCACTGAGATAGTAAGGACTGATATATCCCCGTAAATCACCACCATTGGCAAACTGTAGCAGTCGTCCCCCGACTTCTATATCCATCCCTCCAAGGGCAGCCTGATAGGTATTAGTCACCTGATTTTGTAAAGCAGTGTCAAAAAATAGAGAATTACCCTGAAATCTAGCCGTCCCGCTCATCGCTCCTAAGGTACTAGTTTGACTCTCTATAAGTTGACGAGCGGTGCCAACCGGTAGATAAGCATTAAGACGTAAATCCCAAGTTTCGCCCAACGTTTCCACCCCGAATCCCAGTTGGTTGAAGGAGGCTTGCCCGGTGTTGCGGTTATCAAATGCAACATAGCCTCCCACCGTGCGGTTTTGCTCAGGCAGTTGTTGCCGATAGCCCAGCACGGCATTGCCTCCCAGGTTGCCGCTATTTTGCAGCAAGAGACTGCCTTCTAGAAAAACAACATTGTGACCAGGAACTTGCCAAAGGGGTACAAACCCGCCAAATTGCGTTAGTCCATCGGCACCAGCGCTTGAGCTATTATGCCCGAGGTTAAAGCGTCCCCTTATTGTGGGGGGAGAGGCTAAGGTCTCAATGGAGGGAGTGTCCACGGTTTGAGCTTCGAGAGCTGACGTGGGGGCTTGTCCTACGCTGGGTGTAAGAGTCTGCTCAGCGTCGGCAATACTCTCTAAATCCCTATCTACAACTTGAGATAATTTTTGTCCAACGCCTGGAACACTAGCGGGCAATTGACTTTCTAACGCTTTGGCTAGCTGGGGTACCGTTAGATTTACTGACAGAGCCAGGGCAAATACTTGATAAATCTTCATGGCTGGGGCCTTTGTGATAAGCAAACATGGCACTAGTTATGAAAATTCCCAGAAAGGATTACAGAATCACAAGGTCGGGAATGTGTTGGGCATTTTTGCCGAACGCGGTGCTTGCTCGTTTACCAATAGTCCGGACACTTTTTCAAGCGATCTCTGAGACCCTTGATTTCTCGTTGACTAAGCCACTGTGGAAGCGGGCTGAAACCCGTATGCTACCGTTGACTCTCAAAAACTGTCCGGAGTGTTGACTTATGAGACATTTGACTAAATAGATCAGATCGAAAAAACTGGTACAACTAGCTGTCCGAAAATCCTGTTTCAAAACGTTCTAATGGATACAGAGATGTTTACAATAAATTGATTTCCCTGGCATCCCTGTTTAGCTTAGCGGGCTGTCGATTTAGAGAAAGGAGTAAAAAGCAAATTGCAGGGTAAAGCTTCAGGTTCAAGGGACGACCTCACACCTGGAATCAACAACGTCTTAAACTTGGTTAAGATACAACCCAGTTCTGGACGCCCTCCTGCACCAGTCCAACGCCGACCTGCACCAGGGTAAAGCCCACCCCGGCCAGCAGGGTCGCCCTAAACAGGTCGATATTGAGCCCGGCCCGCACGGCGGCGATCGCCCCCAGCAGCGTCCACCCGGCCAGAGCCAGGGTGATCGGTCGGCCGAACAGGGGGATCACCGTTAGCAGGTTGAGAATTTGGGGCGTGTAGGCAAACCCGACTGGGATCAACAGTTCCCGGTAGGGCGGCACTGGCGGGTTGACGTAGGTGTCGAGCTTCCAAATGGCGTAGGTCCACAGGTAATACCCGGCGACCACGCTGGCAATGTTGATCAGTACCCCAAGGCCAAGCTGCAGAAGCGAGGGCTGGTAGAGCAGCAGGATCAGGCCGCTGCCCAGCCCGTGGGAGACTGCCGCCAGGGCCACAATCCCCTGGGCATAGCGTTTGGCGGCGGGGTAGCGATGGCTGTGCTCATAGAAATTTCGGTTGAGGGTGAGGGCGTCGAGCAAAACCTGCCGCAGCCACCTGATAGAATGCCGCTGAGCCATGGGATGTAATCTAGATTACCTGGCCCAGTCTACCCCCGGGGTGGTCCACCATGAAAACTCTCTTGTCTAACCTGGCGGCGCGGGCGGTAGGCGACACCAGCAAGCTGCTCACGGCCCTGGGGTTGTTTTTTCTGGCCTGGGGTACGATCGCCCCGATTAGCACCCTGTCCTGGTGGCTGCAGGATGGCAACGGCCTGGCCGACGAGCGACCCGACCTGGCCGACGACGCCGTGACCAGCGACCCAGGCCCCCCCTGCTACCTGGTCTTTTTGACCGGCGTTGGCGATGTCTCAGACGCAGCCCTGGCCGACGGCGAAGCGGTCTTTTTAGACGAGATGGAGGCCGCCGTACCAAACTGTGTGGTGGTGCGGGATGTGTTTCCCTACTCCGCCGCCAGTGACGATGTAGGAGGGCAGCCCTTCTTTCGCTGGCTCTGGCAGGTCAGCGAAGACATTGGCACTAGCGACAACCCCGCCCGCATGGTCTTGCAGGCGCGCAACCTGTGGCGCATAGCGCTGTCCGCCGACAACCGCTATGGCCAGGCCTACAACCGGGGCACAGCGGCGGCGATCGCAGAGCGGATGACCGCCGCCGCCGCCATCAACCTGGAGGCCGATCCACCCATTCAGCTCGTAATGGTGGGCACCAGCGGCGGTGCCCAGGTGGCCCTGGGGGCAGCCCCCTACCTGAAGCAGTGGCTACCGGTGGCGATTACGGTGATCTCCGTGGGCGGAGTATTTGATGGGCAGGAGGGATTTGATGCGGCCGGGCAGGTCTACCACCTCCACGGCGAGGGGGACTGGGTCGACAATGTGGGCTCGGCGCTGTTTCCGTCGCGCTGGCGGTGGGCCTGGGGGTCGCCCTTTAACCGAGCGCGGCGATCGGGGCGATACCTGCCGATCGCCAGCGGCCCCCACGAACACGACGGCGATCGCGGCTACTTTGGCGAAGATCCGGTGGAGGGCGAGGCGGAAACCGTCACCTACGTAGATCTGACCGTAGAAACAGTCAAAGCTCTGCCGGTTTGGGATCAGTTTAGATAGCATCGGGCTAGATAAATAGATGGTAGAAGGCGTATCCATACCACCGCGTCCCGGCTACACCCTGCCGGTGTTTGCCTGTGCCGGGGCGATCGCCGCCCTGCGGCACCTGCTCAACCCAGGCGATCGCCCCCAATCTGTCACCCTGGATCTGCTCAACCCACCCCAACCCGCCGACATTCCCATTGCTCAGCTGGCCCCGCTGCCCGATGGCTCCGTGCTGGCGATCACCCACAGCGACCCTGGCGACAACCTCGACCTCACCCGCCACACCCCGATCTGGTCAGTGGTGGCCTGGGGCAGCGGTGACCAGCCAGAGCCTATCCACATTGACGGCGGCGAGGGCATTGGCCGCCAGATCGACCAGGAGGGTGCGCCAGCGATCTACCGCTACGCCAGGGAGGTCATGGTCCACAACCTGAGGCCGCTGGTCCCCCAGGGCCAAACCCTGCGGGTGACGATTATTTTGCCGCAGGGCCGCGCGCTGGGCGATCGCACCTCCAACGCGGCCTTTGGGGTCGTCGATGGGCTGTCCCTGCTGGGCACCTCGGGCATTTCGGCCCCCCTCAGTGCCCCCGGTCAGCTCGACGAGTCCCGCGAAATCTTGCGGGACAAGGCCAGCCGGTACCGCCACCTGGTGTTTTGCCTGGGCGAAAACGGGCTGGACCTGGCGGTGAAGCTGGGGATCGATCGCGATCGCCGGGTCAAAACCGCCAACTGGCTGGGGCCCATGCTGGTCGAGGCGGGGCAGCTAGGCTTAGCTGGCGTTCTCCTGCTGGGGTACCACGGCAAGCTGGTCAAGCTGGCCGGGGGCATTTTTCACACCCACCACCACGTCGCCGATGGACGGCAGGAAATTCTGGCGGCCTGCTGTGCGGCGGTAGGGGCGGAGTTGCCCGTCATTCAGTCCGTTCTGGCGGCCAAAACCGTTGAGGCAGGGCTAGGGATTCTGCGTCAAACGGATGAATCCCTCAGCCATCGGGTCTATCAGCATATGGTCGATCGCATTGACGAGCGGGCCGCCGCCTATGTCCACGCCCACATGGCCCAGCCCCTGACGGTGGGGACGATAGTATTCGATCGCAAGCGCCAGGTGGTAGCCCGCAGTCAACTAGCTGAAGTACTGTTCCATCAAGTTTTGGTAGACTAGAAGGAATATCTTTTTATCAAACGTCCATAACATCCGCATACAACCTCCTCCGTCTGCTGCCCCAGGGCCACACCCCTGTTTTTCCATCGACCGATTGCTACTCGCTTGCAGAACGGCTGAATTTGGACGTTGATCAGCCTCCTCCAGGACCGCCAAACGACCAATCAAGGCCATCCCAACGCCCTGAACCGCTGGCTTCTTCCTGCTCTCCTCGGCCCCAGGCTGAGGCTCTTTCGTTTAGCGTTTAATGCCCCGAGCCCATCACCTTCAGGATTTAACCCGTGACCCTTCAAACCGAACCCACCGCCCACCTTGGCGAAGATTCCCTGCCAGAGGTCAACCGCCAAATGCTCGTCATCCTCGACTTTGGCTCTCAGTACTCTGAGCTGATCGCCCGCCGCATCCGCGAGACCGAGGTGTACTCCGAGGTGCTCTCTTACCGCACCACCGCCGAGCAGCTCAAGCAGCTCAACCCCAAGGGCATTATTCTTTCGGGCGGCCCCAACTCGGTCTACGACAACGGTGCCCCCCACTGCGACCCGGCCATCTGGGAGCTGGGGATTCCGGTCCTGGGGGTATGCTATGGCATGCAGCTGATGGTTCAGCAGCTGGGCGGCCAGGTGGAGCGGGCCGAGCGGGGCGAGTACGGCAAGGCCGACCTCTTCATCGACGACCCCACTGACCTGCTCACCAACGTGGAAGAG